>NZ_VKJP01000160.1 GCF_007280575.1 Streptomyces benahoarensis
GGGCGGGGGTGGCTGTTCCTGCTGCCCCGGCCGGAGGGCGGCGCGCCGGGGTGGCCGGAGGGGGCGTACGGGATGAAGCCGCCGGTCTGCGTGGGGTGCGCGGCGGTGGCCGTGCGGTACTGCCCGCATCTGGGCGATCCGGTCGCCGTACGGGTGCGGAAGCCGCGGGTGCGCGGGGTGTACGGCGGATTCCACGCGCCCAGCGGGGGCGTGCTGACCGCCGCGTCGGAGGACGGGTTCCTGCCGTACGGGCATCCGCACGCGGCGTGGTTCCTGGCGTCGCAGCTGGTGGTGGAGTTGCGGCGGTGCACGGTGGTGGATCTGGCGGCGGAGATCGGCGGGGCGGGGCCCGGGGCGCCGGGCGCGGAGGCGGAAGCGGCGGGCCCCGGGGTGGGAGCCCACGGCCCGGCCGCCGCGCCCGGCCCGGCTGCCGCGTAAGGCCGGGCAACGGTCGCCCTACCGGGTCACTGCGGATGGTTCAGGGCTGCCTTCTGGAGTTGGACCGCTGCCAGCAGGCTCAGTTTCGGCTCCGCCCGGCGCAGCGCCTTGACCGCCGCGACCGAGTCGAGGTCTCCGGTGAAGCCGACGGCTGCCAGCTGGGAGCGGACCCAGCGGGCGCGCATCTGGCCCTCGGTGGCCGCGGCGGTGGACTCCGCGAGGGCGGCGGCGCGCTCCAGACCCGGGCGCTCCTCGGGTGATGCCTCGGCCAGCGCCTGGCGCAGCGCCGCCACGATCACGTCTGCGTCCCGGATGGCCGGTACGACGTCGTGCTTTCCGCTCGGTCCCGCAATGGCTGCCATGTGAACAACCGTGTCATTCGTGCTCTGTGTGTAGCAAGGGGCTTGAGTTTTTTCAGAGTGTCGGCCCGAATTGCGCCTCGGTCCCGGCCCTCCGCCCTTGAGAGGGGAGGCGGCCACGGCTCAAGCGGTCGGCGCCGCCCCCGGATCCGCCGCCCGCAGTGCCTCCCACTCCCGCGCCAACATCGCGTAGATGACCTCGTCGGACCACTCCCCGTCCAGGAACTCGTTCTCCACGAGGTGGGCCTCGCGGCGCATGCCGAGGCGTTCCAGGAGGCGGGCGGAGACGGTGTTGCGGGCGTCCAACTCGGCCTGGATGCGGTGGAGTCCGAGGTGGTCGAAGCCGAGGGCGAGGAGGGCGCGGCTCGCCTCGGTGGCGTAGCCGTGGCCGTGGTGGGCGGGGTGGAAGACGTAGCCGATGCTCGCCTGGCGGTGGGTGGCGCTCGTCCAGACGAAGGTCATGTCGCCGATGAGGGTGCCGGTTTCGCGGACGACGGCGGCGAGTTGGAGGACGTCACCCTCGGTGTGGAGTGTCGTACGGGCCGCCTTCGTGGCGACGGACTTGCGGGAGCCGGCTTCGTCGAGCGGGCCCCAGTACAGATAGCGGCAGACCTCGGGGAGGCGCTGGTAGGCGTGGATGGCGGCGAAGTCGTCGTCGGTGACCGGGCGGAGGTCGAGGCGGGCGGTGCGCAGCGGGTACGGCGGGGTGAAGGGGAGCGGCGGGTGCGCGGGAGGGGTCGGCATCGGGGGAGCGTAGACGGCTCAGGTTGACAGGCGCAGCCCCTTTCCCCCACTCTTCCACTACTTAATTAGTGGAATGAGGGGTGTGCGGGTGCGACGGGCGACGAGTGGCCCCCTCGGCGGTGCTTCGAGGGGGACGGCGATGGAGGCGACCGGCCTCGGCAGGCGCGACCGGCGCCACGGTGAGCTGCGGGACTGCACGTTCCGGCTGCCCGCAGGACGCATCTGCGCGCTGGCCGGGCCGCCCGGCGCGGGTACGAGCACGCTCCTCGCCCTCGCCGCCGGACGCCTCCGCCCCGCCGAGGGCACCGTCCGCGTCTTCGGCGCCGACCCCAGGACGGCGGACGGGCGAGGCCGGGTCGCGTACCTCGGCCGCGAGCGGTTCCCCCGGCCCTGGCGCACCGTCGCCGAGGCGCTGCGGCACGCCCGCGCCCGGCACGACGGGCCCTGGCAGACGGCGCGCGCCGCGCGGGTGCTGGGGGCGGGCCGGGTGCCGCTCCAGGCACGGGTCGGGGAGCTGTCGGCGGAGCGGTACGCCCGCTTCGCGCTGGCGCTGGCGCTCGCGAAGGGACCCGAACTGTTGCTGCTGGACGAGCCGTTCGCCGGGCTCGACCCGCTGACCCGGCACGAGGTCGCCGCCCAGTTGATGGAGCAGGCGGCGGTGTACGGCACCACTCTGGTGCTCTCCTCGTACGCGCTCGCCGAGCTGGACGGGATCTGCGATCACCTGCTTCTGCTGGGCGGCGGCGGGGTCCGGCTGGCGGGCGAGGTCGACGACGTGATCGCCGCGCACGGGCTGCTGCTGGGCACCGCCGAGCGGCCCGGGGCGCTGCCTGCCGGGATCGCCGCGTATCCGGTCGTCGACGCGCAGTGGTCGGGGCGGCGCTACACCGCACTGGTACGGCGGCAGGGGCCGCCCGACGGGCCGTGGGAGGCCGCCGAACCGTCGCTGGAAGAGCTGCTGCTCGGCTATCTGCGCTCGCCGGGGGCGCCCGCGCTCCCCGCGTCCGGCGCCGCACCGGCGGGCCCCCGGCTCTGGCAGCGGCCGGGCGTCCCGGGACTGCCGCGCAACGGGGCCGCGCCCCGGGGCGGCACGGCGTTCCGGACGACCGGCGGACCGCTGCTGTCCGGCATCCCGCGCGGACGGCGGCAGGGCGGCGCGGACCGCCGCGGACACAGGTGGGAACTGCACGGCAACGAAGGAGTGACGGTATGAGCACGGCGACGGAACCCCGGGCGACCGGGGCGGCGCGACGCACCGCCGGTACGGGGCGGCGCGGCGGACTGCTGTGGGTGGTGTGGCGGCAGAACCGTGGCATGGCGCTCGGCCTCCTCGCCCTGCTGGTGGCAGGCGGCATCGGCATGGCGGTGCAGCGCGGCGCGATGGCCGGGTACCTCGCCGAGCACGACATCGCGGGCTGCGCGCTGATCTCCACCGATCCGCGCTGCGAGGGCGTCCGGGAGGCGGTGGAGACCTTCCGGTCGACGTACGGCAACGGCTTCCGCCTCGCGCAGATGCTGCTGGTGATGCTGCCCGCGCTGACCGGCCTCTTCATCGGCGCGCCGCTGCTCTCCCGGGAGCTGGAGAACGGCACCCACAAGCTGATGCTGACCCAGTCGGTCGGGCCGCTGCGCTGGCTGACCGCGAAGCTCGCGCTGCCCGCCGTCGTGGTCGCCGTCACCGCTGCCGGGCTCGCCGCGGGCTACCTGTGGATGTGGCGCTCCGGCGGCCAGGAGACGCTGGGCGCCTACTGGTACTCCGACTCCGGATTCCTGGCGCTCGGGCCGGTGCCCGTCGCCCAGAGCCTGCTGGCGCTGGCGATCGGCACGCTCACCGGGTTCCTGCTGCGCCGCACCGTCGCGTCGATGGTCGTCACCCTCGGCGTCACCGGCGTCCTGACCTTCGCGTTCATACAGGTCAGGCAGTATCTGCTGCCGCCCGTGACCACCGACTTCCCGCACGGCGGCACGGTGCCGGACAACGCCTGGGTCCTGTGGGAGGGCAGCCTCACCACCGGCGGCGACCACCTCCCGCGGGGCACCTGCTCCGCCGGACCCGGCATGCAGGAGTGCCTGGTCGCCCACCACGTCGACGGCGGCTCGTACGTCGTCCAGCACCCGGCCGCCCACCACTGGCCGCTCGCCTGGGTGGAGGCGGGCATCGCCCTCGCCCTGGCCGCGGTGGTGACGGCGGTGCTCTACCGGGCGGTGCGGCGACAGTTCGCCTGACCGGCCCCGGCGCGACGGCGCCTGGTCCGTCCCCTCCCGGGCGGGCCGGGCGCCGTCGCCGTGTTCTGGCAGCGCTGCGGCGACGGACCTCCGGTCGGGCCGGTGCTCCGTGGTTGATCTGGTGGTGATGCCCCGACACCGTGAGTCAGCTGCCCTTCGTCTGCCGGCGGCACTCCAGCAGGGTCGGCTTCCTCCGCCAGGCCCAGGCATCCCCGCGGCCGCGCCCCGCTGCGAGGCGTGTGGGCAGGAGAGGCAGGAGTGTCATGGAAGACGACGGCGACGAGTGACCTCCGGCGTCGCCGCCGGCGAGAAGGCACTGGGTGCGATCCGCAGGACACGGGACCAAGCCCGCGGCCAGGTCTGGTGGTTGGCCGGAGACCGGGCTCCGGATGCTGGCGGGCAGGTAACCGTGGCCCTGGACGGAGTGCTCGTGTCCTCCGCTTCGCTCGCCGCTGCCTGTGGACCGGCGAGATCACCACAGTCCTCGCACGACTCGCTTTCCTGCCGAACCCCGGCTGACGAGCAATAATGACCTGCCCCGACGGGCCTGATCACTTACCGGGGCCGTGGATCCCGGCGCCCACCCGGCGCGACAGCCGAGTCACCGGCATGCCCACCCTCACTTCGAGTGGCCGTGACGGTCCGCCGGAGGATCCGGCGGACCGTCACGAAATACCGAGGCTATTCAGCGGACTTCGACCTCGGCGAAATCAGTGAATCCGGATCGAAATGATCTTGTGGACGTGGCCGGGGTTCCATGCTTGCCGCTTTTGGAGGGTGACGCTGTCGAGCTTCGGGTTGTTCAAATCCTTCTGGTACTGGAGGGTCACGACGTTGTTCCCCGATTCGACCCAGTTGACGCCGTAAATGGCGACGGCCGTGGATCCGGCGTCGGCGTAACAGAGCATGTCATGGCCGTTGTTATTGTGGATCGTCAAAAAGGCGCGCTCGGTACAGGACGTACGGTGGATCGAGGCGACGGCGTTCGAGGGAGACACAGCCGTGGCGGGGGCCGCCGCGGCGACCAATGCAGCCACAGAGGCGGCAGCGATACCAACGGAACGACGCACGGGCAGCTTCATTTCTTCCCTTTCCCCTACGGTTCGGAAGTTCCTACCCTCGCATATGCAGCGACCGCCGGGAGTGTTTCTCCCAGCCAATTTCACGTACCAATGACTCTTTTCCGACCTCCGGCCAGATTTTCGCCACTTGGCGAAAATATGAATAACCTACGCTTCATTTGAGGCGGGGTCCGTTGATGCCGAAATGCGAAGGTGCCTTCACGTTGGCGCTGAGCGCGTGAACTTGCCCGACCGGTTCCCCCGTTCAGGCAGCCCTCGGTGGCAGGGGTGTCCGGTAGTGCCTCCGCGATGGCCTACTCGCTGAGCCACTTCGCCATCCACCCCTCGTTCTGTGCGGAGATGACCCGTTCGCACTGACCGACGAAGGCGTCATCGGTGGCGGGTTCGGCGTCCTCGCAGCGGTGGGCCGTCAGGCTTTCCACGGGTCGACACGCAGACCGAGGCGCTGTTCGCCGTCACCCACGCACACGCCCTTGCCAAGGCGGGGCAGCGGCAGAAGGCCGTCCGGGAGATCGAACGCGCCCGCACCGCCATAAGTTCGGAAAAGGGCGACGGCGTGCCGTTCTGGGCACTGTCGTGGGGACCGCCCGCCGTTACCCGTTCACAGCCGGACGGCCAAGGCCCTCGAAACGCTCGGCGACCGGCGTCGGGCCGCGTCGATGTACGGTGCGGCAGCGGCGAGCCGACCGTCAGGTACCTACGCACGTATCGTCGCCCTGGACCTGGTGGCGCAGGCCGAGATGCAGGCCGCTGAGGGCGGCATCGAGCAGGCATGTGCCACCTGGGGCCGGGCGATGGACCACATGGACGGCGTACGCTCCGCGCGCACCACCAAGGCCATCACCAGCATGCGCCGCGACCTCGCCCGCTTCCGGGCCCGCGGCGTACGGTGCGCAGGCGCACTCGACGACCGCGCCATCGACCTCCTCGCTCACACCTGACCGTGCCTCGGTCATCCTGGAGCGGGTCCGGGTGGTTCGACCGCACCGCAGACCGCCGCAGGCGCAGGGTGTTCTACTTCAATCGACTCAAATAGAATAAACGCGCGCCCCGCACGCCCCCGTATGCCGCGCTGCGTCCCCGCCCGGTGGTGCCCCGCTTGCCTGGTCGCCACGTTCGCGTTACCGGTGGTTCAGGCGCGCTTGCGAGCATCGGTGAATGCAGCCCGCTGTGTCGAACGTTCCCCCACCACGGCTCTCAGCCGCGTACCCGTCCGACGCGCCTGGAACGCACGAGGCGCGGAAGAATGGGGACATGAACCAGCAGCCGAGCGCTCAGGTACCCACCGCGACCGGCGAGCCGGCCCCGCCCCGGACCGCCGTGGCGACGCCGGACCGGGGCCCCGCGGCCCAGCCGTCGGTCGGTTCCCTCGCGGCCCACCGCCCGAACGCGGTCGCCCCGTCCGTCCCGGAGCTGGCGCCCGACCTCGACTCCGACCCGGACACGTACGAGGAGACCGCCGCCCCCGAGGCGGGCGGCGAGGAGCTGCCCGCCGGACGCTTCCTCGACCGCGAGCGCAGCTGGCTGGCGTTCAACGAACGGGTGCTGGAGCTGGCCGAGGACCCGGCCACCCCGCTGCTGGAGCGCGCCAACTTCCTGGCGATCTTCGCGTCGAACCTCGACGAGTTCTTCATGGTCCGCGTCGCCGGACTCAAGCGCCGCATCGCCACCGGCGTCGCCACCCGCTCCGCCTCCGGCCTCCAGCCCCGCGAGGTCCTCGACCTCATCTGGACCCGCTCACGGGAGCTCATGGCCCGGCACGCCGCCTGCCACCAGCAGGACGTCGCCCCCGCCCTCGCCGACGCGGGCATCCACCTCATCCGCTGGCCCGAGCTGACCGAGAAGGAACAGGCCCGCCTGTTCACCCTCTTCCGCCAGCAGATCTTCCCCGTCCTCACCCCGCTGGCCGTCGACCCCGCGCACCCCTTCCCGTACATCTCCGGCCTCTCGCTGAACCTCGCCGTCGTCGTCCGCAATCCGGCCAGCGGCCACGACCACTTCGCACGGGTCAAGGTCCCGCCGCTGCTCTCCCGCTTCCTGGAAGCCTCCCCGCAGCGGTACGTCCCCCTTGAGGACGTCATCGCGGCCCACCTGGAGGAGCTGTTCCCGGGGATGGAGGTCCGCGCCCACCACATGTTCCGGGTCACCCGTAACGAGGACCTGGAGGTGGAGGAGGACGACGCGGAGAACCTCCTCCAGGCGCTGGAGAAGGAGCTGATGCGGCGCCGCTTCGGGCCGCCGGTGCGGCTGGAGGTCGAGGAGTCCATCGATCCGTCCGTCCTCGACCTGCTCGTCCAGGAACTGAAGATCTCCGAGGCCGAGGTCTACCCGCTGCCCGGCCCCCTCGACCTCACCGCGCTCTTCGGCATCGGCACGCTGGACCGGCCCGAGCTGAAGTACCCCACGTTCGTCGCCGGGACCCACCGCGACCTCGCCGAGGTCGAGTCCGCGTCCGCGCCCGACATCTTCGCCGCGGTGCGCGCCCGGGACGTCCTGCTGCACCACCCGTACGACTCGTTCTCCACCTCCGTCCAGGCGTTCCTGGAGCAGGCGGCCGCCGACCCGGACGTCCTGGCGATCAAGCAGACGCTGTACCGCACGTCGGGCGACTCGCCGATAGTCGACGCGCTGATCGACGCCGCCGAATCCGGCAAGCAGGTCCTCGTCCTCGTCGAGATCAAGGCCCGCTTCGACGAGCAGGCCAACATCACATGGGCGCGCAAGCTGGAGGAGGCCGGCTGCCACGTCGTCTACGGGCTCGTCGGCCTCAAGACGCACTGCAAGCTGTCGCTCGTCGTCCGCCAGGAAGGCGAAACGCTCCGCCGCTACGCCCATGTGGGCACCGGCAACTACCACCCCAAGACCGCCCGGCTCTACGAGGACCTCGGCCTGCTCACCGCCGACCCGCAGGTCGGCGCGGACCTCTCCGACCTCTTCAACCGGCTCAGCGGCTACTCCCGGCGCGCCACCTACCGCCGCCTGCTGGTCGCCCCCCGCTCGCTGCGCGACGGGCTGCTCCAGCGGATCGCCAAGGAGATCACCCACCACCGGGCGGGCCGCCCCGCCTATGTCCGCATCAAGGTCAACTCCATCGTCGACGAGGCGGTCATCGACGCGCTCTACCGCGCCTCCCGGGCCGGGGTGCCCATCGACATATGGGTACGCGGCATCTGCGCGCTGCGCCCCGGAGTGCCCGGACTGAGCGAGAACATCCGGGTCCGCAGCATCCTCGGCCGCTTCCTGGAGCACTCCCGCGTCTTCGCCTTCGGCAACGGCGGCGAGCCCGAAGTGTGGCTGGGCAGCGCCGATATGATGCACCGGAACCTCGACCGGCGGATCGAGGCGCTGGTGCAGGTCACCGACCCCGCGCACCGCGCCGCCCTCAACAGGCTGCTGGAGACCGGGACGTCGGACACGACATCGTCCTGGCACCTCGGCCCCGACGGCGACTGGACCCGGAACGCGGTCGACGCGGACGGCAAGCCGTTGCGCAACGTACAGGAAATGCTCATTGACGCGCGGAGGCGCCGGCGTGGCCCAGCGACCTGACCTTCCGGCCTGGGGGCCGGGCGGTCTCATCGGAATCGGCAGCGGACCCGAGCCCGGCCCGGGGTGCGGCACCCGGGCCGCGGTGGTGGACGGACCCGGCCCGTACGGGTGCTCCTCCGAGGGGGCGGCGGGGACGGGGGAGACGCCGCCCGACGGCGTCACCGCCGGGCAGGCCCTCGCCGGGTACCTCCACGACCGGTCCGCGGACTTCCTGCGCAGCCTGCGGCAGCACCGCGAGAGCGGTTCCGACGCCGACGGCACCGAGGAGGCCGCCCGGCAGCTGCGCCGCGCCGCCCGCCGGATCAGCGCCACCCTGCACACCTTCCGGCCGCTGGCCGAGGAGGCGTGGGCCGACCAACTCCGCGCCGAACTGGGCTGGTTGTCCGGTGCCCTCGCCCGTGAACACGCCCTCGCCGACCGTCGCGACCGCCTGATGGCCGCCCTCCAGCGCCTCACCGGCCGCACCGACCGGCCCCAGCCCGCCGGACGCGCCACCGGGCGCGGCGGCGACCGCACGGCCGCAGTCCGGGGCGCCGGACCGATGCGCGGACGCACCGCCGGCGGGCCCGCGGCGGAGCCGTCGGCGGGCGAGCCGGACACCGACGGGCTGCTGTCGGAGGGCGCCGCCCGCGCCGCCGCCCTCCTCGACCGGCAGCTCACCCTCGCCCGCAGCCGCGCCCACTCCGCCGCCCTCCAGGCCCTGGGCTCCGCCCGCTTCCACGCGCTCGCCGACGCCGTCGCGGTCCTGGCGTCCGAGGTGCCGCTGGCCCGCGCCGCGGGCACCGCCTCGGCCGCCGGGGCGCTCCACCCGCTCGCCGAGAACGCCCACCGCCGCCTCGCCGAGGCCGTCGCCGCGCTGCCGCCGGCCCGCGCCGGGCACGCCCACCAGGCCGACGCGCTCTCCGCCGAGCACCGCCAGGACGCCCCCTGGCACCAGGTGCGGACGCTGGTCCGGCTCAGCCGCTACGCCCAGGAGGTCGTCGCACCGGGGCGCGCCGACCCACGGCTGACGGAGGCCGGGCGGGCGCTGGGCCGCCACCGCGACGCCGCCGAGGCCGCGTCCGCCGCGGCGTCCGCCGCCCGTACGCCCCGCATCGCCCCGGCCACCGCGTACGCCCTCGGCGTCCTCCACGCCGACCAGCGCCACGAGGTGGCCGCGGCACGCCACACCTTCAGCCGCCTCTGGCTCCCCGGGCCCGAGCCCGAGAGCCGCTGGAGCTGACGCCCGCGCACGACGTCCCGAGGAGGCCCGTGACCGGCAGGAGGAGCGACGAGATGACGACGGTGAGCGAGAAGACGCCCGCCACCCCGGGGGCGCGTCCGATCCGGGCCGCGGGCTGTGTCCTGTGGCGCCCGGCCGGGTACGGCGACGGGCTGGAGATCGCGCTCGTCGGGCGGCCCAGGTACGGCGACTGGTCGCACCCCAAGGGCAAGCTGAAGCCGGGCGAGAGCTTCCGGGCCGCGGCGGTCCGCGAAACGGTCGAGGAGACCGGCATGACCTGCGCCCTCGGCCCCCGGCTGCCCACCGTCCGCTACGTCGTCGACGGCCGCCCCAAGGAGGTCCGCTACTGGGCCGCCGAGGCCACCGGCGGCGACTTCACCCCCAACCGCGAGGTCGACCGGCTGCTGTGGCTGACCCCGGAGGCCGCCCGCGCGCGGGTGACGCAGGAGCGTGATCGGGGGTTGGTGGACGCGTTGTTGGAGGCGTTGCGGTGAGGGGCGTGCGGTCCCGGGGCGTGCGCCCCTGAGTGTGGGTGAGCGCCCCTCGGGCGGGCGCTCACGTGCGCGAGCGGGCGCGCCTCGGCCGGGCGTCTCCGTATCCGCGCGTACGTGGACGGGGTATCCGCGCGTACGTGGACGGGCGCGCCTCGGCCGGGCGTCTCCGTATACGCGGTATAGGCGCGTATACGGGCGGGCGCGGCCACTCCAGCCACGCCACACCCGCCCGCCCCGTATCCGGATCGGGAACGCCCGCCTCCGGCTCAGGAATGCGCCGGCCGGACCTCCCACACCTGACTGCTGTTCCCGTTGGCCTTGTTCAGCTCCAGTCGGGGCGGATAAATGAGCAGCGGCGAGATGTCCAGCGTGTAATTCGGGTCCTCGGCGGAGAGCAGTCGATAGGTGCCGGGCGAGCCCGCCGGGGTGAGGCGCCAGGCCATCGGCGCCGTCCGCGCGGCCACCGGCTGGTGGGCACTCGGCCCGCCGCGGTGGCCGAGGAACGCGCCGCTGCGCACATTGCGGAGCGTGCACGCGCCGCCGTCGTCGCAGCGGATGTCCCACCGCTGCGCGTCCGGCCCCTGCGCGTCCGGCCCCTGCGCGGGCGGCACCAGCGTGGCGTGCGCGTCCGGGTCCGTGACCTGCTGCGTCACCAACTGGCCGCGCTGGCCCAGCGTATAGACGCCATCGGCTACCGGGGCGGTGGGCGCCGGAGGGGTGGCCGCGGCGCCGACGCCGGGCACGGCGGCGGCCAGCACGGCGACCACCCCGAGGGCGGCGGCGCGGACGGTACGACGGGACGCGCGGGGCCGGGACACCGGGCGCCGGGCGGCGGCGGACGGGCGGTCGGGGCGTGGTCGGGACGGCAGGGTCAACGTTCTCTCCCGGGTGCGGAATTCACGGATTCGCGGTGCGCCCGTAATTCTCCTCCGGAAATCCCGGAATCCGGACGCCCGTCAAATCTAGTGCGGAATTCCTCCCCGGGGGCGGGTGGATCCGTGACGGCGGGCCGGGTGAGTGAAAGGAGTTCGAATTCCGGCGGCGGAATTCGAAAGGCCCGCCCGTGTGCGTTTTCCGCGCGGATCAGATACGGGCCGCGGCCCGGACGAGCCGGCGACGGCCCGACCGGCGGTTTCTTCGAGGACGCGGCCGGGTGCCGTGGTGACCCAGGCACCGGGGCCCCCGAAGCCGCCGGAGCGGGCGCGTCACCGCCGCCGCAGCGACGCGTCCGCCAGCGCCGGAGGGACGTAGTAGTTGTCGGTGGGGTTGAGGTCGATGCCCGGCGGGACGATGGCGTCGATGCGGTCGAGGAGATCCGCGCTCAGCGTCACGTCCGCGCCCTCCAGCAGGCCGGTCAGCTGGTCGAGGGTGCGCGGCCCGATGATCACGGACGTCACCGCCGGATGGGCGAGGACGAACGCCGTCGCCAGATGCGGCAGCGACAGCCCCGCCTCCGCCGCCAGCTGCTTCAACTCCGCCACCGCCTCCGCCTTGCGGGCGTTCCCCGGCAGCGACAGGTCGAACTTCTGCGTCTCCAGCGACGCCCGCGAACTGACCGACAGATCCCGCCCGGACAGCCATCCGGCGCTCAGCGGACCCCAGGTCAGCACGCCCATGCCGTACCGCTGCGCGGTCGGCAGCACCGCCGCCTCCACACCCCGGGACAGGAGCGAGTACGGCGGCTGCTCGGTGCGGAAGCGGACGTGCCCGCGCCGCTCCGACACCCACTGCGCCTCGACGATCTGCTCGGCGGGGAACGTCGAACTCCCCACCGCCAGCACCTTTCCCGCCCGTACGAGATCCGACAGCGCGCCGAGCGTCTCGTCCAGGTCGGTGGCCGGGTCCGGGCGGTGCATCTGGTAGAGGTCGATGCGGTCGGTGCCCAGTCGCCGGAGGCTTTCCTCGACCGCGCGGACGATCCAACGCCGGGACCCGCCGCGCTGGTTGGGGTCGTCGCCCATGGGGTGGAAGAACTTCGTCGCCAGCACCACGTCGTCGCGGCGGCCCTTGAGCGCCCGGCCGACGATCTTCTCCGACTCGCCCGCCGCGTACATGTCGGCGGTGTCCACGAAGTTGATCCCGGCGTCCAGCGCCCGGTGGACGGCCCGCACGCTCTCGTCGGGGTCGGCGTTGCCCATGGGGCTGAGCATCATCGCGCCCAGCGCGAACTCGCTCACGGAGATCCCGGTGCCGCCGAGCGTCCTGTGCTTCATCTGCTGCTCCTCCTGCGGAGAGTGCGGGTGGTTGCCGTGTCCACGGCGGACGACGCCGCCCGCCGGTCCCCTACGGGTCCGGCGGCGCGCGGTGACCTCAGCCTGTGGCCCGCGCGCCCGCGCCACCAGACCCACCGCAACCTGGGTCCGGCAGAACCACCCGAGCGGGCCCCGCCGCATACTGGGCGGATGCCGTCTGCCGAAGCCGAGATCAGCTCGTTCCTCAAGGCCCGCCGCGCGGCGCTCGATCCGGACGCCCTCGGGCTGCCCGGCGGGCTGCACCGCCGCCGGGTGCGTGGCCTGCGCCGCGAGGAGGTCGCCCAGCTCGCCGGCATCAGCGTCGACTACTACACCCGCATCGAACAGGGCCGCGCCCCCGCGATCTCCGACGGAGTCCTCGACGCCCTCGCCGGGGCGCTGCGGCTGACCGGCGGGGAGGCGACGTATCTGCGCAACATCGCGTCCCACGGCCGCCGCACACCGGACACCCGGGGCCCGGACGACCCCGGCCGGACCGTACGGCCCGAGGTGCGGCAGCTGCTGCACGCGATGGACGGCGCGGTCCCGGCCATGATCTTCGGCCGGGGGCTGGATGTCCTCGCCTGGAACGCGCTGGGCGGCCGGATCGGCTTCGACCTCGACGCCATCGCCCCCGACCGGCGCAACTCCGCGCTGCTGGTCTTCCTCGACCCGGCGGCGCGCACCCTCCACCCGGACTGGGAACGCGTCGCCGAACAGGCCGTCGGCGCCCTGCGCGCCGAGAGCGGCCGCTACCCGGACGACCCGCGCATCCGGGCCGTGGTCGGCGAACTCCTCGACCGCAGC
>NZ_VKJP01000161.1 GCF_007280575.1 Streptomyces benahoarensis
GCTCGGGGCGGCTCGGGCGGGGCGCGCGCTCCCGGTCCGGGCGCCCCCTCTCAGCCGTTCAGGGCCGGAATGATCCGCTCGCCGTACGCGTCGATGACGGCTTCCTTGGCGTCGTGCATGGCGTACAGCGCGAACTGGTCGACGCCCAGCTCCCGCAGCCGTCGCAGCTTCTCGATGTGCGCCTCGGCCGGTCCGAGCAGGCAGAACCGGTCGACGACGGCGTCCGGCACGAACGCGGTGTCGGGGTTGCCGGTCCGGCCGTGGTGGGAGTAGTCGTATCCGGCGCGCTTCTCGATGTACGCGGTCAGCTCCTCCGGTACGGCACCGGAGTGCGCGCCGTACCGTTCGACGAGGTCGGCGACGTGGTTGCCGACCATCCCGCCGAACCAGCGGCACTGCTCCCGGGCGTGCGCGAGATCGTCGCCGACGTAAGCGGGCGCGGCCACACAGACCGTCACCTCGGCCGGGTCGCGGCCCGCGTCCGCCGCCGCGTCGCGCACCGCCTTGACCATCCGTTCGGTGAGGTAGGGGTCGGCGAGCTGGAGGATGAAGCCGTCGGCCAGCCGCCCGGCCATGGCCAGCGCCTTCGGGCCGTACGCGCCCATCCAGACGGGCAGCCGGCCGTCGCGGACCCAGGGGATGCGCAGCCGGTGGCCGCCGATGTCGGCCTCGCGGCCCTCGGCGAGGTCCCGGATCACGCCGATCGCCTCGCCCAGCCGGGCCAGGGTGTTGGGCGGCCGCCCCGCGACCCGCATCGCGGAGTCGCCCCGGCCGATGCCGCAGACGGTGCGGTTGCCGTACATGTCGTTGAGGGTGGCGAAGGTGGAGGCGGTGACCTCCGGGGTGCGGGTCGAGGGGTTGGTGACCATGGGGCCCACGATGAGCCGTTCGGTGTGTTCCAGGATGCGGCTGTGGATGACGAACGGCTCCTGCCACAGGACGGCGGAGTCGAAGGTCCAGCCGTAGCGGAACCCCCTCCGCTCGGCCCGGCGCATCAGCCCCACCACGGACGATGCGGGCGGATCGGTCTGCAGAACGACTCCGAAGTCCACGCTGCGCTCCTTCTGTTCGGCGTACGGGCGGCCCCGGGAGCACCGGCCGGGCGGGGCCCGGCGGCCGTGCCACGACGGCACCGGCCGGAACGGGTCCGCCGGGGCCGCCCGACGCGGACGGTGCCGGAATCCTTCCACAGCGGGGCGTACCGAACCCCGCACGACGCCACCCGCTGTCACCCGGCCGCCGCCCTCCGGGCGCAGGGGCGGGGAACCGCCAAAAACCGTGCGGTACATGGACGTTGGACGTCCTGCGGGGTTTGTCCACAGGGCTTGCGACGCCCGTCGCGGGTGTGGGTGAGTGACCTCATGAACGGGAACACCGATGCCCCGTCCGAGCGACCCTTCCCGCCGCTCGGCACCCCGCTGCGGAGGCAGCACCGGCCGTGGGGCCTGCTGCTGCGCCTGGTCGGGTCGGCGCTGAACGTCGTCGCCGTCCTCGGCTTCCTCACGGCCGTCACCCAGGTGGGCCGGGCACGCTTCCCCGAGGATCTGCTCGGCACGCCGGGGTGGCAGCGGCTGCTCATCGCCGCCGTGGCGTTCCTTGCGAGCACCGGCGCCACGGTGGCCGGTCCCTGGCTGCGACGCCACGGGAGGCGCCACTGCGCACGTGTGCGGACGCCGGGGCCCCGGGCGGGGCAGCGGAGGCCCGGGACGCGGACGCCGCGAAGGGAGAGGCCGGTCCGGGAGACACCGCCACGGGACCGGAAGGCACCCTGTTCCGGGTCGATTTCACACCCGGTGGCAGGGTCCGGGCCGTCTCCCCCCGCCGGGCGCAATGAACCCGCTCTCGATCCGCACGGCCGTCTGGTCTCCCTCGCCGGGGCGGTCCGCACGCCCGGGCCGGAGCGGCCCGAGGGCCCGGAGGACGCGGGCGACGGTCCGTTGGCGCTCGACCTACCGTACGAATGGCTCTGCGCGCGGCTGCGTGCGGTGCGCGGGCGGGGCTCGGCCGATACGGACACCGTGCGTCTCGACCTCGGCCCGACGGGCCGGTTGCGCGGGCTGGCCGGCGCTCCGGCGGCGGACGCCCCGGCGCCTGGTCCGGAGAGACGGCCCGGGCCCTGAGCGCCCTCCCGACGTACGGGCTTCCCGTGCGGAACTCTCCCCTCCAGGGCGGGAGTTCGGCCACCATGGCTCCATGACCGGCATCGATGAAACCCTCTGGAACACGGACATCGGCCCGTCGGACTACTCGGGTGGTGAGGAGACCTACCACGGCGCGGTATTGGAGCAGTACAAGCTGTGCGTCGAGATGGCCGACCGGGTCAGTTCGCGGCGCAATCTCACCAACACCTTCTTCCTGACGCTCAACACCGCGGTCGTCGCCGCCGCGGCGGCGGGCGGCGGCATCCACGGCTCGCTGTGGGTCCGGCTGGCCGGGCTGGTGATCCTGCTGACGCAGTGTCTGGCGTGGTTCGTGACGATGCGTTCGTACCGTCAGCTCAACGCCGCCAAGTACGCGGTGATCGGCGCGCTGGAGCGGAGACTCCCGGCGCTGGCGTACTCCGACGCGGAGTGGGGTGCCCTGGGCGAGGGCCGCGACTGGCGGCGGTATCTGCCGCTGACCCATGTGGAGCAGTGGGTGCCGCTGATCTTCGCCGCGGCCTACGTTGTAGGTTTCCTCGCCACTGTGGCGTGACGCGTCCGGAGGGGGCCAGGTGGGAAGGCGAACGATCGCCGTGACCGGTCATATGGATCTGGCCGAGGCGACGGAGAAGCTGCTGCGGGACGCGCTGCCCACGCTGCTGCGTGAACTGACCGCCGACGCGGACGGCCTGACGGGCCTCTCCTGCCTGGCCCCCGGCGCCGACTCGGTCTTCGCCGAGGCGGTGCTCGACGCCGGGGGCACCCTGGCGGTGGTGCTGCCGTTCCACGACTACCGGAATTCCCTCACCGATCCGGCCGTACGGGACCGGTTCGACCGGCTGGTGGCGGCGGCGTCCGAGGTGACGGCGCTGCCCTACCCCGAGGCGAGCCTGGGGGCGTTCGAGGCCGCGAACTCCGCGCTGCTGAAGCGGGCGGACGCCCTGGTCGCCGTCTGGGACGGGCAGCCGCCCGCGAAGGGCGGCGGCACGGCCGCCACGGTCGCCGAGGCGCGCGCTTCGGGCCTGCCCGTCCAGGTGCTCTGGCCCGCGGAGGCCCGGCGGGGCTGATGCCGACGCCCGTCGCGGCGGCGGTGGGCCCGGCCGGAGCCCGGGCCGCCGGATCCGCACGGGGCCCGTCGGGCCGCGCGCCGGGCCCGCCGTCGCCGCGGGCCAGGACGGCACCGCCCCGCCGACGCCGCCCCGGCTTCAGCTCAACCGCGCCTCGGCATACACCTCCATCGCCTCCCGCTGATAAGCGGCCAGCCCCTCCGCGATCCGATCGAAGTTGCCCCGGAACCGCGGGTCATCGACGTAGGTCGCCGCCAGCCCCCGGTACGCGTCCGCGTTCGGGGTCCAGAAGCGGCAGACCCCGCGGTAGTGGGCGTCGGTCTCGGCCTGAACCGCGGGGGCGGTGACGGGGGTTCCGGCCACCATGAACTCCGCCATGCGGATCATCTGCGCCGTCACCTCCCGCTGCCACCGCTCGGTGTCCTCGTCGGTCATCGCCGCGGTGGCGCGCCGGGACTCCGCCCACGCCTCCGGCCAGCGCTCGCGGACCTCGGCATCCGTCTCCCGGTCGTGCTCGAAGCCGTCGAAGAGGTTCTCCGGCCTGTTGATCTCGTTCATATCGGGGTGTTCCCTGCCTTCCTCCAGTGCGGCGAGGGTGCGGCCGACCGTCCCGGCCAGCGTCGTCAGCCGGTCCCGCTCCGCCAGCAGCCGGGCGTGGTGCTCGCGGAGCACGGCGACCCGGTCGGCCCGGCGCTCCAGCACCGCGCGGACCTCGCGCAGCGAGAGGCCCAGCTCCCGCATCAGCAGGATCTGCTGAAGCCGCAGGAGTTCCGATTCGCCGTAGCGGCGGTGGCCGTTGCTCCCGGTTCCGGACGGTGTCAGCAGACCGATTCCGTCGTAGTGCCGCAGCGTCCGGGACGTCACCCCGCTCATCCGGGCGACCTCGGCGATCGACCAGGTCATGGCGGTATCCCTCCTCGCCGGGCCGGTCTCTCCGGCCCTGGTCACGACCGTAGAAGTTGACGCAACGGCAACCGCAAGCGGCGGTCAGCCCGCGTAGTGCCCGAGGCCCCGGGGCACATAGACGCCGTGTCCGGCGCGGCCCGTGTGGCGGCGGTTCTCGATCACCGGGACGCCGCGGGAGAGCACCGTCTCGACCCGGCCGGTCACCCGCCGTCCCTCGTACGGGGAGTAGTCGACGTTCATGTGGTGGGTGCGGGCCGACAGGGTCTGCTCGGCGTGCGGGTCGTAGATGACGAGGTCGGCGTCGGAGCCGGGGGCGATGGTGCCCTTCTTGGGGTGGAGGCCGAACATCCGGGCCGGGGCGGTGCAGGCGATCTCGATCCAGCGGCGGCGGTCGATGTGTCCGTCGACGACGGCCTGGTGGAGCAGGTCCATGCGGTTCTCGACGCCGGGCATGCCGTTGGGGATCTTCGAGAAGTCGCCGCGGCCCAGCTCCTTCTGGCCCTTGAAGCAGAACGGGCAGTGGTCGGTGGAGACCACCTGGAGGTCGTTGGTGCGCAGGGCGCGCCAGAGAGTTTCCTGGTGTTCGGCCGGGCGCAGCGGGGTGGAGCACACGTACTTGGCGCCCTCGAAGTCCGGTTCGGCGAGGTTGTCGGTCGACAGGAAGAGGTACTGCGGGCAGGTCTCGCCGAAGACCGGCAGCCCCTCGTCGCGGGCGCGCATCAACTCGGCGACGGCTTCCCGCGCCGAGACGTGGACGACGTAGACGGGGGCGCCCGCCACCTGGGCGAGCCGGATGACGCGGTGGGTCGCCTCGGCCTCCAGGAGCGCCTTGCGGACCTCGCCGTGGTGGCGCGGGTCCCGTTCGCCGCGGGCCAGGGCCTGTTCGACGAGGACGTCGATGGCGAGTCCGTTCTCCGCGTGGGTCATCACCAGCGCGCCGTTGGCGGCGGCGCGCTGCATGGCGCGGAGGATCTGCCCGTCGTCGGAGAGGAACACCCCGGGGTAGGCCGTGAAGAGTTTGAAGGAGCTGACGCCGGATTCGACGAGGCGGTCCATCTCCCGGAGGGAGGAGGCGTTCACATCGGACATGATCATGTGGAAGGCGTAGTCGATCGCGCAGACGCCGTCCGCCTTGGCGTGCCAGGTGTCGAGCCCCGCCTGGAGGGAGCCGCCCTTGGGCTGGATGGCGAAGTCGACGAGGGTGGTGGTGCCGCCCCAGGCGGCGGCGAGGGTGCCGGTTTCGAAGGTGTCGGACGCCTGGGTGCCGCCGAAGGGCATCTCCATGTGCGTATGGGCGTCGACGCCGCCGGGGATGACGTATTTCTGCGCGGCGTCGATGACGTGCTCGGCCTGCCAGTCGTGGCTGCCGTGGCTGGCGAGGGCCACCACCCGGCCGCCCTCGACGAGCACATCGGCGTGGAGTTCGTCGGAAGCGGTGATCACCAAGCCGCCGGTAATGAGAGTGCGTGTCACGTCCGGTCTCCCTCACTGCGCCACGGGTGCGTGCCGGCGGGCGGCCGGGCGCGGACGGCCGCCCGTGCCGCGGGCGGTGACCCGCGCCGGGCCGCCGTCCGCTCCTTCCGCACGGGTGTCCCGCGCGCGGCGGGCGGGCCCGTGCGGCGCCGGTTCCCGGGCGGGAAGGAGACCGTAGAAGCATGGCAGCCGTGGGGGCAATACCGTGTCCGCCGCCCGCGCGGTGCGGCCGCGTGGCGCCGCCGGTCATCCGGCCGGTTGAACGGTGCGGCGCACGGTGCGCCCGGGGAGGTATGGACCAAGAGGGGTGCGGGGTACCCGAAGTGGGCAGGTAACCGACGCCGCCGGAGGGCGCCCCTCACCGTCCGTGGGGGCGGGAGCCGGGCCGCCGGGAGCGGGCGCCACGGCGCGGGCGGCGCCGAGCGGACCGACACCGGGCAGAGAGGCGACACGTCATGCAGCGGAGCACGCCGTGGGAGTTCTCCGACGACCGCGGACGTCTGGCGGTGGCCGGCGAACGGCCGTCGCGGATCATCACCTACCTCCAGGCCGGGGCGACGCTCTGGGATCACGGCGTGCGCCCCGTGGGGCTCTTCGGGTCGCGGCACGACGGGACGGTGCCGGACCGGACGAAGAGCGGGGAGCTGCCCCGGGAGGGCATCCCGTATCTCGGCGCGGGGGCGGCGCTGCATCCGGACACCGTGCTGGGGGCGGCGCCGGATCTGGTGGTGACCGTCACCTACGACGGCGCGGCGATGTACGGCCTGGAGGCCAAGACGGCGCGGGAGCTGGAGGCGCACGTCCCGCTGGTGGCGCTGGGTGTGGGGCCCGGCCGGGGGCTGGCCGTGGTACGGGAGCGGTTCGCGGCGCTCGCCGGGTCGCTGGGCGCGGGTGAACCGGCGAGCGCCGCGGTCGCGCTGGACGGTGCGGAGGACGCGCTGCGGACGGCGGCGGGCGACGGTCCCCGGCCCCGGGTGCTGGCGCTGTCCGCGGCCGGCCCGGAGCAGGCGTATCTGGCGCGGCCGGGGGCCTGGCCGGATCTGCGGACGCTGCGGGAGCACGGCGTGGAGCTGCTGGACCCGGCCGCCGGGCTCGGGGCGAACTGGGCGACGGCCACCTGGGCCGAGGTCGCGGCGCTCCGCCCCGACATCGTGCTGAGCGACGTACGGGCCAACGCCGCGCCGCCGGAGGCGCTGCGCGGCGGCGCGCACTGGCGGGCGGTGGCGGCGTCGGCCCGGCTGGTCGGCTGGAATCCGGAGGCGCCGTGCAGCCGCCGGGCGCATGCGCGGTTCTTCCACGAGGTGGCGGCGGCGGTCCGGGGCGCGGCCGGGCGGTGACCGGGCTCCGGGTCACTCCGGCGGCGTCGGGGTGTCGTGGCTGCGGTACATCGCCGGGACGTCCGGCTTGCGGCTGGTGACCGTGGCGTCCGCGCCGCCGGCCGGCCGCCCCAGGGGTCGGTGACCGTACGGGGGGGACCGCCGGCGCCCACCGGTCCCGCGCCGCGCCCCCGCGCCCCTTGACGTTTTCTGGCAACAAACCTAACTTTCACGGGTTCCTCCCACCCCCACATCGGGAGACCTCATGAGACGAGCCTCAACCAGCCCTGTGCGTTGGGTAGTTGCCCCGCTGGCCGGTATCGCGCTGGTCGGCATCTGGACCGCCGCGAACGCCGAGGGCGGCACACCCCCGGACACCCCCCGGCCCACGGCCACCGCCGCCGCCCCGTCGGCAGCCCCGTCGGCAGCCCCCTCCGCCGCTCCGCCCGCACACCGTGCCGCGCCCCTCTGGCGGGCCGATCCGGCCGCCGGCGCCAAGGCGTTCGAGGGCGTGGAGACCAAGCCCGGGCAGGTCAGCGTCGTCAACGATCCGGCCGGGCGGTACGGGAAGACGTACGCGCTGCACACCTCGGGGCACAAGCTCGACGACGCCACGCGGGTGCGCGTCGAAACACGCGGGCAGCGCACCTCGGGCGGACCGCTGCGCTTCGCCGAGGAGGGCGACGTCTTCTACATCGGCTGGCGCTCGATGTGGGGCCCGCTGCCCACGAAGAAGGGTGACTGGGTGACGCTGTGGCAGCTCAAGGACTACGGTTCCGGCGCCGCCACCCCGCCGCTGTCGCTGCGCGCCCGCGGTGACGGCACCGTCGACCTGGAGTACTGCGACCCGAAGCTGAAGACCACCTACCTGTGGCACTCCGAGCTGAAGCTCGGCTCCTGGCACGCGTTCGTCGTCGGCCTGAAGATCTCCAAGGATCCGGCGAAGGGCTGGGTGAAGCTGTGGCACAACGGTGCCGCCCAGAAGCTGGCGGGCGGCACCGCGCAGTACCGGGCGGCCACGCTGCGGGCCGACTGGGTCACCGACAAGTGGGGCGTCTACCGCTCCGACGGCGTCACCGGCGCGGCCACCGCGTACCTCAACGACGCCGCGGTGGGCCGCGCGTACGGCGACGTCGCGCCCTGACGCCGTATCAGGCGAAGGCGAGGCGTTCGCGCGCGCCGGTCAGCGCACCGGCCAGCAGCTCCGCGCCCTCCTCCGCCTCGGCGACGTTCAGCGTCATCGGCGGGGCGATGCGCAGGCACGCACCGCCCTGTCCGCCCTTGCCGACGAGCAGTCCGCGCTCCCGGGCCGCCTCCACCACCAGCGAGGCGGCCTCGGCGGACGGCTCGTCGGTGCCGGGCCGGACGAGTTCCACGCCGATCATCAGGCCCCGCCCGCGCACCTCGCGGACCAGGTCGCTCCCGGCGGCGACGGCCCGCAGCCGTTCGAGGAGCAGCCCGCCGACGCGCCGGGCGTTGCCCTGGAGGTCGTGGTCGAGGAGGTAGGTGAGGTTGGCGAGACCGGCGGCGACGGTGATGGGGCTGCCGCCGAACGTCGAGATGGAATGGGCGCTCATCGCGTCCATCACCTCGGCGCGGGCGACGACACCGCCCAGGGACATGCCGTTGCCGATGCCCTTGGCGAAGGTCAGCAGGTCGGGCGGGCCGTTCCCGGCGTGTGCCTGCCAGCCCCAGAAGTGGTCGCCGGTGCGGCCCCAGCCCGTCTGCACCTCGTCGCTGATCCAGAGGATGCCATGCCGGTCCAGGACCTCGCGGAACGCGGCGTAGAGCCCGTCGGGCGGGGAGGTGAAGCCGCCGACGCCCTGGACCGGTTCGGCGATCAGCGCGGCGACGCCCCCGGCGGTCTGCGCCAGCACGTCCTCCAGATCGGCGACGCACGCGGCGATGTGGTCGGCGTCGCCGAGCCCGGCGTACGGGCCGCGGCTGCGGACGCCCCCGTGGACGTAGAGCGTCTGGAGCGGCGACAGGCTCGTCGGGGACCAGCTGCGGTTGCCGGTGACGGCGACGGTGGAGAAGGAACGGCCGTGGTAGCTGTTGCGCATCGCCAGGATCTGGTTGGAGCGGCGGTACGCGGTGGCGAGCAGCAGCGCCGCGTCGTTGGCCTCGGTGCCCGAGGTGGTGAAGAAGACCCGGGCGTCGGGGATGCCGGAGAGCGCGGCGATGCGCTCCGCCAGCTCGACCATGGGGCGGGAGAGGTAGAGCGTCGAGGTGTGCAGGATCCGCCCGGCCTGCGCGGTGACGGCGGCGGTGACCTCCGGCAGGGCGTGCGCCGTCATGGTGGTGAGGATGCCGCCGAAGAAGTCGAGGTAGCGGTTGCCCTCGGCGTCCCAGACGTGGCGGCCCACGCCGTGGGTGAGTTCGAGCGGCCGCTCGTAGTAGAGGTCGAGCCAGGAGGGCAGCACCGCGCGGTGGCGGGCGAGCAGCGCCCCGGGGGCGCCGTCGGCCGTCACGGGCGCACCAGCCCCTCGTACGCGTCGGGGCGGCGGTCGCGGTAGAACGCCCACTGCTGCCGGACCTCGTCGATCAGCCCGAAGTCGAGGTCGCGGACGAGCAGTTCCTCCTTGCCGTCGTCGGCGACCTCGCCGACGAACTGGCCACGGGGGTCGACGAAGTAGCTGGTGCCGTAGAAGTCGTTGTCGCCGTACTCCTCGGTGCCGACGCGGTTGATGGCGGCGACGAAGTACTCGTTGGCGACGGCGGCGGCGGGCTGCTCCAGCTGCCAGAGGTGGGCGGAGAGGCCGCGGGAGGTGGCGGACGGGTTGTAGACGAGCTGCGCGCCGCCGAGGCCGAGCTGGCGCCAGCCCTCGGGGAAGTGGCGGTCGTAGCAGATGTAGACGCCGATCTTGCCGACGGCGGTGTCGAAGACCGGCCACCCGGCGTTGCCCGGCTTGAAGTAGTACTTCTCCCAGAAGCCCTTGACCTGCGGGATGTGGTGCTTGCGGTAGATGCCGAGCACGGTGCCGTCGGCGTCGATGACGGCCGCGGTGTTGTAGTACACGCCGGACTGCTCGACCTCGAAGACGGGGGCGACGACGACCATGCCGGTCTCGCGGGCGAGCGCCCGCATCCGGGTGATGGTCGGGCCGTCGGGGACCGGTTCGGCCCAGCGGTAGTGCTCGGGCTCCTGCACCTGGCAGAAGTACGGGGCGTTGAAGACCTCCTGGAAGCCGATGATCTTCGCGCCCTGCCCGGCCGCCTCGCGGGCGTGGGCCTCATGCTTCGCGATCATCGATTCGGTGTCGCCCGTCCAGGTCGCCTGGACCAGTGCGGCTCGCACAACATCGGCCATGAACAGCTCCTTTGTCGGCGCGTCAGGCTGCGGGCCACGCGGTCTCGGGCGGGCCCTGCGCGCGTGGAGGCGACCGTAGGCCCCGTCGCGCACCGGGGCAAGCCCCTCTCCGGTGCGTCGCCCGGAGCGCCCGCCACGGACGCGGCCGCGCCGCACCGCCCGACCCGGCATCGACAGGGAAACTTGCAAGTTTCCCTGTCGAACTCTACGGTGGCGGCATGGACGACGCGCAGACCCCGGAGCCCGGACCGCTCGCCTCCGATCTCGCGGCGACGGTGGGTCTGCTGCTGCGTCATCTGCGGGCCGCGGCGCCGCTCGGCGGAGTGACCCCGACCCAGCGGGCGGTCCTCGCCCGCCTCGACCGGGACGGCCCGGCGACCACCGCGGCGCTGGCCCGCGCGGAGCTGGTCCGCCCGCAGTCGATGCGGCTGACGCTCGCGGCGCTGGAGGAGCACGGTGTCGTGGCGCGCAGCCCGCACCCGACCGACGGGCGGCAGGTCGTCCTCTCCCTCACCGACGAGGGCCGACGCCTGATCGGCGAGGCGCGGCAGGCCAAGCGGGACTGGCTGACCGAGGCGCTCGCCGAACGGCTGACCGCCGAGGAGCGGCGCACCCTCGCCGAGGCGACGGCGCTGCTGCGGCGGGTGGCCGGTCCGTGACGCGGCGCCGGTCGACGGCCCCACCTTCCCTGCGGCGCCCACCCGGTGGAACCACCGCATCCCTCCCTCTCCCCCACCCTGGAGCCTCCATGTCCGTGACCACGCTCGATCCCACCTCCGCCCTCGTCGTGATCGACCTGCAGAAGGGCATCGCCGGGCTGCCGTCCGTCCACCCGTCGGACGAGATCATCGCCCGCTCCGCGCGACTGGCCGCCGCGTTCCGCGCGCGGGAGCTGCCCGTGGTGCTGGTGAACGTCACCGGCGGCGCTCCGGGCCGCACCTCGGCCTCCCGGCCGGGCGGCACGCCGCCCGCCGACTGGGCGGAGCTGGTACCCGAGCTGGACCGGCAGCCCGGCGACATCCTCGTCAGCAAGCAGCAGTGGGGCGCCTTCCACGGCACCCCTCTCGATCTGGAGCTGCGCCGCCGGGGTGTGACACAGGTGGTCCTCACCGGGATCGCCACCAGCATCGGCGTGGAGTCCACCGCCCGCGCCGCGCACGAGCACGGCTACCACGTCACCGTCGCCACCGACGCGGTGACCGACCTGGACGAGGCGGCGCACCGCAACAGCGTGGAGAAGATCTTCCCGCGGCTCGGCGAGACCGGCACCACGGACGAGATCATCGCCCTGCTGGGCTGACGCCTCCCGGCCGTCCCCCGGCGCCGCCCGCCGCGTCCGCGGCCGGGCGGCGCTCGTGCCAGCGCAGCGCATCCTGGAGCTGCGCGGTCAGCGACAGCAGCCGGGCGTCCCCGCGGGCGGGCCCGAGCAGTTGCGCACCGAGCGGCAGCCCGGCGTCGGTGAACCCGGCGGGGACGTTGACCGCCGGCCAGCCCAGGACGTTCCACGGCCAGGCGTACGGGCAGGCCGCGATCATGGCCTGGTCCGTACGGCGGCCGTCGAGCCCGGCGAGGGCGCCGATCCGCAGCGGCGGGGTGGCGGTGGTCGGCGTCAGCAGCACGTCGTAGCGGCCGAACAGCGCGCCGATGCGTCGCTGTTGGCGGGGTTCGGCGGCGCGCGCCCGGCGCAGCACCGGGCCGCCCAGCAGCCGCCCCATGCGGGCCGCGCCGCGGGTACGCCGGTCCAGCAGCGCCGGGTCGGGCACCCGCGCCGCCCACTCCCGTACCCCGGCGGTGGCGCGCGGCACGAACGCGAGGCCGATCAGCCCGTACTCCGGGTCGGCCTCCTCGACGAAGTGGCCGAGCCCGGCGAGGGTGCGGGCCACCGCGGTCACCGCTCCCCGTACGTCCGGGTGGAGCGGCGTGGCGGTGGCGGTGAACGGCGGCTTCCAGGACAGCGCGATGCGCAGGCGGCCGGGGTCGCGGCGGACGGCCTCGCGGGCCGCGAGCGGCGGCGGGCGGTGCAGGTCGCCGGGGTGGCTGCCGCTCGCCGCGTCCAGCAGCAGCGCCGCGTCCTCGACGGTGCGGGCCAGCGGGCCGATACCGGTGATGCCCTGGAACGATTCGGCGTCCGGCCAGGTGGAGAGGGTGCCGCGCTGCGGTTTGACGCCGACCAGATGCGTCCAGGCGGCTGGGATACGGACCGAGCCCGCGCCGTCGGTGCCGAGCGCGGCGGGGACCAGGCCCGCGGCGACGGCGGCGGCCGAACCGCCGGAGGAGCCGCCCGGGGTGTGGTCGAGATGCCAGGGGTTGCGGGTGTCCCCGAAGGCGGGGCCCTCGGTGAACGGCCACTGGCCCAGCTCGCACGCGTTGGTCTTGCCGACGACGATCGCACCGGCTGCGCGCAGCCGCCGTACCACCTCGGCGTCGTGCGCCTTGACGGGGAACTCCCCGGCGCAGCCGAACGCGGTGGGCTCGCCCGCGACATCCATGTCGTCCTTGACCGCCACCGGTACGCCGAGGAGCGGCAGCCGTTCCCCGGCCGCGAGCCTGCGGTCGGCGTCCGCGGCTTCCGCCTCGGCAGCCTCGGCGCGCAGGCGGCGGAAGGCGTTGACGGTGGGCGCGGAGGCGGCGATGCGGTCCAGGCAGCGGCGGACGAGCGCGGCGGAGGCGGTCTCACCGCGGGCCAGCGCGGCGGCCTGGCCGGCGAGCCCTTCCGGCGGTCCCCCGGCCCCGGGCGGGGCGGGGCGGCTCTCGCGGCTCTCGCGGCTCTCGTCGATGCTCACGGCGTGCGCCTCCCGGGGCTGCGGCGGACCGGCGGTCCCCGGGAGGCTATGTGGCGGGCGCCCGCCCGGCAACGACGCACCGTGGCGGGGCGCGTCGTCGCCGGGCCCGTCTCTTATAAACATCTGACGCTGCCGACGACCTAA
>NZ_VKJP01000162.1 GCF_007280575.1 Streptomyces benahoarensis
GTGGGCCGGGGGTGCGGGCGGTTCGTGCCATACGGCTGTGACCAGGGCGAAGACGGTGGTCGCGGCGAGCAGCCCGGACAGCCCGAGCGCGCCGTGGGTCAGGCGGCGCACGCTCAGATCGCTGCCGTCGCGCACCGCCTCGGCAGCGGGCGGCGCCACCGGCTGGGTGGCGGCGAGCGCCGCGAGCCGGTCGTGCAGGATCGCGCCCTGCTGCTCCGGGGACCGATCGGACAGCTCCAGCTCGGGCACCCTTTCCGCCACCGTCGCCCGGGCGTGGGCCAGCCGTCCGGCCGCCGCCCGGGTGCTCGCCTCCACCTCGGCGGCGGTCGCGCGGAGCCCCAGCCCGACGCCGTCGTGCAGCACCAGGGCCCGCCGGTACGGGGCGGGCAGCTCCAGCAGCGCGCCCAGCAGCGCCCGGTCGCCGGGGCCGGTGGGCGGCGGCGCGGGCGCGGTGGGCGTCGGCCGTTCCGCCGCCCGGCCGCCGGTCCGCAGCCCGTGCCACGGCGACAGCGCGTACTCGTGGGCGGCGGCCCGCACCCAGCTCACCGGGTCCGGGTCCACGGCCACCTCGGGCCACCGCTGCCACGCCAGCCGGAACGCCCGCTCGACCGCCTCCTGGGCGCGCCGGGGCCGCCCGGTGAGCAGATACGCCTGCCGGATCAGGGCCTCCGCATGGTGCGTGTACAGGGCGTCGAACGCGGCGACGGCGGCGGCGCCGGGGTCCTGCGCCGGGCCCGGCCCCGGACCGGTCCGTACGCCGGGCCGGGGCGGGGCGATGGTGATGACCGGGAACTCCATCGTGTCCGCGGGGTCCCCGGTGAGGATCGGCAGCTCGGCGGTGTCGTCGAGAGAGGGGTCGGGGCGGGGGCCGTCCGCCCCGGTGTCGTGGTGTGCCGCCGGTGCGGTCCGGTCCGGGTCGGGTCGGGGATGCCGGTCCTCCGGCTCGGTGCCCGTCGCGGGGCGCGCGGGCGCCGGCGGGGTGACGTTCCGCCGGGTCGGGGGGCGTCGTGCGGGGCGCTCGGGGTGCCGTCGGCGCGGGTTCTGTCGTTTGCGGTGACTCATGCCGTCCTCTCCACGCGTCCCCGGTGCTCCGGCGGTACGCGGTACGTGGTGCGCTGGGGGCCGCCGATCGAAGTGGCCTCTGGGTCGATCAAGGGATCGCGAAATATCCGGAACACAAGACAGTGTGAAAAACCTAATAAGCGGATCATGTGCGACACGTCGGTCATTTGGTCACTACGCGGATGAATCGGGTGTTGTTGGCAGCATGGCGCCGTGAGCCAGCTGACCGACCGTGGCCCCGAACCGTTCCCGCGCGGCCGCCCCGCCGCGCCCCCCTCCGCGATCGGCGCGGCCCTCTTCGGCGGGGCGACGGCCGCCGGGCTCGGCCTCGGCGTGGTCACCGTCGGGGTGCTCCTGGTGTGGGTCGCCTCGCCCTACCCCGGCAGCGACCCGGCGGAGGCCCTGCGCCTCGCCGCCGACCTGTGGCTGCTGGCGCACGGCGCCGACCTGGTCCGCACCGTCACGCTCACCGGCGTACCGGCCCCGGTGGCGCTCACCCCGTTGCTGTTCGGCGCGCTGCCCGTCTGGCTGCTCCACCGGGCCGCCCGCCACCTCCTCGCCGACCCGGACGACGACGGCCCCGAGGTCGCCTTGCCCGCGCACCCGGAGGCGTCGCCGGGCGCCCGGCTGGCGGCCCTGTTCGCCGGATATCTGCTGGTCGCGGCCGGTGCCGTGGTCTACGCCTCGACGGGCCCGCTGCGCGTTGACCCGGTCAGCGCCGCGCTCTGGATCCCCGCCGTCGCCGCCGGAACCCTGGCCCTCAGCGCCTGGTACGGCCACGGGTGCCCGGGGCCCGCAGCCCGGTGGGACGAGGTGCTGCCCCCTGGCGTGCGTACCGCCCTGGGGGGCGCGCGGGGCGTGGCGGTGCGCCGGGCGGCCACCGCCGCCACCCTCGCCCTGCTCGGCTCCGGCGCGGTGCTCACCCTCGTCGGCCTGGTCCTGCACGCCGAGTACGCTCGGCGCGACTTCCTGGCCCTCGCCCCGGACTGGGTCGGCCGCGGCACCGTGCTGCTGCTCTGCCTCGCCCTCCTCCCCAACGCGGCCGTCTGGGGCGCCGCCTACGCCCTCGGGCCCGGTTTCACCGCGGGCGCGGGCGGCCTCGCGGGCCCGCTGGGCACCTCGGCACCGGCCGCCCTCCCGCACTTCCCGCTCCTCGCCGCCCTCCCGGAACCCGGCCCCGGCACGCCACTGACCTGGTCCGTCGCCGCCGGACCGGTACTCGCCGGGGTGCTGCTCGGCCGGTACGTGGCCCACGCCGCGGCCCGGCCGGACGCCGGGGGGCCCTGGCGGCGCCGGCCCACCTTGGGCGTGGCGGCCCTTGCGGCCGGGGCCTGCGGCGCCGCGACGGCGATGCTCTCCGCTCTGGCGGGCGGCGCCCTGGGCACCGCGAGCCTCGCCCTGTTCGGCCCGACCTGGTGGCAGTCCGGCCTCGCCGCCACCGGCTGGACGACCCTGATCGGCCTCCCGTGTGCGCTCCTGCTGCGTGCGTGTCGCCTCCATTCCCAGCGGAAACGGGAGCGGCACGGGGAGGGAGCGGCGCCCGCGGTACCGGCGCCTGCTGGGCCGTACGTGGAGGGGGCGGGGGACGAGGCGGCCACGCCCGCACGGAGGCGCGGGTCCCGCCACACCGGCGGCGAGGAAGGCGGCCCGGACCGCGCCCGGCGGCCCGGGCGGAAGGCCCGACGCGCGGCGCGAAAGGCACAGAAGGCGGGGACTGCGGGGAAGGCGCAGAAGGCAGGGAAGGCGGGGAAGGCGGAAGGCAAAGCCGCGGCGGAGGCGCGCAAGGCCGCGAAGCCGGAGCGGAAGGTCACGAGAGCGGAGCGCAAGGCGGCGAAGGCCGAGCAGGCGGACGCCGAGCGGCAGAGCGGTGACGGGGCGCCGCCGGACCCGTACGGGCTCGGCATCCTCGTCCACCGCTTCGACCCCTGGCACGAGGCCGACAACCGGGCGGCCCGCTGGGCGGAGCTGCGGGCCTACTCGGACGGCGAGCCGCCGGAGCACGAAGCGGAGGCCGACTCGCCGGAGGGCGCCGCGAGGGCCGCCGCGGCCGAGGGCGCCGCCGCGGCCGACCTGGCCCCGGAGGAGCGGCGAGCCCCCTGACGCGGCCGGTGGTCCGGCTTTCACGTCAGGGGGCTCGAAGTGGCCCTGAGCAACCAGGGCAACCGGGTCACCGTCCCGCGGTTACTCCTCCTGGGATCCCAGCAGCGGCCGGAACTCCTTCGGGAGGAGCTTTTCGCAGGACTTGGCGGAGGTGCGGGTCAGGGCGTCGTCGACGCAGGTGAAGTAGTCGTGGTAGGCGAGCTTCACGAAGAAGGTCGCCGCCACCATCAGCAGCGCCAGGGACGCGGTGACCAGGCCGCTGACCGCCGCCGTGGTCTGCGGCCGGGTGGAGCCCGGTGCGGCCTGGCCGGTGCCGGAGGCGGACGGTGTCGGGCGGCCCTCCATGGCCGCCGTCGTCGCCGCGGCGGACGGCCGCCCGGCGCGCGGCTTGGCGCGCAGCGAACTGATCCCCCAGTAGAGGGCGAGCGCGCCGAGCAGCAACGCGACCTCCGGGAGGCTGAAGAGGGCGAAGAAGAACGCCCACAGACCGGCGAGCAGGGCGTAACGGGCGCGCCGCTGCGCCGGGTCGGTCGGGTCCCAGCGCACTCCGCCGGAGCGTCCCTCGGGACCGCTCTGCCCGGTGGGGCGCCCGGGGCGGTTGCCGAAACCGCCGCTCTGCCGCCCCGGCTGCCGACTGCTCCACCGGCTGCCCCACGCCGGGGGCCCGTCCTCGCCCTGGCCGCCCTCGGGGTGCGAACCCTGGGAGCCGTCCTGCGCCCGTCGGCGCGGCCGCCACTCCTGGTCGGGGACGCCCTCGGGCGGCGGCGCGAAGGGGTTGCGCTCCTGCTGGCCGGAGTCGGAGCCGGAGTCGGGGCCGGAGTCGGAACCCGAGCCCGTACCGGAGCCGGAGTCGGAGCCCGAGCCGGGACCCGCACCGGGCCCGGAGCCCGTACCGGACCCCGCCCCCGAACCCGTACCGGACCCGGAGTCCCCGGGCTCCCCCGAACGCAACGCGAGGCCGCCGCTCCCCGGCCGTACAGCCGTGCCGTTGGGGACGGGAAGCCGCAGGGAGAAGGGAACGGAGGAAGCAAGGGCGGAGGAAAGGACGCCCTCTCCCGGCAGTCGGGCCGTCCCGGGGGACGTCGCGGGCAGCGGGAGGAGGGGGGCCGCGCGGCGGCGTCGGTCCGGCATCTGGAGTGAGTCTTCCCTTGTCTCGGCCGCCCTTCCGGCCGGGCGGCCGGGGGGACGAGCACCACGAACTGCATGCGTTCCTGCGCCTGACGCTACCTCCCGTGCCCGCCCCCGTCCCGTGGGGGCCGCGCGGTGTGCCGGTATCGTTGCTGACGGTCGGCGCCTTCGTAGGGTTCCCCGTATTTACGCGACCCATGGCTTCGTACGACCGCACAAAGGCGCCGGACGGAACCGTCCAGCGGCGGTGCGGGTGTCGGCCCGCAGCACCGCACGCCCACCGCACCGCAGCAGCACCACGCGAGAAAGACCCCCATCGTGGACCCCCTTCTCCCCCCGCGCCGCCCGGACGCCGAGGCGTCCCCGGTCCGGCTCGTCGTCCTCGTCTCCGGCTCCGGTACCAACCTTCAGGCGCTGCTGGACGCCATCGCCGAGGCGGGGCCCGCCGCGTACGGCGCGGAGATCGTCGCCGTCGGCGCCGACCGTGAGGCCATCGCCGGTCTGGAGCGCGCCGAGCGCGCCGGGCTGCCCACCTTCGTCTGCAAGGTCCGCGACCACGCCTCCCGCGCCGAGTGGGACGCCACGCTCACCGCCGCCACCGCCGCGTACGCGCCGGACCTCATCGTCTCCGCCGGGTTCATGAAGATCCTCGGGCCGGAGTTCCTGGCCCGCTTCGGCGGCCGGGTGGTCAACACCCACCCCGCCCTGCTGCCCAGTTTTCCCGGGGCCCACGGCGTACGCGACGCGCTCGCGTACGGCGCGAAGGTCACCGGGTGCACCGTCCACTTCGTCGACGAAGGCGTCGACACCGGGCCGATCATCGCGCAGGGCGTGGTGGAGGTCCGCAACGAGGACGACGAAGCCGCGCTGCACGAGCGCATCAAGGAAGTCGAGCGCACTCTGCTCGTCGAGGTCGTGGGGCGTCTGGCCCGTCACGGCTACCGCATTGAGGGACGAAAGGTATGTATCTCTTGACCGCCACCGCCGAAGACAGCAAGCGGCCGATCCGCCGCGCTCTGGTCAGCGTCTACGACAAGTCCGGCCTGGAGGAGCTGGCGCAGGGGCTGCACGCGGCCGGTGTCCAGCTGGTGTCGACCGGATCGACCGCCGGGAAGATCGCCGCCGCCGGTGTGCCGGTCACCAAGGTCGAGGAACTGACCGGCTTCCCCGAGTGCCTGGACGGCCGGGTCAAGACGCTGCACCCCAAGGTGCACGCGGGCATCCTCGCCGACCTGCGGCTGACCGAGCACCAAAAGCAGCTCGCCGACCTCGGCGTCGAGCCGTTCGACCTGGTGATCGTGAACCTCTACCCGTTCCGGGAGACCGTCGCCTCCGGCGCCTCCCCCGACGAGTGCGTCGAGCAGATCGACATCGGCGGCCCCTCCATGGTCCGCGCCGCCGCCAAGAACCACCCGTCGGTCGCCGTCGTCGTCAACCCCGCCCGCTACGGCGAGGTTCTGGCCGCCGTTGCCGAGGGCGGCTTCGGGCTCACCGCCCGCAAGCGGCTCGCCGCCGAGGCGTTCCAGCACACCGCCGCCTACGACGTGGCCGTCGCCTCCTGGTTCGCCGCCGACTACGCCGCCGCCGACGACTCCGGTTTCCCCGACTTCCTGGGCTCCGCCCTGGAGCGCAAGAACGTCCTGCGCTACGGCGAGAACCCGCACCAGGGCGCCGCGCTCTACCTCGACCCGGCCGCGCCGGGCGGCCTCGCCGACGCCGAGCAGCTGCACGGCAAGGAGATGTCGTACAACAACTTCACTGACACGGACGCCGCGCGCCGTGCCGCGTACGACCACGACGAGCCGTGCGTGGCGATCATCAAGCACGCCAACCCCTGCGGCATCGCGATCGGCGCGGACGTCGCCGAGGCGCACCGCAAGGCCCACGAGTGCGACCCGCTCTCCGCGTTCGGCGGCGTCATCGCCGTCAACCGGCCGGTCAGCAAGGCGATGGCCGAGCAGGTCGCGGAGATCTTCACCGAGGTCATCGTGGCGCCCGGCTACGAGGACGGCGCGCTGGAGGCGCTGACCCGGAAGAAGAACATCCGGGTGCTGCGGGTGCCCGGCGCCCCGGCGGCGCCCGTCGAGGTCAAGCCGATCGACGGCGGCGCGCTCCTCCAGGTCACCGACCGCCTCCAGGCCGACGGCGACTCCCCGGCCGCCTGGACGCTGGCCGCGGGCGAGCCGCTGACCGCCGATGAGCTGGCCGAGTTGGCCTTCGCCTGGCGCGCCGGGCGGGCGGTGAAGTCCAACGCGATCCTGCTCGCCAAGGACGGCGCCACCGTCGGCGTCGGCATGGGCCAGGTCAACCGCGTCGACTCCGCCAAGCTCGCCGTCCAGCGCGCGGGCGAGGAGCGGGCGCGCGGCGCGTACGCCTCCTCCGACGCGTTCTTCCCCTTCCCCGACGGCTTCGAGGTGCTGGCCGAGGCGGGCGTCAAGGCCGTGGCGCAGCCCGGCGGTTCGATCCGCGACGAGCAGGTCGTCGAGGCCGCCAGGAAGGCCGGCGTGACGATGTACTTCACGGGGACGCGGCACTTCTTCCACTGAGCCCGCCGCCGACGGGCCGTGCGTCGTACCCCCGTGACGGCGCGCGGCCCGTCCGCGCAGCCGAACCTGGCACGGCCGCGCCCCGCCGGGTACCTCGTATGTGCGAGGTACCCGGGGGCGCGGCCACGCGGTTTTCTGTGGGGGACCGAGTCGCCCGGGAAACCGGGGGACCACGCCACCCGAACCATGGGGGAAGAGATGTTCTCGACACAGAAGCGCGCCGCCGCCCTGCTGATCGCCGGTGCCGCGGCGACGGGCGCCCTGGCGATGGCGCCGGCCGCCTCGGCCACCCCGTCCGACGTCCACGCGGCCGGCAGCGGCATCGTCAAGGGCTCCGCCACGCTGTGGGCCAAGGACGTCAACGCGCACCAGAAGCCGTACGTCAGCTCCAAGGTCACCGCCCGTCACCTGGGCGGCACGGTGCCGGTGAAGTGCCAGAAGAAGGGCGGCAACGTGAGCTACCACGGCTACAAGAACAACTGGTGGGTGAACGTGCCCGGCAAGGGCTGGGTCTCCGCCGTCTTCTTCAAGGACGGCGCCAACTGGAAGCCGGTGCCGGGGGTCCGCGGCTGCTGACGCCCGTGACGGCGGCCCCCGGGACCATGCCCCGGGGGCCGCTGCCTTCAGGCTCCCGCTGCTCCGCCCGGCGTGTACTCCTTGAGATGCCGGGCGATCTCGTCCGTGTACGGCTTCTCCTTGGGGAGGACCCCGCCCGCCCGGTTCACCTTCTGGACCGACGTCCGGTACGCCGCGGCCATGGCCAGCCGCCGGTCCCCCTTGACGTCCCGCGACAGCGACCGCGAGATGTCGCACAGGTAGCGCCCGACCGCCGGGATGGACACCTCCGGCGGGAACGGCGGCTTCATCGCGCGTTCGCCGCCTGCCGGGCGGCGGTCGGGCGGGAGCCAGTAATAGAGAACGGACGGGGTCCAGCGGGCGATGCCGTATTCGTCCTTGGCGGGGTCGGAGAGGTCCGGGTCGAAGTTCGACTCCGTTTTCAGGAGGGCGGCGATCAGGGCGCTGGTGACCTCGGCGTTCTCGCAGGAGCGGGCGGCGTTGACGAGGGGCTTGCGGTAGGCGGCGGGGATGCCGCGGTCGGTGCGGAGCTCGTCGGCGCCGTACGACGCCGGGTCCGGCGGCACGTCCCGTAAGGCGTACAGCCCGCCGCCGCCGAGGGCCGCGAGGGCGGTGGCCGCGGCCACCCAGACGCGGGGGCGGACGCGGCGCGGCCGCAGCCGGGGCAGGCGCGGCGAGGGGCCGGCGCCCGCGGCCTTCTCGACGCGGCGCAGCAGCGAGGCGGCGTCGTGCGCGGCGCGGGCGGTGTGGTCGCGGGCCAGGCAGTCGGTGACGATCTCCCGCCACTCCACCGGGAGCTGCGGCGAGAGGCGTAACTCCTCGGCGCCGCGCGCGTACCGCAGCAGGGCGTCGCGGCGGGCGGCCGGGCCGCCGCCGGGCAGCGGCGGGACGCCGGTCAGCAGCAGATGGGCGAGGACGCCGAAGGCCCAGATGTCGGCGGTCGGGCGGATCTGCCGCCCGTGCGCGGAGACCTCGGACCACAGCAGTTCGGGCGGGGTGCAGTCGGGGGTGGCGAACGCCGGGGCGTAGGCGTGGGTGCCGTCCATCTCAGCGGCGAGATTGAAGTCGCCCAGCCGCACGCAGACACCGTCGGGCCCGCCGCCGTCGGTGCCCGGCGGCATCAGCAGGACGTTGGCGGGCTTGAGGTCACCGTGCACCCAGCCCGCGTGGTGGAGCTGGGTCAGCCCCTCGCAGACCTGCGCGAGCAACGCGGGCGCCGCCGGCACCGGCCCGGGGGCCGACCGTCGCAGCAGATCCTCGACGGATCCCTCGGCGCGCTCCAGGACGAGGACGGTCGCGCCGTCCAGAGCCGGGCGCCCGGGATCGTCGACGGTCAGCGTCTCGAACATCCGGATCAGCCGGGGCCGTTGCAGCCTGCGGTGGACGTCCAGTTCGCGGCGGGCCAGGTCCTGGAGGTGGCGCAGCTGGCGCGGGGTGCGGGTGCCGGTGGGCAGGATCTTCAGCGCGGCGTCGTCCGGCAGGCCCTCGGCGGGGCCGGTGCGGCGGGCCGCGTAGACGCTGCCGAACGCGCCGGAGGCGAGCGGTGCGCGGACCGTCCAGCGGCCGATGCGGTAGCCCGCGGGGACGGTGACGGTGTGCCGGGCCCCGTCCGTCATGCCGGGGCCCGCCCGTCCAGGACCGCCAGATCGTCCTCGTCGACGAGGTTGAAGCGCAGCGCGAGGGAGACCAGGCTCTCCTTCTTGCCGTTGAGCCGGGGGCCGCCGTCCGCCGCCTCCGGTGGCTGTTTGAGGCGGAGTTTGACGGCGAGGTAGTCGACGTTCCACTGGACCGACGCGCGGCCCGCGGCCGGCCACACCGGGCGCAGCCGCGCGGTGATCTGCTCGACCGTCGGCAGCGGCGCGTGCGGGGCACCGCGCAGCCGCGGCTCGCAGAGCGCGGCGAGGACCTGGAAGTACCGCTTGGTGCGGTCCAAGGGGAAGGCCGGGGCGGTCAGTTCGGCGCCGGTTCCGTCATCCGGTCCATCCGGCGCCGTCGGGTCCGCGTAGTCGTGGCGCGGCGCCCAGACCTCGAAGCTCAGCAGGTCACCGGCGGCGGGCAACACCACGCGGGAGAACTCGAACGGCACCGGTGCGTCGATCCGCCCCGGCGCGACCTTGATGTGTTCCCCGGCGCCCTCCGGATTCTCCACGACGTACGTCTGGTGCGCGCTGAGATTGCCGATCGTCCAGTACGTGCCGGTGGCGGTGATCCGCCCGGCCGTACGGGAGACGCCGCCGTGGGTGAGCGGGAGGTGGTGGGCCGGGGCGCCGGGTCCGGTGGCGCGGCGGCCGAACGTCAGGGATTCGCCGGGTGCGAGACGGAGCTGCGAGGCCGGTCCGGTGCTGTGCGCGGGCACGACGATGATGCTGTGCATGGTCATTCCTTCCCCCGAGAACGCCAGGGGCAGGGTAGCGGCGGAGGAAGATCCCCCTCTCCCGTACCGGAAAAGTGTGACGAACGGTCACCGTGGGGCGGCCTGAAGCCCGCAGGCCCCTGAAGCCCGCAGGCCCCGGAAAGACCGCAGGCCCCCTCGCACGGACGCGGAGGGGGCCTGCGGACGGTGGAACGGCGTCCGACGGCGTCAGTAACGCGGGCGGTTGAACCACGCCTTGGCGTCTTCCTTCGAGGTGAAGGCGATGACCAGGATGCCCATCACGGTGTGGATCAGGCCCAGCGGGAAGACGGCGAAGCTGACCACCAGGGTCGCCGCGCCGAAGGCGGTGGCGCCGATCCGGACGCCGTTGCTGCCGCTCGCGAACTGCAGCGCCAGCGCGACCGCCAGCACCGTGAAGATCGTGATGACCACGATCAGGGCGATCAGCAGGCCCTTGCCGAGGTTGGCCGCGGCGAGGGCGTCGTCCTGGCGGGCACTGTGCGATGCCTTGCTGACCGCGCCGAGGCCGGTCACCGCCAGGCCCAGGCCGATGAGGTTCAGTCCGGCGAGCACGAACAGCAGCACCCGCGCGGCCTTCACCCCGCCGGGCATGCCGGTGAGCGGCGGCCGCTGCATCCCGCCGCCCGGGTAGGGACCGTAGGGCGCGGGAGGCTGCTGGGGATAGCCGTAACCGGGCTGGGGGGCGGGCGGCTGGCTGTAGGGGTTCTGGTTCGGATAACTCACGAGCGGTGTCCTTCAGGCGGGGTGGCCGGATGGTCCGGGACGCGGTGGCCGGGCCCTCATGGCGCCGCGAAGGCCCCCGGCCGCGGGGCGGCGAGGGCCTTCGGGACGGCGCGGGGAGCGGCCCCGCTCCGGCTCACTGGGTCTTGACGACGACCGAGCTGACGATCTTGTCGGCGAAGGTCTGGGACTTCTCGTCCCACAGCGGCCACCAGTAGCCCAGACCGCACAGCGGACCGTCCACGGCGTGGCAGATCTTGCGGAGGAAGGCCATACCGAAGCCCAGCGGCTGACCGGTCGACTCGCTGACCAGCTTGATGTGCAGCGCCTTCTTACCGGGCGTCTGGCCGGTGCTGCCTTCCTTGGAGATCAGGAAGATGCCCGCGCCGAGCGTGACCAGGCCCGCCAGGGCGATCAGCAGGATCGCGAAGATCGGCATGCCGGTGGACGCGGAGTGGAGGGCATCGTTGGCGCACTGGGTGTCGCCCGGCGCACAGTTGTTGATGTCCGTCTGCACCGAGCTGGCCGACGAGGCGGCGACGATGATCGCGATGATGTAGAGGACGGTCGGCACGGCGAAGATGATCAGGCCGTCGATCAGGTACGCGCCGACGCGGGCGCCCCAGCTCGCGTAGCCCGTCGGCATACCGGGCATGCCGGGCTGGCCGGGGTAGCCGCCCTGCTGCGGGTAGCCGCCGTAGCCCTGCTGCGGCGCCTGCTGCTGCGGGTAGCCGTAGGGCTGCTGCTGGGGAGCGGCGGGCTGCTGCTGCGGGTAGCCGTAACCGGGCTGGCCGCCCTGCGGCGGGACCGGCGGCTGCTGGCCGTACGGGGCCTGCGGCGGCTGCTGCGGCTGCTGGCCGTACGGGTTGTTCGGGTCGCCGAAGCTCATGTGGTGTTTTCCTCCGTTGGGTCAGTGGGGGACGACGCGGCGCGACTTCGGAGGAATACAGGTTGTTTCACTTGGCTTGCCCCCGATGATGCCTGCGGCACTGGCCGACAATCCTTCTAGCTGTCGATGAACGTTGTCCAGTCGCGACGGGAAGGTGTTGTGCAAGTGCAATGATCAAATTCTACTTTTCGGGCGCCGACCAGCCCTGACGGGGTCCGGCGGGCCCTGATTGGAACGCGACCGCCTCCATCCGGGAGGATGGGGGTATGAGCGCCCAGATTCTCGATGGCAAGGCCACCGCCGCCGCGATCAAGTCCGAACTGACCGAGCGGGTGGAAGCGCTGAAGGCCAAGGGCGTGCAGCCCGGCCTCGGCACCGTCCTGGTTGGCGACGACCCCGGCAGCCGCTGGTACGTCAACGGCAAGCACCGCGACTGTGCACAGGTCGGCATCGCCTCCCTCCAGCGTGAGCTGCCCGCGAGCGCCACCCAGGAGGACATCGAGGCGGTCGTCCGGGAACTGAACGACAACCCCGAGTGCACCGGCTACATCGTCCAACTGCCGCTCCCCAAGGGCATCGACACCAACCGCGTCCTCGCGCTGATGGACCCGGCCAAGGACGCCGACGGCCTGCACCCGATGAGCCTGGGCAAGCTCGTCCTCGGCGAGACCGGCCCGCTGCCCTGCACCCCGTACGGCATCGTGGAGCTGCTGCGCCGCCACGGCGTGCAGATCAACGGCGCGCACGTCGTCGTGGTCGGCCGCGGCATCACCATCGGGCGCCCGATGCCGCTGGTGCTGACCCGCAAGTCGGAGAACGCCACGGTCACGCAGTGCCACACCGGCACCCGTGACCTGTCCACGCACCTCAAGCAGGCGGACATCATCGTCGCCGCGGCCGGTGTGCCGCATCTCGTCAAGCCCGAGGACGTCAAGCTGGGCGCGGCCGTCCTCGACGTCGGCGTCAGCCGGGACGAGAACGGCAAGATCGTCGGCGATGTGCACCCCGGCGTCGCCGAGGTCGCCGGCTGGGTCGCGCCGAACCCGGGCGGCGTCGGCCCGATGACCCGCGCCCAGCTGCTGGTCAACGTCGTCGAGGCGGCCGAGCGCGCGGCCGGCTGACCGACGGGCGAACGACCACCCACGACTGAGGACGACGGACGGCACGACGATGAACACGGAGGGACAGGCGGCCATGGGCGATGCAGCGCACCCGGACGGCGCGTCCGGGCCCCGGCGCCTGACGCGCCGCTTCCCGCAGCTGACGAGGGACACCGCACGCCCGCAGGGCGGCGGCCGGGCCGCACCGGGTGACTCCCCGGCACCGGCCCGCCAGTGGCCGCTGCTCTCGGTCATGGGCGGCGTCGGCCTCGGGCTGCTGCTCGTCGCGTTCGACGTGTCCCGGATCGGGGCGCTCGTGATCGGCCTGTCCCTGCTGGGCGGCGCCGCACTGCGCTGGGCGCTGCCCTCGGTGGGCATGCTGGCGGTCCGCTCGCGCTTCACGGACATGCTCACGTACGGCGTGCTGGGCTTCGTGATCGTGATCCTGGCGATGATGGTGCAGCCCAAGCCGTGGCTTCACCTGCCGTTCCTTGAGGATCTCGTGCACCTCACGGTCCGGTAGGCCGGGCCTCGGGTGTCTGGTGGCGGGCCGCCTTCTCCTTTGGGGGAGGGCGGCCCGTTGTGTTGTGCGGGGCCTG
>NZ_VKJP01000163.1 GCF_007280575.1 Streptomyces benahoarensis
GGGGCGGCGACGGGCGGTGGGTACGGGGACGCCGCGTTGAACGCCGGTGCGGAGTTCGAGGGCCCCGGCGACGTCTTCGGCCGTGGGGCGGTCGCGTCCGGCGAGGTCGGCGGCGGTCCAGGCGACGCGGAGGACGCGGTCGAGGCCACGGGCGGTGAGCAGGCCGCATTCCAGGTCGCGTTCGGCCTGGGCCAGCGCGCCGGGTTGGGCGTGCCAGCGGGTGCGGAGTTCGTGGCCGGGCACCTCGCTGTTGGTCGTCCAGGGCGTCCCGGCGTAGCGGGCGGCGGCGCGGGCACGGGCCTCGCGTACCCGTTCGGCGACGGTGGCGCTGGATTCGGCACCGGCGTCGAGGGCGGCGAGGGCGGAGCGGGCGACCGGTTCAACGGTGACGCGCAGGTCGACGCGGTCCATGAGGGGGCCGGAGAGGCGGGCGCGGTAGCCGCGGACGGAGGACGGGCGGCATTCGCAGCCGCCTCCGGGGGTGCCGTGGCGGCCGCAGGGGCAGGGGTTGGCGGCGAGCGCGAGGAGGAAGCGGGCGGGCATCCGCAGCATGGCGGCGGCGCGGGCGACCACGACGTGACCGGCTTCGAGGGGCTGGCGCAGGGCGTCCAGCACGCGGGCGCTGCATTCGGCGGCTTCGTCGAGGAAGAGCACCCCGCGGTGGGCGAGCGAGACTGCTCCGGGGCGGGGCAGTCCGGTGCCGCCGCCCACGAGGGACGCCATCGTCGCGGAGTGGTGCGGCGCGCAGTACGGCGGCCGTTCGACGAGTGGCTGGCCGGGCGGGAGGGTGCCGGCGACGGAGTGGACGGCGGTGACTTCGAGGGATTCCTTGGGTGTCAGGGGCGGCAGCAGGCCCGGGAGGCGTTCGGCGAGCATGGTTTTCCCTGCTCCGGGCGGGCCTTTGAGGAAGATGTGGTGGCGTCCGGCCGCGGCGATCTCCAGGGCGCGGCGGGCGGTGTGCTGGCCTGCGACGTCGGCGAGGTCGGGGAGGTGGTCGCCCGAGGGCAGTCCGGCGGCGATGCCGGTGCCGGGGACGGCGAGTCCGGCCAGCAGCGGGTCGGGGCGCCCTTCCCGTGGCACTTCCTCCTCGTCGGGGACCGGTTCGTCGGCCAGGATGGCGATGAGTTGGCGCAGGCTGCGGACGCCGAGGACGGTGACGCCGGGGACGAGGGAGGCTTCGGCCGCGGTGCATTCGGGGACCACGACGGTGCGGTATCCGGCTTCGGCGGCGGCGAGGACGGCGGGCAGTACGCCGCGGACGGGGCGGACCCTGCCGTCGAGCCCGAGTTCGCCGATCATCATCAGGTCGGTCAGCTCCCGGGGGTCGAGGCGTTCGGCGGCGCCCAGGACGGCGCAGGCGACGGCGAGGTCGAAGCCGCTGCCGCTCTTGGGGACCGATGCCGGGCTGAGGCCGATGGTGAGTTTCTTCTGCGGCCATTCGGCGCCGGAGTTGACGACGGCGGCGCGGACCCGGTCCTTGGCCTCGACGAGGCTCTTGTCGGGGAGTCCGACGAGGGTGAAGGCGGCGACGCCCGGTTCGAGGTCGGCCTGGACCTCGACGACGACGCCTTCGACGCCGACGAGCGCGACGGAGCAGGTGCGGGCGAATCCCATCTCACGCCACCCCCCGGACGTGCTCGACGACCGGGGCGCCCCGGGCCGGCAGGAGGACGCCGATGACATCGATGCGGACGCCTCCCGGCGGCGGTCCGCCGTGGCGTTCCATCCAGCGTTCCGCCAGGAGCCGCAGCCGGCGGGTCTTGTCGGGACGTACGGCGGCCATCGGGTGTTCGTAGGCGCTGGCGCGACGGGTCTTGACCTCGCAGATGACGAGGGCGTCGGCGTCGGTGGCGACGATGTCGATCTCGCCGTCGCGGCAGCGCCAGTTGCGGTCGAGGATGCACATGCCGCTCGCGGTGAGGCGGCGAACCGCCAGGTCCTCGCCGTACCGGCCCAGGGCACGGCGCGGTGTGGTGACCGGTCGGGTGACCGGCGAGGCAGGGGTACGGCGCGGAGCTTCGCGGCTGCCCTGAGCCTCGGTGGAACGGGTGCGGCGACCCGGAGCGCGGGTCTCGCCGCGGGGTTTCCGGGGGCGCGTACGCCCGGTCCGTGCGCTGTCGTGGTCCGGGCGAGTGCCGGGCGCGCGGCCCGGGGCGTCCGGCGGCTCCGCCTCGGCTGCGGAGTGTGGGGCTGGGGGCGGCTCCGGGGTGTCGGCAGGCGCGGGCCCCCGGCTCCCGGCACCGGGGTGGTGCGGGGTGGCGCGTGTCGGTGCGGCGTGAGCCTGACCGGGCGGCGCGCCGCTCACCGGAACGAGCCGGACGCCCTCCGCCTCTTGCCGTACCGCACTCGCCGGAACGGGCGGGGCTCCGCGCTCCGATCCGGACGACGTGCCGCACCCCGGCCCAGGCCGGACCGCGCCCCTCTCCTCCGGCCGTGCCTCACCCGCCGAAAGGAACGGCGCCCCGGGCGCCGAGCCGATCCGGGCAACGCCCCCCAGCTCGGCCGCCCAGGCCCCCGTCGCCCCAGCCGACGGGACCCCCATCCCTCCAGGCCAACCGCCGCTCTCCGGCCCCACCCACAGGCCGTTCCTCACACCGTGCTGCATGACGTTCATGCGGTACCACCTCCGGCACCGACTGTGACGTCTTGGACCGGAAGTATTGGATCTTGGTGGATAACCGCCCGGCTGTGGGTAACTCGGCCGCCCGGACGAGCGGAGCAACGCCCTCGCCACACCGCCCCGGCAGCCCCGACCACGTATCCACGCCACCGACCGCACGCCCTACAGACGCACGCCCCGGCCACTCAGCCGCAGGTCACACGCCCCCGGCCCCACCGATCCGGACCAACCCGCACGCCCCGGCATACCGCAAGCCCCGACGCCACCCGTCGTCCGAAGCCCCGGCCCTCACTCAGCTCCCCGGCAGATCCAGATCGCTCTTGTTCAGCTCTTCGATGTTCACGTCCTTGAAGGTCAGGACGCGGACCTGTTTGACGAAGCGAGCGGGGCGGTACATGTCCCACACCCAGGCGTCGGCCATCGACACCTCGAAGAAGACCTCACCCTGGACGGAGTGCACCTGCATCTCGTAGTCGTTGGTGAGGTAGAAGCGCCGCTCGGTCTCGATCACGTATTTGAACAGTCCGACGACGTCGCGGTACTCCCGGTAGAGCTTCAGCTCCATCTCGGTCTCGTACTTTTCGAGGTCCTCGGCGCTCATGGCAGATCCCCTTCAGCCGTGCGTGCCCCTATTGTGCGTCAGGCCCGCTCGGTCTCCAGGGCCAGCGGCGCACTCGGGGGCCCTTCGTCGAGCAGCGTGCGCAGCAGCCCGGCGAGTCTGGTCGGGTACACCGTCTCATGGGTCGCCGACAGTTCCGCCACGGTCCACCACCTCAGCCCCGACACGCTGCGCCGCTCCAGGGTGGTCTGGCCCCGGGTGTCGGTCGCGGTGCGCTCCGTGCGGGCCAGGTAGTACCACTCTTCCTGCTCCCAGCGGCGGCCGTCGAACGGGAAGGAGCAGCGGCGCTGCCAGAGCACCGGGCCGAGGACCGCGCCGGTGATGCCGGTCTCCTCAGCCAGTTCCCGCAGGGCGGCCTCCTCGTGGGTCTCGGTGCCCTCCAGGCCTCCGCCGGGCGTGAACCACCAGGTCTCCTCCGGGTGCGCCGGTTCGAAGCCGTGCAGCAGAAGGATGCGGTCGGCGGGGTCGAGGAGGATGACGCGGGAGACCCGGCGCGCCTCCACGGGCAGGCCGCCCTCGGCCGCGTCGGTGACGCCGTCAACCATGGGCCCGCTCCCCGTCGGCCGCGGGCGCCGCCCCGGCAGCCCCCGCGGGCCCGCCCTGAGCTGCTCGTTTCCTGCGGGCGGCGAGGGGCCCGTACGCGGCGCCGCCCAGGATGAGGACGGCTCCGGCGACGATGGCGGCGGTCAGCGGAACCAGCGGGCCCGGCTCGGAGGTGCCGCCGGGCAGCGCGGCGAAACCGTCGGCGCGGTCGAGCAGGCCGACGCCGCTCAGGGGCCAGGCCAGGGCGTCGACGCGGCCCAGGACGGCGTCGCGCGGCACGGAGCCGTCGTCACCGTCGGCGGCGTGGGAGCGGGAGTCGAGGGAGTCGCCGCGGTGGTCACCGAGGAGGAAGAGGCGGCCGTCGGGGACCTTGGCGGTGAAGCCGGTGGGCGAGGCGAGCCGCGGGTTCTGGAGGTACGACTCGTCGACGGGGGTGCCGTTGACCGTCAGCTTCCCCTTGGTGCAGCAGGCGACGGTGTCGCCGCCGACCCCGGCCACCCGCTTGACCATGGGGACGTCGCCCCAGACGTTGTCCCGGAAGACGACGACGTCGCCGCGGCGCACCTGGGAGCCGTCGACGTTCTCGGCCAGCACCCGGGCGCCGGGTGCGATCGTCGGGGCCATCGAGTCGGTCGGCACCGTATAGGGGCGGTACAGCAGTGCCGCCCAGACGAAGCCGCCGAGGAAGAGGAGACAGCCGACGGCCACGGCCAGACCGGACAGTGTGCTGCCCGTGGTCCGGCCGTGGCCGTCGGTGCATTCGGTGCTGCGGACCATCCCAGCGCTCCCACCCCGCGGGCGCGGGCCCGCGTCGAAGATCTGGGACGGCACCCTACCTGGGAGTACGTTCCCCGGTCAGCCTCTTGCGACGCCAGAGGACGAGCGGGACGGCACCGGCCAGACCGAGCGCGGCGGGCGCGGCGGCCATGGCCTTGTCGATGCCCTGCTGCTGGAAGGTGTCCGGCACCGGGAGCGTCGACCAGCGGTTGATCGGCCAGGCGATGGTGAACGCGCGGCCGACGACCTCGTCCACCGAGACCGTGCCGTCGCCCTTGAGGTTCTGGTGGTAGCGCGAGTCCAGGGAGTCGTCGCGGTGGTCGCCCATGACCCAGATGCGGTCCTTGGGGATGTGGATCGGGCCGAAGGCGCGGTCACCGCACGGCGTGTTGCCGGGGAAGATGAACGAATCCTCCTTGAGGGCCTTGCCGTTGACCTTGACCGGCCCGGTGCCGTGGCACTCGACGGTGTCGCCGCCGACCGCGATGACCCGCTTGATCAGGTCCTTCTCCTCGGCGGACGGCATCAGACCGATGAAGCTGAGGACCTTCTGGACGGGGTTGGGCTCGGGCGTCGGCGTCTCGTTGAGCCAGCCGCCCGGGTCGTGGAAGACGACGACCTCGCCGCGCTCCGGCTTCGACCCGAACCACGGCGTGAGCTTGTCCACCAGCACCCGGTCGCCGCGCTGCAGGGTGTCCTGCATCGAGTCGGACGGGATGGAGAACGCCTGCACCAGGAAGGTCTTGATCAGCAGGGCGAGGATCAGCGCGATACCGACGAGGATCGGCAGTTCCTTCCAGAAGGCGCGCTGCTTCTTGGCCTTCGTCACGCCGTCCTTCTCCTCGTCCGCGGCGGGCCGCCGGGCCGCCGGTGGTGCCTGACCTTCGTACGGTGACTGTGCCTGTGGCTTCGCGAGATGCACGGAACCCGCCGCCGACGCGGCCTCACCGCGCCCCGCCGGTTCCTCGGGCTCTCCGGTTCCGGACCGCGCACCGACCGCCAAGTCCCCCACATCCACTCCTTACTCCGCGCTCTCGCCCGCCCGTCAACCGGTGCAGGCCCATCACTCCCATAACGAGCGGGAGTTCCGCAGGGGTCGGGAGTGGGGTCAAAGACTCGGGCAACACCCTATGCGGGCCTGCCCCGGCCGCCGCCTTCGCGCCCGGCGCGTCGTGCACGTTCGCGAAGGTGTCGGGCTCTTCCAGGTGCCGCCAGTGGGCGAACGGCCAGGCGATGACCACGGCCCGCCCGACGACGTTGTCCTCGGAAACCGTGCCACGGTACGCCTCGTCGAGATGGAAGCGCGAATCCGCCGAGTTGGAACGGTGATCGCCCATGACGAAGACCCGGCCGGTGGGGACGTTCACCGTGAACGGCGTCTCGGACGGCGGGTTGCCGGGGTGAAGGTACGGTTCGGTCAGCGGGGTGCCGTTGACGGTGACGCGGTGCTGTGCGTCGCAGCATGTGACGGTGTCACCGCCGACCGCGACGACCCGCTTGATCAGGTCCTGTTCGTCGGCCGACGGCAGCAGGCCGATGAAGGTCATGGCCTCCTTGAACTGCTTCACACCGGGCGGATCGGCGGCCTTCTTCGTCTGCTCGCCCTTGAGCCAGCCGCCGGGGTCCTTGAAGACGACGACGTCACCGCGCTCGGGCTGCCAGCCGAACCACGGGGTGAGCTTGTCGACCAGCACCCGGTCCCCGATGCGGATCGTCTGTTCCATGGAGCCGGACGGGATCACGAACGCCTGGACCAGGAACGTCTTCAGGACCAGCGCGATGGCCAGCGCCACGGCGATCAGGATGGGTATTTCCTTGAGGTACGAGCGGCGTCTGCGGCGTTTGATGCGGCGCGCCTGACGCCGCCGCTCGGCCCGGCCGCCGGTCGCCGGACGGTCGTCCGCCGCGTGCGCGCCGTCGCCGTCCTGCGGTTTGCCGTGCCGCCCCCGGTTACCCATGGGAGCCTGCCGGAACGGGCACCCGGGAGAACGCCGGCGGCCGGTCCAGGCCCGTCCAGCGGTTCACCGGCCAGCTGATCCAGTCGGCCCGGCCGATCACCTTGTCGACGGGGACGGTGCCGCCGCCTTCCTCACCGAGGTGGTCGCGGGAGTCACTCGACCGCGACCGGTGGTCCCCCATCACCCACAGCTTTCCCTGGGGCACCACGATGTCGAAGGGCACCGACGACGCGGCGTCCCCCGGATACACATAGCCCTCGGTCACGGGCTCACCGTTCACCTTGATCCGCCCCCGTTTGTCGCAGCAGGTCACCCTGTCCCCTCCGATCCCGATCACGCGCTTGACGTAGTCGGTGTCGGCCGGACGGGCCAGGCCCACCGCCGCGCCGGCTCCGCGCAGCAGGCCCGTCACGGGATTCTCCTCCGTCTCCCTGTGAACGAAAGACCCTGTGCCGTCGAAGACGACGACGTCCCCGCGCCGGGGCGCGTCGCCGAAGCGGTACGCGAGCTTGTTGACCAGCACCCGGTCACCGACCTGGAGGGTGTGCTCCATCGACGTGCTCGGGATGAGGAACGGCTGGACGACGAAGGCGCTCAGCAGCAGCACGAAGACCACGCAGCAGACCAGCAGCGTCAGTGGCCGGAAGCGGAGCCGGGCGGAGGCGGCGGGAAAACGCGCGGAGCGCGACTGCGGCTCCCGTCCCTGGTCGGGGACGGGGGCGCGGTCGCGCTCCGGGAGCTGTGCGTCGGTGTCCATCGGAACGTGAGCCTATCCGGCTGGTTCCGGGCACCGTACGTGAGCCGGGTGCCGGGGCCCTCACAACGGAGGGCGGCCCGGCGTGTGGGCTCACCTGTCGCGCTTCTCCTTGATCTTCGCGGCCTTGCCGCGCAGCTCACGGAGGAAGTAGAGCTTGGCGCGACGGACGTCACCGCGGGTCACCAGCTCGATCTTCTCGACGATCGGGGTGTGCACGGGGAAGGTGCGCTCGACGCCGACGGAGAAGCTGACCTTGCGGACCGTGAAGGTCTCGCGCACGCCGCTGCCCTGGCGGCGGATGACCACGCCCTTGAACTGCTGCACACGGGAGCGGTTGCCCTCGATGACGCGGACGTGGACGTTGACGGTGTCACCCGGGCGGAAGGCCGGGATGTCGCTGCGCAGCGACGCGGAGTCGACGGAGTCGAGAAGGTGCATGACCTACTGCTTTCTTCGCTGATGCCACAGGTCATCAACGGGAATTCGGAGAGGATGTTCGGATGCCGTTCCGTCGGACGGGCGTCGTTCCCCCTGTGGCAGGGGCGCGCGCCGGACGCACACAGCAGCGGCCTATTCTTCCACGCCCTGGTCGGTCCGCCCAAATCGGCCGTCCTTACCCGGGGCCCACCCCAGGATGGACAGCAGTTCGCGGTCCTTCTTGTCGAACGCGGCGGGGTCGGCCCGCTCGATCAGGTCCGGGCGGTTGCGGTCGGTACGGCGGAACGCCTCGTCACGGCGCCAGCGGGCGATCTTGCCGTGGTGGCCGCTGAGCAGCACCTCGGGGATGCCCCGGCCGCGCCACTCGGGCGGCTTGGTGTAGACGGGCCCCTCCAGGAGGTCGGCCATCGCACCGGGCGCGAAGGAGTCGTCCTGGTGGGAGGCGACGTTGCCCAGGACGCCGGGCAGCAGCCGGGCGACGGCCTCGACCATCACCAGGACCGGCGCCTCGCCGCCCGCCAGGACGTAGTCGCCGATGGAGACCTCGCGGACGTCGAGCCGGTCGCCGTACTCCTCGATGACGCGGCGGTCGATGCCCTCGTAGCGGGCCGGGGTGAAGACCAGCCAGGGCTTGGCGGAGAGTTCGACGGCGAGCTGCTGGGTGAACGGCTCGCCGCTGGGCGTCGGCACGACGAGGACGGGCGCGCCCTCACCGGAGGCGAGGATCTCATCCAGCGCCTCGCCCCACGGCTCCGGCTTCATGACCATGCCGGGTCCGCCGCCGTAGGGGGTGTCGTCGACGGTGTTGTGCTTGTCGTGCGCCCAGTCCCGCAGGTCGTGGATGCGGACATCGAGCTGGCCGCGGGCGCGGGCCTTACCGACGAGGGAGACGTTCAGCGGTTCGAGGTACTCGGGGAAGATCGTGACGATGTCGAGGCGCATCAGCTGTCCTCACGGCTGCTGGCGATCTCGGCCTGCGCGTCGTCGAGGAGGCCGGGCGGCGGGTCGATGACCGCGCGCTGCTCCTCCAGGTCGATCTCCGGGACGATCTCGCTGACGAACGGGATCAGCACCTCGCCGCCCTCGGGCCGCCCGACGACGAGCAGATCCTGGTAGGGCAGGTGGGAGACCTCGGTGATCCGGCCGACGACGGTGCCGTCGCGAGTGACGACGTCGAGGTCGATCAGCTGGTGGTCGTAGAACTCCTCGGGGTCCTCGGGGACCTCCTCGGGGTCGACCTCCGCGATCAGCAGGATGTTGCGCAGGGCCTCGGCGGCGGTCCGGTCCCTCACGCCGGCGAACCGCAGCAGCAGTCGGCCGCTGTGGACCCGGCCGGTCTCGATGGTGAGCGGTCCGGCCGCGGACGGGTCGGTGGCCAGGACGGCTCCGGGCGCGAGCCGCAGTTCGGGCTCGTCGGTACGCACCTCCACGGTGACCTCGCCCTTGATGCCGTGGGCGCGGCCGATCCGCGCGACTACCAGCTGCACGGTGTTGCCTCTCTGCGGCCGATCCGCCGCCGCTTGCGCGGAACCGCTGCGGTGCCGCGCGTGATGTTGCCGATTCCGGTGGCGCCGGGCGCCCGTGGGGTACGGGGCTGCGGCGCCGACGACAAAGGCCGGGGACGGCCCGAAAGCCGTCCCCGGCCCGAGCCGGTGTTCAACTGTTCAGTGGACCTGGTCCACGTCGACGAGGTCGACGCGGATACCCCGTCCACCGAGACCGCCCACGACGGTCCGCAGGGCGCGGGCGGTACGGCCGTTGCGGCCGATCACCTTGCCGAGATCATCGGGGTGGACCCGGACCTCCAGCACACGCCCACGACGCAGGGTGCGCGAGGCTACCTGGACGTCATCGGGGTTGTCGACGATGCCCTTGACGAGATGCTCAAGGACCTCCTCGAGCATGCTCAGGCCTCGGTGGGCTCAGAGGCCGACTTGTCTGCCTCGGCAGCAGCCTCGTCCGCCTTCTTGTCGGCCTTCTTCGCCTTCGGGGTGATGGCCTCACCCTTCGGCTCGTCGCCGGACGCCTTGGCGGCGGCCTCGAAGAGGGCACGCTTGTCGGCCTTCGGCTCGGCGACCAGCATCGGCGCCGGGGCGGGCAGGCCCTTGAACTTCTGCCAGTCGCCGGTGACCTTCAGGATGGCCATGACGGGCTCGGTCGGCTGCGCGCCGACACCCAGCCAGTACTGGACACGCTCGGAGTCGACCTCGATGCGGGAGGGGTTCTGCACCGGGTGGTACAGACCGATCTCCTCGATGGCCCGGCCGTCACGGCGGGTACGCGAGTCGGCGATGATGATGCGGTAGTGAGGCGCGCGGATCTTGCCCAGACGCTTCAGCTTGATCTTGACTGCCACGGGAGTGGTGTCTCCTGGTCTTGACGTGGTGGGGCACAACGGGATGCCACGTGGGGATGCGGTACTCGGTATGCCCGATGGACGCGTCAGCCGGAGGAGAGAGGGGTCCTGTGCGACTGTCGAGTACAGCGGTCCATTGTGCCACACGCCGTACGGTCAGCCGACCGCGGCCACCTCGGGGATCCGGAACGGCTTGCCGCAGCCTCCGCAGACGATCGGGGCCTGGGCCAGCACGGACGGGACGACCCGGACGTTGCGTCCGCAGTCGCAGACGGCCTTGACGCGGACGCCGCCGCCGGAGGAACCGTGGCGGGCGGCCGGGCCGCGGAAGCTGCGGGCACTGTCGGTGGCGGTCGCGGCGGTGTGGGCCTTGAGGGCTCTGGCGAGCCGCTCGATGGTGGGGCGGTAGCGGCGTCTGGCCTCGGGGCTGAGCGTGACCAGCGAGAAGCCGCTGCTGGGGTGGGGCTCGTCGGCATGATCCAGGCCCAGCTCCTCGGCGATGGCGAGGAACCGGCGGTTGTGGTAGCGGCCCGCACGGGAGGTGTCGCGGATGCCGCGGGAGGCGGCGATGCCGTGGACTGCCTCGTGGAGCAGCCGTTCGAAGGAGAGCTCGGCGCCACAGGCGGACGACGACTCTCCGATCAGGGACTCGGGCGCGGCCAGATCCGGCAGCTCGGGGTGGTGCCGTTGAATATCGGCCCAGGCGAGCGCCAGTTCGGCGGCGAGAACAGGCGGTGTCGTGCTCACGTCGTGACAACGAGCCGGGGACGCCCGGTGTTCCGATTCCGGGCCATCCCAAATAATTTGCACGTACCAGTCAGTTTCGTGTCATGGGCCGCGCCCGGGGCGGCTGCCCCGTTCCGCGCCCACGGCGTACAGGGGCCCGCGAAGCCGGTGCGTACCCCCGCGTCATCCGTACGGCGTACGCCGTCGCACCGCGCGGTGCGGAGGGCGCCGTGCCCGGCCGGGTGCGCGCGGGCCCCCGCCGTGTGCGTACGGCGGGGGCCCGGGCGGCAGGACCTCGGGGGTCAGCCCATGAACTTCTTGAACTCCTCGGGGAGTTCGAAGTCCTGGGCGTCGGCTCCGCCGGGGGGCAGGCCGAGCGGATTGCCGTTCTGGGCGGCCTCGCGGCGGGCGGCGGCCGCCGCCTCCTCGGCCTTGCGCTTCATCGGGTTACCGCTCTTGCGCTTGCCCTTGGCCTGCTTGACCTGCTTCTTCTTCTTGGCGCCGCCGCCCGCGCCGGGCATCCCGGGCATGCCCGGCATCCCCGGGATGCCGCCGCCCTGGGCCATCTTCGACATCATCTTGCGCGCGTCGAAGAACCGCTCGATGAGGTTCTTGACCGCGCTGACCTCGACGCCGGAACCCCGGGCGATACGGGCACGGCGGGAGCCGTTGATGATCGTCGGTTCGTGACGCTCGGCCGGGGTCATCGACTTGATGATCGCGGCGGTGCGGTCGACCTCGCGCTCGTCGAGGTTGTTGATCTGCTCCTTCATCTGCCCCATGCCGGGCAGCATGCCGAGCAGCTTGGAGAGGGAGCCCATCTTGCGGACCTGCTCCATCTGGGCCAGGAAGTCGTCGAGCGTGAACTCCTTGGGGCCCTTCTGGAGCTTGGCCGCCATCTTCTCGGCCTCGGCCTGGCTGAAGGTCTGCTCGGCCTTCTCGATGAGGCTGAGCATGTCGCCCATGCCGAGGATGCGGGACGCCATGCGGTCCGGGTGGAACGCGTCGAAGTCGTCCAGCTTCTCGCCGTTGGAGGCGAACATGATCTGCTTGCCGGTGACGTGCGCGATGGAGAGCGCGGCACCGCCTCGGGCGTCGCCGTCGAGCTTGGAGAGGACGACGCCGTCGAAGCCGACGCCGTCGCGGAACGCCTCGGCGGTGTTGACCGCGTCCTGGCCGATCATCGCGTCGACGACGAAGAGGACCTCGTCGGGCTTGACGGCGTCGCGGATGTCCGCGGCCTGCTGCATCAGCTCCTGGTCGATGCCGAGGCGGCCGGCGGTGTCGACGATGACGACGTCGTGCTGCTTGGCGCGGGCGAACTCGATCGAGTCCTGGGCGACCTTGACCGGATCGCCGACGCCGTTGCCGGGCTCGGGGGCGTAGACCGCCACCTCGGCGCGCTCGGCGACGACGGAGAGCTGGTTGACGGCGTTGGGGCGCTGGAGGTCGCAGGCGACGAGCAGCGGCGTGTGACCCTGACCCTTGAGCCAGCGGCCGAGCTTGCCGGCGAGGGTGGTCTTACCGGCACCCTGGAGACCGGCGAGCATGATGACGGTCGGCGGGGTCTTGGCGAAGCGCAGGCGGCGGGTCTCGCCGCCGAGGATGCCGACCAGCTCCTCGTTGACGATCTTGATGACCTGCTGGGCCGGGTTCAGCGACTGGGAGACCTCGGAGCCGGAGGCGCGCTCCTTGACCTGCTTGATGAAGGCCCGGACCACGGGCAGCGCGACGTCGGCCTCAAGAAGGGCGATACGGATCTCGCGCGCCGTGGCGTCGATGTCGGCCTCGGAGAGGCGGCCCTTGCCCCGGAGGTTTTTGAAGGTACTCGCCAGGCGGTCGGAAAGCGTATCGAACACGGCGGTCGTCGTTCCTCGGGGTCGGGGGCATAAGACAGTCGACTCCTAGGGTATCCGGCCCGGCAAGCGGGCCACTCCGGGCCGCCGGCACCGGTACCGGGCGCGTCATTCCAGGGCGCGGCGCACGGCGCGGGCGGCGGCGCGGGCCCGTTCCCCGGTGAGCGGGGTGCCCGCGCCGTCGGTGAGGTAGAAGGCGTCGACGGCGCTGGCGCCGAGGGTGGAGACGCGGGCGCCGCGGACGGTGGCACCGGTGGATTCGAGGGCCCGGCAGACGCGGTGCAACAGGCCGTGGGAGTCGCGGGCGCGGACGTCGATGACGGTGGCGGTGCGGGAGGTGCCCGGGGCGACGGTGACGGTGGGCGGCGGGGCGTGG
>NZ_VKJP01000164.1 GCF_007280575.1 Streptomyces benahoarensis
CAGGATGCGGGCGCGGCGCATGCCCAGTTCGTCGGCGAGGGAGGTGAGGTCGCCGCGGGCGGGGGCGGGCTGGACGGCGGGCGAGCCGGGGACGACGTCGGCGTCCTCGGTGTCGGCGATCTCGGCGATCTCCGCGGTCCGGGCGGGCAGGTCCGCGGCGAGGGCGGAGTTCGGCGGCGGGGTGTCCTCACCGGTGTAGCCGGGCTCCAGGCGCAGGTCCTCGGCGTCGGTGGGCAGCAGATCGCCGGGGCCCATGTCGCCGGGGCGCAGCCGCTCACTCCACGGCACCCACTCGGGGGCGAGGACGGCGTCCGAGCCGGGCAGCAGCACCGACTCGTCGAGGGTGACGACCTTGGCGCGGGAGGCGCGGGCGACGGTGACGGCCCAGCGCCAGCCGCGGTAGCCGGGCTCCTTGCAGGCGAAGAGGTGCGTGACGACGCGGTCGCCGTCGGCGACGGCCTCCAGGTGCTCGCCGACCATGCCCGGCAGCGCGGTCTCCTCGGCCGCTGCACGGGCCAGGTCGACCGCCTCGGCGCACAGGCGGTCCGGGGTACGGCTTCGCATCGCAGCACTCACAAGAATCGATTCTCTCTTCCACGCCGTCTCACGAGTGCGCCAGCCGGAGCTGTCCTGTCCATGTCCGGACGACCGGCGGGGCCGGGGCGGGCGGAGCGGACCTGGGGACCGCGTCGACGTCCGCGCCCGATCGCTTGGGTCGAGCGCACCTCTCACGACCCATTCTGAGGGATCGCGCAAAGGCGCGCGGCCATGGACGACCGCCGGTGGCGCGCTACACACGCTACCCCTTCGTTCGTGGACGACCCCTCGGTGGGAGCGGCAAATGTGATCGCCGGGGGCCGCCGGTGGCGGTGAGAGGGGCGCGGGCCGCCGCCACCTCGCGCGACAAGCCCGGGAAACCGCCCGATAGCTGGCAAATTCGGGCAGTATGGCCGGATGGCTGCCGCACGGGCATCGAAGGGCTCGCGGTTCTCGCGCGCGTCGACCCGGAGCGGGCTGCGGCGCAACCGGGTCCGCGGGGCGGGCCGGGCCGCCGGGCGGGCGCTGCACCGGCCGTTCACCGGTGCGGCCCGCGGCGTACGGCGCGCCACCCATGCGCACGGCGCGGGCGAATCGGGCCTGGGCAAACTCATCGAACTGCACGCGGTGAACTCCGCGGGCGACATGCTGATCACCGTCGCGCTGGCCTCGACGGTGTTCTTCTCGGTGCCGACGGATCAGGCGCGGGGCCGGGTGGCGCTGTATCTCGCGGTGACGATGGCGCCGTTCGCGCTGCTGGCGCCGGTGGTCGGGCCGCTGCTGGACCGGGTGCCGCACGGGCGGCGGGCCGCGATGGCCGCCGCGATGCTGGCGCGGGCGCTGCTGGCGCTGACGATGTCGGGCGCGGTCGCCGCCGGCGGGCTGGAGCTGTATCCGGCGGCGCTGGGCGTGCTGGTGGCGTCGAAGGCGTACGGCGTGGTGCGCAGCGCGGTGGTGCCGCGGCTGCTGCCGCCGCGTTTCTCGCTGGTCAAGGCCAATTCGCGGGTGACGCTCGCCGGGCTGCTGGCGACCGCGGTGGCCGCGCCGCTGGGGGCCGGGCTGCATCTGATCGGGCCGATGTGGCCGCTCTTCGTGGCGTTCCTGGTGTTCTGCGGCGGCGCCTTCCTGTCGTTCACGCTGCCGCACAAGGTCGACTCGGGGAAGGGCGAGGCCCGCGCGCGGCTGGCGTCCGGGGAGCCCTCGGGGCCGGGGTGGCGGCCAGGGCTGCGGACCGTCGGCCCGTCGGTGCTGCACGGCCTCCAGGCCAACGCCACGCTCCGCGCCCTGTCGGGGCTGCTGACGTTCTTCCTCGCGTTCCTGCTGCGCGAGCAACCGCTGTCCGGGCTGGGCGCCGCGACATCGCTGGGGCTGGTCGTGGTCGCGGCGGGCGGCGGCAACGCGCTGGGCACGACGGTCGGCGCCTGGCTGCGGGCGCGCGGCCCGGAGCGGATCGTCGCCGGGGTGCTGGGCGTCGCGCTGGCCGCGACGGTGACGGCGGCGGTCGGGTACGGGCTGCTGTCCCTGGTGGTCGTGCCGGTGGTGGCGGCCACCGCGGGGCTCTGCCAGGCGCTGGGCAAGCTGTCGCTGGACGCGATGATCCAGCGCGACGTCCCGGAGACGGTGCGCACCTCCGCATTCGCCCGCTCGGAGACGGTGCTCCAGCTGTCGTGGGTGGTCGGCGGCGCGCTCGGCATCGCGCTGCCGCTGGTCGGCGAGGTGGGCATGGTGGTGGCGTCGGCACTGGTGGCGGTGGGTGCGCTGGTGTCCGTACGAGGTCTGCTGGGCGCGGCCCGGCGCGGCGGACGGGCCGGGGCGCGGGTGCGGTGAGCGGCCGGGCGGCGCCGGTCGCGGAACGCGGGCTGCGCCGCCCGCCGGGTGCGGGCGGCCTCCGGCGGCGGGTGCGGGCGATCTCCGGCGGCGGGCCCGGGTGCCGGATCCGGCCGGTACGCATGTGGGCGGCGCGGGGCGGCACGCCGTACCCGGGCGTGGTGCGCGCCGGGGCGCCAGATAGCCTGCCCGCATGACCGCTGCGATGATCTCCTGGGGCAAGGGCCGCCGCGCCGCTGCCGCCATCGGTGCCGTGTCCCTGGGCCTCGTCACCCTCTCCGCCTGTGAGAAGCCGACCGACCTGGCGACCGTGACCGTCGGCTCCACGACCGTCACCGCCGAGGCCACGCCCGGCTGCAACGGCGACGGCAAGCTGCTGAGCAAGAAGCAGGTCGAGACCTGCATCACCAAGAACGGTGGCAAGACCGTCACCGTCCAGTCCGGCGACAAGGTCCGCGTCGGCGTGGCGCCGGAGGTCGCCAAGTCCGGCTGGATCGTCATCGGCGGCGGCCCCGTGATGCGTGAGGCCAGCCACGAGACGTACCGCTCCTTCGACGCGGACACCCTCTTCATGCAGCAGAACCCGCAGACCGGTCAGACCACCTACACCCGGTCGGTCACGCTCCAGGTCGCGGAGCTGGGCAAGGGCCAGGGCCCGAAGACCATGTGGCACTTCAACCTGAAGCAGAAGGACTGAGCCCGCTGACCGGGGCCGGAGCGCCGTCCGGGCGGGCCGTCTGATGCGGGTGCTCGTCGTCACGGCGGTGGCCGCCGAACGCGACGCGGTGTGCGCCGCGGGCGGTCCGTACACCCCGCGCGCCCTGCCCGGCGGCCTCGCGCTGCACCGCGGCGGCGCGGACACCGGCCCCGCCGTCGACGTACTGGCCGCCGGGGTCGGTCCGGCGTCCGCCGCGGCCGGGACGGCCACCGCGCTGACCGCCGCCACGCTGGACGGCGCGCCGTACTCCCTGGTGATCTCCGCCGGGATCGGCGGCGGCTTCGCGCCCGCCGCCCCGCTGGGCTGTGTGGTCGTCGCGGACGCGCTCACCGCCGCCGACCTGGGCGCCGAGACGCCCGAGGGCTTTCTGCCGGTGACGGAACTGGGCTTCGGGACGGTCACGCACCGCCCGGGCCCGGCGCTGGTGCGGGCCGTCGCCGCCGCGTGCGGGGCGCGCACCGGGCCGGTGCTGACCGTGTCGACGGTGACGGGCTCCGCGGCGCGCGCGGCGGAGCTGACGGCGCGCCACCCCGGTGCTCTGGCGGAGGCCATGGAGGGCTTCGGCGTCGCCGAGGCGGCCGTGGCCCATGGCGCGGGCGTGCTGGAGATCCGTACGGTCTCCAACGCGGTCGGCCCCCGCGACCGGGCGGCCTGGCGCATCGGCCCCGCGCTGACCGCGCTGACCGGCGCGTTCGCGGCGTTGCCCGCCGCACTGCGCGCTCTGTGACACCCGGCCCGGCCACCGCGCCGGGCCCGTTTGCGAGGAGGACCCGTGACCCGGCCGCTGGACATCGCGTATTCGCCGTGCCCCAACGACACCTTCGTCTTCGACGCCTGGGCGCACGGCCGCGTCCCCGGCGCACCGGAGCTGGCGGTGACCTTCGCGGACATCGACGTCACCAACGGCATGGCCGAGCGCGGTGAGTTCGATGTGCTGAAGGTGTCGTACGCGGTGCTGCCGTGGGTGCTTGAGGAGTACGCGCTGTTGCCGTGCGGCGGGGCGCTGGGGCGCGGCTGCGGGCCGCTGGTCCTGACCCGCGGGGGCGGTGACGCGGCGGGTCTTGCCGGGAAGACGGTGGCGGTGCCCAGCGAGCGGTCCACCGCGTATCTGCTGTTCCGGCTCTGGGCGGCGGCCGAGGTGCCGGGCGGCGTCGGGGAGATCGTGGTGCTGCCGTTCCACGAGATCATGCCAGCCGTCCGCGACGGCAAGGTCGACGCGGGCCTGGTCATCCACGAGGCCCGCTTCACCTACGGGAACTACGGCCTGACCTGCCTGGCCGACATGGGCGAGCACTGGGAGCGCACCACCGGGCTGCCGATTCCGCTGGGCGCGATCATCGCGAAGCGGTCGCTGGGCGAGGAGATGCTGCGGCGGCTGGCGGACGCGGCGCGGACGTCGGTGCGAATGGCGTGGGACGACCCGGAGGCGTCCCGTCCGTACGTCCTCGGGCACGCCCAGGAGATGGATCCGGCCGTCGCCGACCAGCACATCGGGCTGTACGTGAACGAGTTCACCGCCGACCTCGGCGAGCACGGGTATGCGGCGGTGCGGGGGCTGCTGACGCGCGCGGCGGCCGAGGGGCTGGTGCCGCCCCTCGGCCCGGACGCGCTGGCGTTCGTCTGATCCGGATGGTCCGGCCGGGCGCGGGCCCGGCGGGGCGGGGTCAGACGTCGAGCTGGTCGGCGACCGCGCGGAGCATTCCGGCGATCTTGGCGCCGTGCGCCTTCTCGGGGTAGCGGCCCCGCTCCAGCTGCTGGGTGACGTTCTCCAGCAGAGTGGTCAGGTCCTGCACGATCGAGGCGAGTTCATCGGGCTTACGGCGCTGGGCCGCGGCCACCGAGGGCGCCGGGTCGAGGATCGTCACGGACAGTGCCTGGTCGCCGCGCTGACCGGCGACGACGCCGAATTCGACGCGCTGGCCCGGCTTGAGTGCGTCCACGCCGTCGGGCAGCACCGACGAGTGCACGAAGACGTCACCGCCGTCGTCGCGGGAGAGAAAGCCGAAGCCCTTCTCACTGTTGAACCACTTGACCTTGCCGGTAGGCACGTCTGTCCTCGTCCTCGTACTCGTGGGAAAAATGCGGGCTGACTGCTCAGAAAATGCCGAAAGTGCGGAAAAACTGCCGGAAAAACGGGTCTGGATAGCAGTGCAGCGGGTCACCCTGACCCGCCGTCACCAAGGCTAATGGTCCCGCGCGCGGTGACAAGACGTACCAGGCGGTTCCTCCATGCTTGTGGCCCGGACTTACCCTGGTCAGGTGTCTGACGAAACGCCCCGGGATGGGGATCTGCTGGTCCGAATCGGCGCGATCGTGTTCTTCATTGGCGCACTGGCCACTCTGGCCACGATGACCCCACTGTTCATCGGCGCCGAACCGCTGCCTTCGGTTTTCTACTGGGTGTGCATGCTGATGGGCGTGGGCTTCCTCATCGCCGGGGCGGGGGTGGTCCGCTCCGTCGTCGGCCAGCGCCGCCGGGCTCAGGCGGACGCGGCGTCCCTCGCGAGGTAGCCGGCGAGCCAGCCCGGGAACGCGGTCAGGTCGTCGAGCACCACATCGGCACCGGCCGCCCGCAGCTCCGCCGCATCGCACGGCCCCGAGGCGACCGCGACCGACAGGGCGTCCGCGGCCCGCGCGCCGCGCACATCGCCGGTGTGGTCGCCGACGTAGACCGTGGCGCCGTGCGCGCGCAGCGCCGCCGCCTTGGCCTCCGCCCACAGGGACCCGGCGAGGATGTCGACCTCCAGGCCCAGGTGGTCGAGGTGGAGCTTGGCGCTGGGCTCGAACTTCGCGGTGACGACGAGCGTGCGGCCACCGGCGGCGTGCACCGCCGCCAGCGCCGCGTGGGCGCCGGGCATCGCGGGCGTCGGCGCGACCGCGTACCGCGGGTACAGCTCCCGGTACAGCTCACTGGCCTCGGCTGTCCGCTCCTCGGGGAACCACTGGCGAATCTCCTGCTCCAGCGGCGGGCCCAGGCGGGTGATCGCGAGGTCGGCGTCGACATACACGCCGGTGCGGGCGGTCAGCTCCTGGTAGGCGGCCTTGATGCCGGGGCGGGAGTCGATCAGCGTCATGTCGAGATCGAAGCCGACGGTCAGGGCGGGGGCGCTCGGGACGGTCGGGTCGGCGGGGGCGATCGGGGCAGCCATGCCCCCCATTGTGCCGGGCGCCACCGACAGCCCCGCAGGGCCGCCCCGCCCGGCCCGGTACGACCCCGGGTCGTACCCTTAGCCTTGCCTTACCTAAGCGCGTGCCCCTGGGGGCCCGGTGGTCCGCCGCCGGGGTCCGGGGGCGCGTGCTGCGCCCGGATATCTCGAAATGGACCCGATGTCAGCCGACCAGGCAAGCAGCCCCCGGAGCGCCGCCGCGCGACCCGGCACGTCCGGCCCCGGGGGGCGCGCGATGAGCCGGATGCGCGGGCGGCGGCTCGTCCTGACGCTGGCGGCGGTGGCGGCGCTGCTGCTGGCCGTCCTCCTCTCGCTCGCCGTCGGCAGCCGCGCGTTCGCCCCGTCCGAGGTGATCGGCGCGCTGGTGCACGGCGGGGACGGCGACGCCGCGCAGGTGGTGCGCTTCCTGCGGCTGCCGCGCACGCTGATCGGCCTGATGGTCGGGGCGGCGCTGGCGATGGCCGGGACGGTACTCCAGGGCATCACCCGCAACCCGATCGCCGACCCCGGCATCCTCGGCATCAGCCAGGGCTCGTCGGTCGGCGTGGTGCTGGCGATCTCCCTGTTCGGGGTGCACACGCTCGCCGGCTACGTCTGGTTCGCGTTCGCCGGTGCCGCCGTCGCGTCGGTCGTCGTGTACGCCATCGCCACCCGGGGCCGGGGCGGGGCGACGCCGGTGAAGCTGGCACTGGCCGGTGCGGCGATCAACGCGCTGCTGGTGTCGGTGACGATGGCGGTGCTGACGACCCAGGCGGCGGCGCTGGACGAGTTCCGGTTCTGGCAGGTCGGCTCGCTGACCGGCCGGGACAGCGAGGTCGCCGCCCAGATCTGGCCGTTCCTGCTGGTCGGCGCGGTGCTGGTGCTGTCGGTGGCGCGCGGTCTGGACGCCTTGGCGCTGGGCGAGGACGTCGCCCGGGGGCTGGGCCAGAAGGTCGCCGTCGTACGGATCGTCGGCGGGCTCGGCGCGACGGTGCTGACCGGCGCGGGCGTCGCGGCGGCCGGTCCGATCGCGTTCGTCGGGCTCGCGGTGCCGCATCTGGCGCGCGCCGTGGTCGGCAACGATCACCGCTGGGTGCTGCCGATGGCGGCGCTGCTCGGGCCGGTGATCGTGCTGGTGTCGGACACCGTCGGGCGGATCGTCTTCCCGCCGTCGGAAGTCCCTGCGGGCGTGATGACGGCGCTCATCGGGGTGCCGTTCCTGGTGACCCTCGTCCGCCGGAAGGCGGTGGCCGCGTGAACGCCCCCGGAACCCGCGAGGCGGTGGCCGCCCCGGCCCCGCGCCCGGCCGCCGGGCACCGTCCGGCCGGTTACGCCGTCCTCGGGGCAGACCGTGCCTCCAGGGTCTCGTTCCTGCTGCACCGCCGGGCGGCGGTCGTCGCCGTGCTGCTCGCGGCGGCGCTGGCCGCGGTGTGCCTGGCGTATCTCTGCGTCGGCGAGGACTTCGTCGCGCCGTCCGACGTCCTCGACGTGATCCTGGGGCGGCCGTCGTCGCAGGAGCTGGTCGTCGGGACGCTGCGGCTGCCGCGGATGGCCGTGGGGCTGCTGGTCGGCGCGGCGTTCGGCGTCGCGGGCGGGCTGATCCAGACGGTCGCCCGCAACCCGCTGGCCAGCCCGGACATCATCGGCGTCACCCAGGGCGCGGGCGCGCTGACGGTCGGCGCGATGACGTTCGGGGTCACCTCGTACACGGTGCTGCCGTACCTCTCGGTGGCCGGCGGGCTGCTGGCGGCGGGGCTGGTGTACGTCTTCGCGTGGCGCGGCGGGCTGCACGCGACCCGCTTCGTACTGATCGGCATCGGTTTCGCGGTGGCGCTCCGCTCGGTGATCCAGCTGTTCCTGACGAAGGGCGACTACCTGGTCGCGCAGCAGGCGCAGGTGTGGATGACGGGGTCGCTGAACGGGCGGGGCTGGGCGGAGGCGGCGCCGCTGGGCTGGGCGCTGCTGGCGCTGCTGCCCGCGGTGCTGTGGGCGGTGCGGGCGCAGCGGACGGTGTCGATGGACGACGACACCGCGACAGCGCTGGGCGTCCGACTGGGCCGCACCCGGCTGGGCCTGGTGGCGCTGGGCGTGGTGCTGGCGTCGATGGCGACGGGCGCGGCGGGCCCGGTGGACTTCGTGGCGCTGCTGGCGCCGCAGATCGCCCGGCGGCTGACGCGCACCGCGCAGATCCCGCTGTTCAGCTCGGCGCTGCTGGGCGCGGCGATCGTGGTGGGCGGCGATCTGCTGGCCCGCAAGCTGTTCGCGCCGACGGAGCTGCCGGTGGGCGTGCTGACCGCCGCCGTCGGCGCGCCGTATCTGATCTGGCTGATCATCCGGGGCCACCGCACCCGCAGCCGCACGGCGGGCCGTGGCCGCGCCGCCGGGACCCGTAGCCGTGCCGCAGGAGGAGAAGCGTGACCGAGACCGGCGCAACCGCCGCCCCCACGACCGGGGAGCCCGCCCCGAGCAGGCTGACGGCGCGGGAGCTGACGCTGGCGTACGAGGACCGTACGGTCGTCGACGGGCTGGACCTGGACGTGCCGCAGGGCGCGGTCACCGTCGTCGTCGGGCCGAACGCCTGCGGGAAGTCGACGCTGCTGCGCGCCCTGGGACGGCTGCTGCGGCCGCGGCGCGGCGCAGTGTTCCTGGACGGCGCGGATCTGGCGCGGATCCCGACGAAGCAGATCGCCCGGTCGCTGGGGCTGCTGCCGCAGACGCCCGTCGCGCCGGAGGCGATCACCGTCGCCGATCTCGTGGCGCGCGGCCGCCAGCCGCATCAGCACTGGTGGCAGCAGTGGTCGGCGGAGGACGAGCGGGCGGTGACGGAGGCGATGGAGCGCACCGACGTCGCCCAGCTCGCCGCGCGCGCCGTCGACGAACTCTCCGGCGGCCAGCGGCAGCGGGTGTGGATCGCGATGGCGCTGGCCCAGGAGACCGATCTGCTCCTCCTGGACGAGCCGACGACGTACCTGGACATCGCGCACCAGGTGGAGGTGCTGGACCTGGTACGCCAGCTCAACCACGAGCGGGGCCGCACGGTCGTCGCCGTCCTGCACGACCTGAATCAGGCCGCCCGCTACGCCGACCACCTGGTGGCGATGCGCGCGGGCCGCGTGGTGGCCGAGGGCCCGCCGGGCGAAGTGGTCACCGCGGAGCTGGTGCGGGAGGTCTTCGGCCTGGAGGCGGTCGTCATCCCGGATCCGGTGACCGGCTCCCCGCTGGTGGTGCCGGGTCGGCCTTGGGCGGGGGCCGAGGTGTCCGGGGTCTGAGGCGTCCGGGGCTGAGGCGTCCGGGGCTGGAAGGCCCGGTGCGGAGGCGTCCGGGGCTGGAAGGCCCGGTGCGGAGGTGCTGGGGCCGGGGGCTGGCGGGTAGAGGGGTGCTGCGGGCCCTGCGGTCCGTGTCCGACCCGATCTGTTCTGTTCCTGTTCCTGCCGCTGTCCCTGTTCCTGTCGCTGTCGCTGTCGCTGTCCCGTCTCCCGAACCGACCCGCCGTACGCGTTCGGACCACCGATCCGTACGCGTTCGCTCGCACCACCGATCCGTACGCCTTCCTCCGTTCCACCCGTACGGGCCGCGTCCGTTCCACCCGTACGGGCCGCCGTCCCACCCGTACGGGCCGCTGCCATTCCACCCCTACGGGCCGTCCTCCCTCCCGTACGAGCCGAAAGGGCATTCCATGACCCGTCGTGCCGTCCGTCGTGCCGCCGCCCGTCGCGTGATCCGCCGTGCGCAGCCGCGTCCCGTCCGCCGTGCCGCGGTCGCCGTGGCCGGGACGGTCGCCGCCTCCCTCGCCCTCGCCGCCTGCGGAAGCGGCGGGTCCGACTCCGGCGACGGCGGGTCCCTCAAGGCCGCCAGCTGCCCGAAGCAGCCGGTGACGCACTGGGCCCAGCCGCCCTCGGGCGATGGCCCGCACAAGGTCGCGACGGCGAGGGGCGAGGTCGAGGTCCCGGCCGCGCCGAAGCGGGTGGTGGTCCTGGACACCGCGGAGCTGGACTCCGCCCTCACCCTCGGCGTCAAGCCGGTCGGCGCCACCCGCTCCGACGTCGATTCGGGCTTCCTCGACTACCTGCCGAAGGACGGCGTCGCCGGGATCAAGGACGTCGGCAGGATCGGCGCCCCCAACCTGGAGGCCGTCGCCGCCCTGAAACCGGACCTGATCCTCACCAACACGGTCCGCGACGGGCACAGCTACCCGCAGCTCACCCGCATCGCGCCGACGGTGATGACCGAGACCACCGGCTACCCCTGGAAGCAGAACTTCGCCACCCATGCGGCGGCGTTGGGCCGGATTCCGCAGGCCAAGAAGGTCGTCGCGGGGTACGAGGCACACGTCCGGCAGACCACCGCGGCGCTCGGCGGACCGGCGAAGGCGAGGGCGCTGCGGGCCAACGTCGTCCGCTTCGTCGAGGGCGCCGACACCCGCGTCTACGGCTGTCAGAGCTACATCGGCACCGTCCTCGACGACCTCGGCACCGGCCCGACCGACGTCGTCAACGGCGCCAAGGACGGCCTGATGACGGAGCTGAGCACCGAGCAGATGAACCGCGCCGACGCCGACGCGGTCTTCTACGCGAGCTACGGCTCCCCGGAGAAGTCGAAAGAAGCGCAGGTCACCAGCGGTCCCCTGTGGAAGAACCTCCGAGCGGTCAAGAACGGCCGCTCCTTCCGCGTCGACGACCAGCTGTGGATCCAGGGCATCGGGTACACGGCGGCCGACAGGATCCTTGACGAGGTGCGGGAGCGACTGGCCAAGAAGGGGTGAGGGACGCCCGGGGGGCCCGGCGTGCGCTCCCGGAGTGCGGTGGGGGTGGTCCCGTACGGGAGAGGCGGACAGCCCGCACGGGGTGCCGTACGGGAAACCTCGTAGGGGCGGGCCCGTAAGGGAGCCCCGTAAGGGCGAACGACCCCTACGGGTCAGGCCCGTGAGCGTCGGTCAGTCCGGGAGAGCCCGGTCCGTCATCGAACCCAGCGCCGCATCCGCCACACCAGGAACACCGCCGAGGCGACGGCGGCGACGCGGACCAGAAGCGGCAGACCGTCGAGGAGCGCGGCGCCCATCTTCCCGGAGGCGATCGGATCGCCCCACCGGCCGGTGGCACGGCCCCACATCCACAGGACTCCGCCGCCCGCCAGCAGGCCGGGCACGCCGAGCGCGGCGAACTTCGCCTCGGCGTGGGTGAGGCGGCGCGACAGGAACGTCACCGCCCAGCCCGCGGCCAGCGCGAGCCAGCTCCCGAGGACCACACCGGCCAGCAGCAGCACCACGGCGAGCGTCACCACGGGGCTGAGCCGGACCCGGGCGGCCGGTGCCTCCTCGGCGGCCGGTTCCGGGGCGGGCGCCTCCGGTGCGGGCGCCGCCTGCTTCCGGCCGAGGGCGCGGCGCAGCAGCCCCGGCAGCGGACGGCCGGGTTCCGGACCGGCGCCCTGCCCCGGCGTACCGTCCGGCGCCTTCTTCGCGTCGTCGCCCTCCCCGGGCCGCTTCCACATCTCCGGGATCTCGATGCCGCCGACGAACCCAGGCACGGTCTCGCCCCTCCCGGTCGGCTCCGGCCGCGCCAGCCACCAGTCCGCGTCGCCGTCGCCCAACTCGTCGGCCCCGGCCAGATGCGGCGGCGCGGCGGAACCGGGCGCCAACGTGAACCGCGGCCCGGCTGCCTCCGCCGCCCCGGAACCGGCGTCCTTCTTTTTGAACAGCCCGGACCACTGCCCGGACCGGGATCCGTCCCGCGTTCCGTCCCGCGGCGACGGCACCTTTCCCGATGCGCCGTCACCAGCCCTTGGGGCTTCGCCGTCTGCGGGATTGTCCGTAGGGGCGGGAGCCGACGGACGGGACGCGGAGGGGCCGGACGGGTCGGACGACTCGGGCGCGTCGGCGGAACCGAGAGGCGTGGGCGGCTCGGCGGGTCCGGAGGTCCCGGTGGGGCCCGGCGTCCCCGACAGGCCGGAGGAGGAGGCGCGCTTCCCCGACAGGCCGGAGGTGGCGGGCGGTTCGGGTGTGCCCAGGGGCGCGGACGGTCCGGCGTGCGCCCCCGGCGGTACGGACGGAGCGCCCGCAACGGGCGGAGCGGCCGGGCCGTCCCCCGCGCGCGCAGCCGACGACCGCCCGGCCACCCCCGCGGCCGACTCCGCCGCCGATACGACCGCCTCCGGGGTGCCCAGCCGGGCCAGCACCCGCTTCACCTGGGAGACCGACGCGGACTTCTGGCCCGCGATCCGGGACGTGGCCTCGGCCCGCAGATCGGCCACCAGCCGCATCCGCGCCCCCGAGGGCAGGCCCCGCTGCTGGGCCAGGTCGCCGACCCGGCTCAGATAGTCAAAAACGAGCTGTTCGCTCTCGATCCCCACGAAATCCCCTGCGGTGTCCGCTGGTTACTGCCCCGACGGTACCGCCTCCCCCGAACCGCACCGAGGGCCGCACACCCGGCCCCTGACACGCCACCACCTCCGGTACGCCGCCCTGCCCGGCACACCCCTGATGGACCTCCCCCGGAGCCTCCTCAAAGGGCTCGGTCCAAGGACCCTCCAAGGGTTTGCCCCGGCCCCGTGCCGCCCGCCGCAGCGCCCGGCGGGCTTCAGGTCCGTACGGGAGACACCGCCCCCGGCCGCACGGCAGACACCGCCCCGGCCGATCCCCTACGGGACCGCATACGCCGATCCGTACGGGACGCGCGACGACCGCGCCCGCCCCCTACGGGAAACACGCGGCGCCCACCACCGCCCCGTACGGAACCCCCCGGAGAC
>NZ_VKJP01000165.1 GCF_007280575.1 Streptomyces benahoarensis
AGGCGGCGAGGAGTTCGGTGATGCCGCCGAGGGTGTGGCCGCGCTCCAGGAGGGCGGAGATGGAGCGGAGCCGGGCGAGGTGGTGCTCGTTGTACCAGGCGATACGGCCCTCGCGGCGCGGCGGCGGCTGGTGTGGACGAACTCGTCGCCGTCCACCGCGAGATAGCCGATGTCGAGGGAGGCGGCGAGGTTTTCGGCGGTGACGTCGCCGCTGTAGTGGTCGGCCAGTTCCTCGGGGGTGAGGCGGACCGGGGTCTCGTCCGACCAGGGGGTCACGAACGTCGCGTCCAGGCCCAGGAGTTCGCCGACGTCGCGGCCGCTCTCGAAGGCGGCGAGGAGTTCGGTGATGCCGCCGAGGGTGTGGCCGCGCTCCAGGAGGGCGGAGATGGAGCGGAGCCGGGCGAGGTGGTGCTCGTTGTACCAGGCGATACGGCCCTCGCGGCGCGGCGGCGGGATCAGTTTGCGTTCGCGGTAGAAGCGCAGCGTCCGGACGGTGATACCGGCTTCGGCGGCCAGCTCTGCCATCCGGAACTCGCGCTGTTTATGCTGGTCGTTCGGGTTCTCGTTCGCGGCCACCCGGTCACCCTAGGCGCGGACAGCAGCCCGGGGTGCAGCCGGCGGTAACTTCCCTGCGTGCGCCCCCTACCGCTCGGTACGCAGCTGCCCTACGCTCCAACCGTGCCAGTGATTGCTGGCGCGATGGGTAGGGTCGGTGACCTGGGGAGGCGGTGGCATGTCCGAGCGGGAACACGTGCGGGTGGCGGTGATCGGATCGGGGTTCGGTGGTCTGGGGGCGGCCATACGGCTGCGCCGTGAGGGGATCACCGACTTCGTGGTCCTGGAGCGCGCCGGGTCGGTGGGCGGCACCTGGCGGGACAACAGCTATCCGGGGTGCGCGTGCGATGTGCCCTCGCACCTCTACTCGTTCTCCTTCGCGCCCAACCCCCGGTGGCCGCGGAACTTCTCCGGGCAGCCCCATATCCGCGCCTATCTGGAGCATGTCGCGGACACCTTCGGGATCCGCCCCCATCTGCGGTTCCACGCCGAGGTGGAGCACGCGCGGTGGGACCGTGACGCGCTGCGCTGGGAGATCCGGACGGCGAGCGGATCGCTAACCGCCGACGTCCTCGTCTCGGCGACCGGGCCGCTCTCCGACCCGAAGATCCCCGACATCCCGGGCCTTGCGACCTTCCCCGGCAAGGTGTTCCACTCCGCCCGCTGGGACCACGACTACGACCTGCGCGGCAAGCGCGTCGCCGTGATCGGCACCGGCGCCTCCGCCCTCCAGATCGTCCCGGCCATCCAGCCCGAGGTCGGCCGCCTCAGCCTCTTCCAGCGCACCCCCGCCTGGGTGCTGCCGCGCGCCGACCGCAAGATCACCGGCCTGGAGCGTTGGCTGCACGCCAAGGTGCCCGCCACCCGCGCCGCGCGCCGCGGGATTCTCTGGGGCATCCGGGAACTCCAGGTCAGCGCCTTCACCAAGTGGCCGAACGCACTCGGGCTGGTCGAGACGGTCGGCCGGGCGCACATGCGGCGGGCGGTCAAGGACCCCGCACTGCGTGCCAAGCTCACGCCCGACTACCGCATCGGCTGCAAACGCATCCTGCTGTCCAACGGCTACTACCCGGCGCTCACCAGGCCGAATGTCGACGTGATCGCCGCCGGGCTGCGGGAGGTCAGCGGCTCCACCCTCATCGGCTCCGACGGCAGCCGCACCGAGGCCGACGCGATCGTCTTCGGCACCGGCTTCCACGTCACCGACATGCCCATCGCCGAACGCATCACCGGCGCCGACGGCGTCACCCTCGCCGAACGCTGGAAGGACGGCATGGAGTCGCTGCGCGGCACCAGCGCCGATGGGTTCCCCAACTTCCTCACCCTCATCGGCCCCAACACCGGCCTGGGCAACAGCTCGTTGGTCCTCATGATCGAGTCCCAGCTGAACTATCTGGCCGACTACCTGCACCACCTCGACGTCCTCGGCGGCCGGATCGCGCTCGACGCCCGCCCCGAGGCGGTGGCCGCCTGGAGCGACCACATGCAGCGGCGGATGGCGCGCACCGTATGGACGACCGGCGGCTGTGACAGCTGGTACCTCGACGCCAACGGCCGCAACACCACCGCCTGGCCCGGCACCACCGCCGAGTTCCGGCGCGAGACCCGGCAGGTCGACCTGGCCGAGTACGCCCTGCTGCGCCCGCCGTCCGGCCGCCGCCCTCCCGCCCTCGCCGAGGAGGCCGCTGTATGAAGCGCCCCGGACACGTCACCAGCGGACCGTACGCCCCGCCGCCGCCCCGGCGGGCGCTGCACGTCACCTCCGGCGGCGCCCGGCTGTACGCAGAGATCCACGGGCCCGAGGGCGCCCCGGCCGTCGTCCTCGCCCACGGCTGGACCTGCTCCACCGCCTTCTGGGCGCCGGTCGTCCGCGACCTCGCCGTCGACCACCGCGTCATCGTCTACGACCAGCGCGGCCACGGCCGCAGCCCGGCCCCCGGGACCGGCGGCTACAGCGCCAACGCCCTCGCCGACGATCTGACCGCGGTCCTGGAGGCGACGCTGGCGCCGGGCGAACGCGCCGTCGTCGGCGGCCACTCCATGGGCGGCATGACGATCATGGCCGCGGCCGACCGCCCCGCCCTGCGCGAACGGGCCGCCGCCGTCCTGCTGGCCAGTACCGGCGCCGCCGATCTGCCCGCCGAATCGCGGGTCATCCCGCTGCGCACACCGCAGGGCCGCCGCCGGGCGCACCGGCTGATGCTCGGCTCGCGCGTGCCGCTCGGCCCGGTCAGCCCCGTGACGAAGGCGGCGCTGAAGTACGCCACGATGGGCGCCGGTTCGTCCCCCGAACAGGTCGAGGCGTGCGCCCGTATCGTCCACGCCTGCCCGACCGGGGTCCGCGGCCACTGGGGGCGGGTGCTGTACGGACTCGAACTCACCGGTGGGGCCGCGCGGTTGGAATTACCGGCGGAGGTCCTCGTCGGCACCGCGGACCGGCTCACCCCGGTGGTGCATGCGCAGCGGCTGGCGTCCGTGCTGCCCGACTGCCGCCGGGTGACGGAGCTGCCGGGCCTGGGCCATATGACGCCGCTGGAGAACCCGGGCGCGGTGGTGACCCGGCTGCGCGCGCTGGTGGCCGAGCATCTGGCGGCGGAACCCGAGGAATCCGTCAGGAAGCCATCCGGAAAGAAAGCCGACACCGCCGCGCGGCGCAAGGGCGGGAACACGGACGGGAACACGGACAGGAACACGGACAGGAACACGGACAGGAAGACGGACGGGAACACGGACGGGAAGACGAAGGGGGAGGCGGCATGAGCGGGCGCGAGGGACTTCAGGGCCAGGTCGTGGTGGTGACCGGGGCGGCGCGCGGGGTGGGGGGGCTGCTGGCCCGCAAGCTGTCGGCGCGCGGCGCCACCCTCGCGCTGGTCGGTCTGGAGCCGGACGCGCTCCGCGAGGTCGCGGTCTCGCTGCGCGGCCCGGCCCACCACTGGTACGCCGATGTCACCGACCACACCGCGATGGCGCGGGTCGCCGCCGAGGTGAAGGAACGGTTCGGGAAGGTCGATGCGGTCGTCGCCAACGCCGGGGTGGCGACCGGCGGTCCGTTCGCCGACTCCGATCCGGACGCGTGGCGGCGGGTCATCGAGGTCAACCTCATCGGCGGCGCGGTCACCGCCCGCGCCTTCCTGCCCGTCCTGACCGAGTCGCGCGGCTACTTCCTCCAGATCGCCTCGCTCGCCGCGCTCACCCCGGCGCCGATGATGACGGCGTACTGCGCCTCCAAATCGGGCGTCGAGGCGTTCGCGCACAGCCTGCGCGGCGAGGTCGGCCACAAGGGCGTACGGGTCGGCGTTGGCTATCTGAGCTGGACCGACACCGACATGGTGCGCGGCGCCGACCGGGACGACATCATGCGGGAGCTGCGGTCCCGGCTGCCGTGGCCGTCGAACAAGACGTATCCGCCGGGGCCCGCCGTAGACCGGATCGCGGACGGCGTCGAGCGGCGCTCCGCGCACGTCTACGGCCAGTGGTGGCTGCGCGGGATGCAGTCGGTCCGCGGGTATCTGCCCGCGCTCATCGGCACGGTCGGGCAGCGGGAGATGCGGCGGTTCGGGGACCGGCTCGACGGGATGCGCATCGGGCTGGTCGGCGCCGGGGGCGAGGCCGACGAGAAGGTGCGCGCGGAGCGGTGACGGACGGCGTATGACGGGCTTCCAAGTCGGGCACCGCCCCGCCCGAAGCGGTTCGCGCGGCCCCGGCCCGGCAGGCAACGCGCCGCCCCCGCCGCCCCGTTGATCAGCAATTGATCGAAATGCGGGTGGCGGGGGTGCGTGCGAGGCTGGTCGCGTCCGGCACCCGACATCCGACGGGAGTGAACCGCATGGGGCTCAGGGAGCAGTTCCAGGCCAAGGCCGAACAGCTGGCACAGCGGGCGCGCGCGGAGGCCGACGCGGAGGCTGCCCGGCGCGGCGCGGGGACCGCCGACGGGCCGGGCGAGCCCGAGTGCGGCACCGAGCGGGCGGAGCACACCGGGTACTGACCCCGGCGACCCGCCCCGTATACGGAAGGCGCACCCGGACCACACACCGGGTGCGCCTTCCGCGTACGGCCGTCCCGGGGCCAGGCCGCGGCGAGTAGCACGGAGAGGTGTCGCCAACGGCTCCGCGTACGGCCGTCCCGGGGCCGGGCCCTCGTACCGGCCCGCTCCAGTGCGCTCAGCCCGTACCGCTCAGCGTCCGTACCGCTCAGCGTCCGTACCGCTCAGCGCGGCGGCAGTTCCGGGCGGCGCAGGTCCGGGACGTCGGAGAGGTCGGGCGGGGTGGCGGCCGGGTGGCGGTCGAGGAGTTCCAGGGCGGTGCGGACGGCGACGCCGAGCTGCGGGTGGCGGTTCTCGGCCCAGTCCAGCGGGGAGCGCAGCGCCTCGATGTCGACCTCGACGCCGTGGTTCTCCACGCCCCAGCCGTACACCTTGAACCACGCCGCGTTCATCGGCACCGTGATCGCCGTACCGTCGCCCAGCCGGTGCTGCCCGGTCATCCCGACCACCCCGCCCCAGGTGCGCATGCCCACCACCGGGCCGATGCCCTGGAGCTTGAACGCCGCGGTGATCATGTCGCCGTCGGACGAGGTCATCTCGTCGGCGACCGCGACGACCGGCCCGCGCGGCGCGTTCTGCGTGTACGACACGGGCTGCGCGTCGCGCGTCAGGTCCCACCCCATGATGGTGCGGGTCAGCTTCTCGATGACCAGCTCGGAGATGTTGCCCCCGGCGTTGCCGCGGACGTCGACGATCAGCGCCGGGCGCGACACCTCCATCCGCAGATCGCGGTTGAACTGCGCCCAGCCCGAGCCGCCCATGTCCGGGATGTGCAGATAGCCGCACCGGCCGTCGCTCAGCTCCCGGACCACCGCCCGGCGCCGCTGCACCCAGTCCTGGTAGCGCAGCGGCCGCTCGTCGACCAGCGGCACCACCGCCACCCGGCGCGGCGGCCCGGACCCCTCCGCCGGGGCGAACGTCAGCTCCACCGTCGTACCGCCCGCCGCCGACAGCAGCGGCGAGGGCCCGGCGACCGGGTCGACCCGGCGGCCGTCGACATGCGTCAGCGCCGCGCCCTCGCGGATGCCGGTACCGGCCAGCGGGGAGCGGGCCTTGGAGTCCGACGACTCGCCCGGCAGGATCCGCTTGAGCACCCAACGCCCGCCGCGCGGCACGAAGTTGGCGCCCAGCAGGCCCATCGCCCGCTGGTAGTGCGGCGGGCCCTCGTTGCGCCGCGCCCCGGCGACGTACGCGTGCGAGGTGCCCAGCTCGCCCAGGACCTCCCGCAGCAGATCGGCGAACTCGTCGGGGGAGGCGACGCGGTCGAGCAGCGGACGGTACTGCGCGAGCACCGCGTCCCAGTCGATGCCGGACATCCCCGGGTCCCAGAAGTACGCCCGGACGATCCGTCCCGCCTCCTCGTACGCCTGCCGCCACTCGGCCTCCGGATGCACCTCGTGGAGGATGCGCCGCAGGTCCATATGGACCGTCGAGTCGCTGTCGGCCTGTTCGGTGGCGGGGACCGCCCGTAGGTCGCCCTCGTCGTTGACGACGAGCCGGGTGCCGTCGCCGCTGAGCGCGAACCGGTCGAGCGCGGAGGTCAGTTCGGTGCGCCGCGCCTTGACCAGGTCGAAGTGTTCGAGGGTGGGCTGGCCCGAGGTGTTGTCCGGGTTGGCGAACGTCTCGCCGAGCGCCCCGGAGATCGGCCAGCGCAGCCACACCAGCCCGCCCCCGGCGACCGGTCGCAGCGAGGAGTACTTCGACGCGGCGACGGGGAACGGCGTGACCCGCTCGGGCAGCCCCTCCACCTCCACCAGCACCGGGCCCTCGGCCACCGGCGGGTTCTCGGCCGGGTCGAGCCCGCCCGCGGCCGGGCGGCCCTCCGGCGACAGCGCGAACGGCGACGGCGTCGCGGACGACAGCGGGACGAGGTGCGGTCGGCAGCCCAGCGGGAACGACAGGTCGCCGGTGTGCACGTCGTAGACCGGGTCGAAGCCGCGCCAGGACAGGAACGCCAGATAGCGGCCGTCGCGGGTGAAGACCGGCTGCTCGTCCTCGAACCGGCCGTTGGTGACGTCCACGACCATCCGGTCGGCGAGCCGGGCCATCTTGATCTGCCGCAGCGACCGGCCGATCCCCGGATGCGACCAGGTGAGCCACCGTGAGTCCGGCGAGAACGCGAGATCGCGCACCGGGCCGTTGGCGGAACGGATCAACTCGGCGACATCATCGGGGAGTTGGAGCTCACCGGGTTCGTCGTCCCCTTCCGTCCCGGGCGGTTCCTCCTCGGCGCGGTCCTCGGGCCGCCGCACGTCCACCAGCAGCAGGCGGCCGTCGTGGGCGGCCACCGCGAGGCGGGTGCCGTCCGGCGACGCCACCGCCTCCTGGACCCGGCCCAGCCGCCCGCCCGCCAGCCGCCGCGGCTCGCCCACCCCGCTGGCCCGCGGCAGCCCGGCGATCTCGATGGCGTCCTCGCCCTCCGCGTCGGTGACGTACGCGATGCGGCCGGTGTCGCCCAGCATCTCCGGGAGCCGCACCCGGATGCCGGGTACGTCGTGCAGGGCGCGGGCCGGGCCGTCGCGGTGGGTGAGCCAGTACAGGCTGCCGCGCACCCCGATCGCGCTGGCCCGGCCGGTGGCGTCCACCGCCAGCGAGGTGACGTTCGAGGCGGTCGGCACCTGGTACGTGCGGCGCCCGGTGCGCGGCCCGCCCACCCGGACCGCCAGCCTCCGCGGCCGGGCGGCGGGCGCGAGGTCGTCGACCAGCCAGAGGTCACCGGCGCACTGGTAGACGATGCGGGAGCCGTCGGTCGAGGCGTGCCGGGCGTAGAAGCCGTCGTGATCGGTGTGGCGGCGCAGATCGGTGCCGTCCGGCAGGCAGGAGTAGACGTTGCCGACGCCCTCGTGGTCGGAGAGGAACGCGATCCGGCCGCCGACGAACATCACCGAGTCCAGATGGCCGTGCAGCTTCGGCAGCAGCCGGGTGCCGTGCAGCCACATCCGGCCCATGGCGCCGCCCCGGTACCGCTTCCACGAGGCAGGTTCGTGCGGCGGCTTCCCGCCGAGCAGCAGGGTGCGCCGCTCCCCGCCCAGGTCGGCGACGGCGATGTCGGAGACCGGCCCCCAGGGCAGCCGCGCGCCGGGCCCGCCCTCCACGGGGAGGCGGTACGCCCACGAGTAGTACGAGAACGGCTGGCCGTGCGAGGCGACCGCGAGGATGTGGGAGACGCCGTCCTTGTCCGGCGGCGTCCAGCCGCAGACCCGGGCATCCGTGCTGCCCCAGTACGTCAGCCGCCGCGCGGGCCCGCCCTCGACCGGTACGAGGTGCACCTCCGGGTCGAGGGAGCGCCAGGTGGTGAACGCGAGGTGGCGGCCGTCGGGGGAGAAGCGGGGATGGCCCACCCGGGTGCGGTCGACGGTCAGCCGCCAGGCGCGCTCCGGCTCCACGCCCTCCGGTACGAGGGGCGCGACCCACAGGTCATCCTCGGCGGTGAAGCAGATCAGATCGCCGTGGAGATGCGGATACCGCAGGTAGGACGCGGGTGGCGGGCCCGGCGGCACCGGCATCCGGCGCAGCCTTCCGGGTGGTGCGGCGGGATCCGGCTCCGGGTGCGGCCCGACGGCCTCGCGTGCGTCGCTCACCCGTCTCATCGTTCCGCCGCCTCGGCCGGGCGGCAACTCGGCAGGTGCGTACGGCGGGCCGCAGGGGCCATCGGGGTGACTCCGCCCAAGGCGGGCGGCCCGTCGGCCGGTTCGCGGGCGGCGCCCGGGGCCCGCGCCGCGATGACGAGCTGAGGCATACCCACCGTCCGGTACGGCCCCGCCGGTTCGGCCCGTACCCGGTGGCCGCGGGGCCCGCCGACGCGCATCCGGCCCGCTGTGACGAACCCCACGCCGAACCGGCCCCGGTCATGAGCACCGCTTCGCGCGAGGCACCATGGAAGGGTCACCAAAGCGACGGAACAGTGGGAAGCGGGAAACACGTGGTGGACGTCCAGGGCAGGGTCGAGGACGGCTTCGAGCCGGTCCGGGACGCTTTCACGGCCAACTTCACCCACCGCGGCGAGCGCGGCGCCGCCGTCGCCGTCCACCGCGACGGCCGCAAGGTCGTCGACCTTTGGGCCGGTACGAAACACGGCGACGGCGGCGACGACCTCGGCCCCGCCGCCGACGGCCGCCCCGACGCGCCCTGGCAGGAGGGCACCGCCCAGGTCGTCCGCTCCGCCACCAAGGGCGTCGCCGCCGTCGTCCCGCTCCTGCTCCACCAGCGCGGACTCCTCGATCTGGACGCGCCGGTCGGTACGTACTGGCCGGAGTTCAAGGCCGCGGGCAAGGACCGCGTCCTCGTCCGCCACCTGCTGTCGCACCGCGCCGGACTGCCCGTCCTCGACACCCCGCTCACCCCCGAGCAGGCCGTCGACGGCGTCAGCGGACCCGCCGCCCTCGCCGCGCAGGCGCCCGTCTGGACGCCCGGCACCGACCACGGCTACCACGCCCAGACCTACAGCTGGCTGCTGGCGGAACTCGTCCTGCGGGTCACCGGCCGCACCATCGGCGCCTGGATCGCCGATGAGATCGCCGGCCCCCTCGGCCTCGACCTCTGGCTCGGTCTGCCGCCCGGTCAGCAGGCCCGCGCCGGACGCCTCGCCGACGTCACGGCGCCCGAGCCGGACCCCGCGGGCGGCCTGCGGGTGCGCCCCAAGCGGTCGGTCGCCGACGCCTACCGCGACCCGGCGTCCCTCACCAGCCGCGCCTTCGCCGCCATCACCCCGGCGCCCGACGAGAACGCCCCGGCCTACCGCGCCGCCCAGCTGCCCGCCTCCGCGGGTATCGCCACCGCCCGCTCGCTGGCCCGCTGTTACGCCGCGCTCATCGGCCCGGTCGACGCCAACGGCACCGGCGGCCACCCGCGCCTCTTCGCGCCCGCCACGCTGACCCTGGCCCGTACGGAGGAGTCCGCGGGCCCGGACCGCACCCTCGTCGTGGGCACCCGCTTCGGCCTGGGCTTCATGCTGCACAGCGGCGCGTCCCCGCTGCTGGCGCCCGGCTCGTTCGGCCACCCCGGGCGCGGCGGCGCCCTCGCCTTCGCCGACCCCGAGTCCGGCCTGTCCTTCGGGTACGTCACCAACGGCATGCAGCGCAACGTCACCGCCGACCCTCGCGCCCAGGCCCTCGTCCGCGCCCTGGCCGCCTCCGCACCCACCTGCTGAACGGACGAAGGGGCCCCGGCCGCGCCGGAGCCCCCGCTTTCCCGGTGGTCAGCTGTGCAGCATCAGCCCGATGCCGACCACCATCAGCCCGGCGGCCGCGATCCGCGGCGCACCGAAGCGTTCCTTGAAGAACAGCGCGCCGATGGCCGCGCCGACGATGATCGACGATTCGCGCAGCGCCGCGATCGGCGCCAGCGGCGCCTGCGTCTGCGCCCACAGCACCAGCCCGTACGCGAACACCGACAGCACTCCGCCGAGTGCCCCGCGCAGCGCGAACGGCTTCAGCTGGACGAGGAGTTGACGGCGGCGGACCGCGAGCGCGTAGACGGGGATGGCGATGCCCTCCAGCAGCATCAGCCAGGCGATGTAGCCGAGCGAGGTGCCCGACGCCCGGACGCCGAGCCCGTCGACGGTGGTGTACGAGGCGATGGACAGGCCCGTGGCGAGGGCCGCGAGGAGCGCCGGCCACTGCGGGCGCGCCCCCGAACCGCGCAGCCCCCACAGGGCGACACCGAGCAGTCCGGCCGAGGCCAGCGCGACCCCGGCGAGCGCCCAGGGGCCGGGCACCTCACCGACGAAGACCGCCGCGAGGACGGTGACGACCAGCGGCGCGGTGCCGCGGGCGATCGGATACATCTGCCCGAACTCGCCCAGCCGGAACGACTGCATCAGCAGCACCTGGTAGACGATGTGCAAAACGGCGGAGCCGAGGAGATACGGCCAGGCGGCGGCCGCGGGGAGCGGTGTGAACGGGGCGAGGACGAGGCCGCAGACGGCACCGCCGCCGCCGACCAGGGTGAAGGCGAGAAGCTGGTCGCGGATGCCGTGGGCGATGGCGTTCCAACTGGCGTGGGTGACCGCGGCGATGAGCACGGCCACGACGACGAGGGGCGTCATGCGGTGGGCTCGGCGGGGCTCGCCGCGGGGGCGGTGGCGCGGCGCCGGCGGATGAGGGCGGCCCGGCGGGCGCGCGCCCGATCGGCCGCCGGGACGGGGAGGTTGGGCGGGAAGACGCTCATACCCGCACGCTAGCCAGGGCTGAACGGGCCACGCGACGAAAAGGTGAGCGGTCTCTCACCGACAGATCGCATGGTGGATGCCGGACGGTCTTCTCCCGGTCGTCGCAGTTCATCTTCCGGGTGTCGCGGAACCGCCCCGCACCGCTGGAGGGCGGGGCGGGGCGGTGTACCGGTACGCGGGATGGTCAGCCCTCGGAGAGCAGGGCGCGGACCACCGGGCCCGCGTTGTCGCCGCCGTGGCCGCTGGCCGGGACGAGCGCCGCGGCGGCCATGTCGTTGCGGTACGCGGTGAACCAGGCGTTCGGCTTCTTCTGGTTGTCGACCTCGGCGGAGCCGGTCTTCGCGCCGATGTCGCCGCTGAGCCCGGCCATCGGCTTGACCGCCGTACCGGCCACCGCGGTGGTGCGCATCAGCGACTTCAGCCCGGCGGCGGTGTCCGGCTTCATCCGGCGCGCCGCGGTGGCCAGCTTCCGGTGGTCGACGTCGGGGGAGACGAGGTAGGGCTGGCGGAAGACGCCGGACTGCGCGGTCGCGGCGAGCGAGGCGACGTTCAGCGGGTTCATCCGCACCCCGCCCTGGCCGATCAGGGACGCGCCCATCTGCGCGCCGTCCTGCACCGGCACGATGCCGTCGAAGGTCGGGACGCCGGTCTGCCAGTTGAGACCGATGCCGAAGACGTCCCGCGCCTCCACCGTCAGGTCGTCGTTGTTGAGGTTCTTCGCCTCGCCGATGAAGGCGTTGTTGCAGGACGCGGCGAAGCTCTGCGCGAAGGTGCCGTGCGGGATCTCGCTCATCTGGTCGTTGTGGAACTTCCAGCCGGCGACCGTCGTGTACTTCGGGCACGGGTGCTGCTTGCCCGGCGAGGTCAGGCCCTTGTCCATCAGCAACGCGGCGGTGACGATCTTCATCGTGGAGCCGGGGGCGAGGGAGCCTCCGGTGGCCACGTTGAAGCCCTTCGCGGGGGAGTGCGCCAGCGCGAGGATCTCGCCGGTGCTGGGCTTGATGGCGACGGCGGAGGCGTTCTTCCGGGCGTCGACCTGCTTCTGCGCGATGGCCTGGAGCGTGGCGTCCAGGGTCGTCTTCAGGGTGCCCGGGCTGCCCTTGGTGAGGACCTTCAGCGGGGTGTCGGGCTTGGTGTTCTTGCCGTCCGCGGCGTGGTGGACGGCAAGCTCTATCCCGGGCGTACCGCCCGCCTTGCCGCCGAACTTGTCGCGCAGGCCCTCCAGCACCCCCGCCAGCTCCGGGTGGTCCTCGGCGGTCAGCGGCTTGCCGTTGCGGTCCACGGCGTTGATCGGGGCCGTTCCGGAGGGCCCGGTGCGCAGGGTGTCGCCGTTGGTGAGGGCGGGGTGGAGCACGGCGAGGTTCCAGTTGACCCGGGGCTCGCCGGTGGCGGCGTCGCGCCGGACGTGGAGCGCGGAGGTGTAGGAGTACGGCGCCTGATGGCCCTGGTAGGAGAGCTGCGCGGTGACGGTGTAGGGCACCTTGTCGCCGTTGGGGGCGCCGGGCTTGACGGTGACGTGGCTGAAGTGCGCCTGCTTGGCGAAGGAGCCGAGCGCGGTCTTCGCGGCGGCCGGGTCGTCGGTCAGGCCCGCCGCCTTCGCGGCGTCGGCGGACTGCCAGGCGGCCAGGAAGTCCCGGGAGGTGGTGGCGATCTCCTGCGCGGACGCCGGTCCGGCCTTCGCCCCGGCGCCGCCGTTCTTGGCGTCGGCGGCCGTCACCCCCTGCGCGGACGAGTCGTCCGAACCGCCGCCGAACAGCGCGAACCCGCCGACCACCCCGGCGACCAGCACCGCGGATCCGCCGATCAGTCCGTACTTCACCTCACGGCGCATGCGACCGTTCCCCTCCCAGTGCCTCACCCCGCGTGGCCGGGGCCTGATGCGCACTCTATGGGACGGCGGAAACCCGGAGAGTGCCGGTCCGTCTCGATCGGGGCACGGTCGGATGAACGGTCCGGTGCGGGGCACCCGTGCGGGCGGCCCGGCCGCACGGGTGCCCCGCGGCGCGGGAGATCCCCCGCCGCGGGGCGTCCGCTCACCGCCGTCCGGGGCCCGCGAACAGCGCGGACGCGGGGGTGCCCAGACCGGTGACGTGGCCGCCCGCCCGGCGCCGAGGGCTGCCGCCCGGCCGGCCCGCCCGCCGGAAAACCCGATGCGCCCCACCC
>NZ_VKJP01000166.1 GCF_007280575.1 Streptomyces benahoarensis
CGCCACCCCGGCACCGGCCACTCCCCCCTCGACGCCACCACGTTCACGCCCGTGCACGTCACGCTCCACGCGGACTCGGCGTTGACGCTCCCCTCCGGGACCACGTAGGCCGACAGTCCGCCGGAGAGAACAGCGGACGAAACGGGCCAACGGGCTCCCCCGGCCCGGAAATCCCCTTCGGAAGATCCGCCATACTCAAGCCGCACGGCCGGATGTGGTAGGGCACACGGGAGGGGACTGCCAGATGGATCCGTCGGTCATCGGGGCGCGGCTGGGGACGGCCGCGCTCCAGCCGCTGGTACGGAAGCTGCTCGTCGCGGACGGACCCGGCGCAGGCGTCGTCGAGCGCCCCGTACGGCTGACGGGGTGGCTGTCCTTCCGCGGCGAGAAGAAGCGGCTGAGCGAGAAGGATCTGCACAAGCTGGCATCGGAGCTGGTGCGGCGGGCGGTCGAGCCGCTGCCGTCCAGCGACCGGCCCGCCCCGGACGAAACGGCCGCCACCGCGCACGCCCTGACCTTCACCCTGCATGCACTCGGCGACCTCGACATGGACGACGTACAGGCCGTCGAGCTGGGCGAGGACAAACTGGCACGGTGCCTGAAAGAAAAGGTGCCCGCGTCCATATTCCTGTTCCTGTCGCAGGACGCCGTGGTCCTGCATGACGCCGTACTGCGTGTGGCGTGCCGGCACATCCTCCACTTCTTCACCCAGCGTTCCGCGTTCGTGGCGCGCACCCTCGTGGAGCAGACACGGCGACAGGGGCTCATACGCTCCGACATGTCGACCTTGCTGGACCGCGTCCCCGGTGTCGGCTCCCGGGACGCGGATTTCGAGGCCCGGTACGCACAGCAACTCATCCGTCGGCACAGTGAGTTGACGATCTACGGGCTGGATCTGCGCCACGCCCGCGAATGGCAGCTCGATACCGCGTACATCTCCCTGGAGACCGAGACCCGGCAAGGCCCGGCGGTCCCCGTCCCCACCGAACGCATCCTCGCCGGTCGCGACCGGGTACTGCTGCGCGGCCTGGCCGGTTCCGGGAAAACCACGCTGCTGCAGTGGCTGGCCGTGTCCACCGCCCGCGAGAAACTGCCCGACGAACTCGGGGCACTTCGCGGCCGGATCCCGTTCGTGTTGCCGCTGCGCACCCTGGCCCGCGGGACGCTGCCGCGCCCGGCGGAGTTCCTGTCCGCGGTGGGCTTTCCCCTGACGGAGCCCGTCGGCTGGGCGGAGCGTGTGCTCACCGCCGGTCGCGGGCTGCTGCTCGTCGACGGGGTGGACGAGGTGCCGCACGACATGCGCGAGGCCGCACGGCAGTGGCTGCACCAGCTGATCGCCTCTTTCCCGGAGAGGAATCTGTGGCTGGTGACGACGCGCCCCTCGGCGGTCCAGGACGACTGGCTCCAGACGGACATGTTCGAGGAACTGTCCCTGATGCCCATGACGGAGGAGGACATCGCCGCGTTCATCCGGCGGTGGCACGCCGCGGCCCGGGCCGGGGACGAACCGGCACAGGCCCTGCTGACAGCCGTCCGCACCAAACCGGACCTGGGCCACCTGGCCGTCAACCCTCTGATGTGCGGCCTGCTGTGCGCCCTGCACCGCGAGCGCCACGGATTCCTGCCCGAGGACCGTAAAGAGCTCTACGACGCCGCCCTGGCCATGCTGCTGGAACGCCGCGACCTCGAACGCGGGATGCACCGCCCGGGCGATCTGCGGATCGGGAAGGAACCGCAGATCGCGCTGTTGCAGCGCATCGCCCACTGGATGGTCCGCAACGACCGCTCCGAGATGGGCCGCGACGACGCCCACGCCGTCCTCGCCGAGCATCTGCCCTCGATGACGCACCTCAACGCCGATGCCGAGAGCGTGCTCCGCCATCTGCTGGACCGCAGCGGCGTCCTGCGGCAACCCACCGCCGACACGGTGGACTTCATCCATCGCACCTTCCAGGACTACCTCGCCGCCAAAGCCATCGTCGAGGCCCGCGACTTCCCCTGGTTGGAGAACAACGCCGACAACTCCCAATGGGAGGACGTCATCCGCATGGCCGTCGCCCACGGCCGCCCGGACGAACGCGCCCGCATCCTGCGCGGACTCGTCCCCGTCCTCGGCGACACGCTCCCCCACGAGGAAACCAGCCCCGGGCGACCCCAACTCCGCTTCCAACGATCACGTACGTCGGCTGCCACGAAGCCCACCAGGGGACGACGGCTACCGCTGCGTCGCGTCCTGCTCGCGCGCTCCTGCCTGGATCACGCCCCCGAGGTGGACTCGGTGCTCCAGGAGAGCATCATGCTGCTGACCCGCGACCTGCTGCCGCCGGGCAACCCCGGCGCCGCCCGGCGCCTGGCCGAGTACGGCGGGGCGAACGTGATCGCGATGCTGCCCGGCCCCGACCACCTCGACGAGGACCAGGCCGAGGCATGCGTCATCACCGCCACCCGGCTGGCGTCCAACGCCGCCATCGCCTACCTGACCGGCTTCCGGACGCACCCCTCACTGGCCGTGCGCCGCCAACTGGCCTGGTCATGGCACCGGTTCGACTGCTCCGCCTACGCCGACGAGATCATCTCCCACCTCCCGGAGGACAACGAGCTGTACTTCACCGCCGCGAGCACCGAACACCTCCGTGCGCTGCGCGCCATGGGCGGCCGTGCCCGGATCCAGATCCTCGGCACCCACCATCCCGGCGACCTCGCCTCACACCTGTCTCCGGAGCCGCTCACCCACCTGTGGCTGCGCGAGGGGTACACCACCGTCTTCCGCAGCATGAACTGGCTCGCCCGCTTCCCCCACCTGCACACCCTCGTTCTCCCGAAGCCGCCTCACCCGCTCGACGCCCACACCATCCCCGACTCCGTACAGGTCGTCTTCGCACACCGGGACGACCCGGAACCGCTGGAGCCGTAGCCGGGGCCGCAGCGGTCCCGGGCGAGGAACGGCCGCACGGGTTCCGGTCCCCCGGCCCCGGCACGCCGGCTTCGGCTCGGATCGGGACCGTCGGCGTTTCGGTCACGGCGCCGCGAAAGGCGATCCCCGTGCGGCAAGGGTCGATGTATTCGGAACGAACATCTTTTCGCTCCGTTGCGGGGTGCTGGCGACGTCCGAAACACATGTGTTCGAAGCGGCGGGGTCTCTCGTTGGACGCCGTGACAGCCCGACACCCCGCCCGGAGGACGCCATGTATCCCACTCCTCACCTCGCACACCGCCTCCCGGTGCGCGCGCTGCGGCCCGCCACGACCTCGTACGACGTCGACGGCGTCAGCACCTCACCGTGCCCGGACAGGGGGTGGACGGTATGAGTGAGCCCACCCAAGATGCAGCCCACACGGTCCCGGGGCCGCGCACCGCCCCACCCGAGCCCGCCGATGCGCCGGGCGCCTCCTCCCCGGACGGACTCGGCGCGGAAGAGCCCGGACCCGAGCCGACGATGCAGTACGTGGACGTGACCGGCAGCCGGGAAGCCGCCGGGCGCTCGATCCGGATGCGGGACATGGCCCGGCGGCTGCCGCGGTTGGTGCGACGGTCGTTGGCCCTGGCCTGGCGGGTCGACCGCGCGGCGACCGTCGGTCTCCTGCTGTGCCAGGCGGTCGCCGGTGTGCTGCAGGCCCTGGGCCTGGTCGCGATCAGCGGCACCCTCACCGCCCTGCTGACCAGCGGCGATGTCTACCACCGGCTGCTCGACGCATGGCCGTCCGTGGCCCTGCTGGCGGGCGCCTCCGGTGTACGCGCCCTCCTGGGGATCACGGTCACCTGGCTCTCCTCACGGCTGCGTCCGCTGATGTCGCGGGAGGCCGAGCAGATGCTGCTGGCGGGCTGCGCCGAGGTGGAGCTGTGCGCGTACGACGAACCCACCTTCAACCGCGACCGTGAGGCCGCCGACCGCGGAGCGCAGGTCACCGGCGACCTGATCGACGAGGGACAGGACCTGATCGCCTCGTCGGCCTCGTTCCTCGCCGGGGCCGTCGTCCTGGCCGGGGTGCACCCGGTACTCCTCCCGCTGCTGGTGGCGGCCAGCCTTCCGCAGGCCCTGGCGCAGGTGAGCGCCGCCCGGGTCCGTTACCTGGCGAACCTGCGGAGCAACGGCGCCAACCGCATGCTGTCCGTGCTGCGCTGGCACATCTTCACGCGGGAGGCCGCCGATCAGATCCGGGCCGGCACCATGGCCGCGTTCCTCTCCGGCCGGTACCGGGACACGGTCAGCCGGATCAACCGCGAGGACCGGATCGCGGCCGACAAGGGGGCCCGGATGTCCCTGGTCGGGGCGGTGTGCGGCGGTGTGGGATCGGCAGTCGTCTGGGCGGCGGTCGTGTTCCTGCTGGCCACCGGTCGCATCAGCGTCGGCCGCGCCGGGACCGCGGTCTTCGCGCTGCAGACGGTGGGGCAGTCGGTCCGCGGCCTGGTGAGCGTCGGCGCCCGGGCCGTACGCACCGGGCTGTACATGGACGACTGGAGCGGCTTCCTCGACAAGGCCGGAGGGTTCCGGATGCGGCGGGGCACCCACCGCGCCGGGCCGCCCGAGAAGATCGAGATCACGTCGGTCACCCACCACTACGCCGGGAAGGACCGCCCCGCGCTGTCCGACGTCTCCCTCACCCTGCGCCGGGGCGAGATCACCGCGCTGGTGGGCTTCAACGGTTCGGGGAAGTCGACGCTGTCGAAGCTGGTCAGCGGCCTGTATCTGCCCAGCTCCGGGCAGGTCCGGTGGGACGGCGTCCCCACCGCCGACGCCGATCCGCAGGCGCTGTGGCAACAGGTCGCCCTCGTACCGCAGGAGTACGCGCGGTGGCCGCTGAGCGCACGCGAGAACGTCACGTTGGGGCAGCCTGCGTCGCGTGGTGACACGGCGGTGCGTGAGGCGTGCGAGGCAGCCGGCGCCGACGAGGTCGTCGAGGCGCTCGGTTCGGGTCTGGACACTCTCCTCGCCCGCGAGTGGCTCAACGGGGAGGAGCTGAGCGGCGGTCAGTGGCAGCGCATCGCCCTCGCCCGGGCCTTCTTCCGCCGAGCGGGCCTGCTGGTCCTCGACGAGCCGACGGCCAATCTGGATCCACTGGCCGAATTCCGGATCTTCCAGCGGCTACGGTCCCTGGCCCGGCACCAGGTGGTCCTGCTGGTGACCCACCGGCTCACCAACCTGGCCGTGGCCGACCGGATCGTCGTCCTCGACGGGGGCAGGGTCGTACAGGAGGGCACGTACCGACAACTCGCCGAGGACGACGGGCTGTTCCGTGAGCTGTTGGGCTGTCAGATCACTTCCGATACGGCGCGTGGTGACGGTGATCGGTACGGGGCGCCCGCGTGAGCGGTCCCGGGGCGCCGGAGCCCGGCCCGGTCGCGGGTTGCCCGTGGCTCCGCACGCGTCGGCGTCGCTGACGATTCCCTTCGTCGGCGGTCCGCCTCCGTGCGCCGCCGATGAAGGAGGGACCCGGCCCCCGCGCCGGCACACGCGCACCGCCTTGCGGCCGTCCGCCACAGTGCCGACGGCCGCCTCGACCCCATGAGGTACTGCCATGACACCCGCCCGATCCACGATCCGCGCCCTCGTCCACGCCTACCTCGCACACCGCCCCGCCGAACGTCCGGCGCTGAAAGGGCTCTTGGCAGCGCTGGATGCCCAGGCGAGCGAGGCGACGCCGCCGGGCCGCCTCACCTGTAGTGCCGTGGTCATCGACCGGGCCCGGCGCGTCCTGCACCTCCGTCGCCGGTCCGACGGCGGCCGGGTGTCGCTCCCGGGCGGCCCCATGGAGCCTGACGATGCGACGCCGCTCGCCGCCGCGCTGCGGGGGCTGGGCCAGGAGACCGGGCTCCGTCCCGGCGACCTGTGCCTGACGCCGCAGCTGGGTGGCACACCGATCGACATCGGCGTGCACGGCACCGACGCCGCCGTGGCGACGGGGAGTCCCGCACCCGCCCACCGCCGCTACGACATCGACGTCGCCTTCGTCCTCCAACTGGCCCACGACACCGCCCCCGAGATCGTGGTGCGTGAGGAAGAGGTCACCGGCGTGGAGTGGCGACGTTCCGACGAGGTCGGCCCGCCGACGCTGCGGGCCAAGCTGCACGGCGGTGGCGTGGACGGCCATCCGCAGCCGGTGCACTCCTCCGCCCTTCTCCATGACGGCGAGGGACGCTATCTGCTGCACCTGAGGGACAACCGCCCCGGCATCCGGCAGCCCGGCGCGTGGGGGCTGTTGGGCGGTGGCCGGGAGCCGCAGGACCGGTCGTTGCTCGACACGGTCCGGCGCGAACTGGCCGAGGAGGCACCGGGTATCGGTCCGCTCGCCCTGGAACCGTTCGCCGTGGAGAAGATCACCGGCGCCGACGGACTGTGCGTACCCGTCCAGATCTACACGGGCCGCTGGAACGGCGACGCCGACCGCGTGGGGCTGGCCGAAGGCGTGATGCTCCGGTGGTTCACGCCAGAGGTGCTCCACCGGCTGGTGCTGACCGACTCCACGCGCGAGCTGGTGTTCCGGCACGCGGCCGAGCCCGGCACCGGCGCCCTGGCCAGGTCCGAAGCCGGTGCCGGTGCCTGGGTAGCCGATGCCGTACGTCTCCCGGGCGCTGAGCGGCCGGTGGGCGATTCCGTCGCGGCGACCGTTGGGCGGCTCGCCGGGCGGTTCACCGCGCACGACACCGCGCGGGGGCTCAGCGCAGTCGAGCAGTGGACGCTGCAGGTGCTGAAGATCTCGGAGGAGACCGGCGAGGCCGCCCAGGCGCTGATCGGCGCGCGCGGCACCAACCCCCGTAAGGCGCCCGTCCCCTGGGAGGAGGTACACGCCGAGGTCGCGGACGTGGTCATCACCGCCCTGGTCGCGCTGAAACGGATGCGCCCCGATGACGCCGAGGATTACCTACGCCACCAACTGGCCCTCAAAACCGCGAAGTTCCTCCCCGGCCCCGCCGCCTCTCCCGAGACCTGGCCACCCAGCCCTCTCGCGACGGACCGCCCCGGAAGCCCACCCTCGTAGCCCGCTCAGCCCCCTCGCGGCCTGCCCGCACAGCCCACTCCCGTACCGCAGACCAAGCCTCCGTGTACGGCAAAGGAGCACGATGGACGACTCCCGATCTGCCCCGGAACGCGCCCTTGAGCAGCCGCGGATGACGCAGCGTGAGTACGCGCGGTCGCGGCATGCGGTGTGGTTGAGCGCCGCTGCGCTCTTCACCGACGTGCTCGGCCGGGTGCTGGTGGTCAAGCCGGTTTACCGGCGGCAGTGGCTGCTGCCCGGGGGTGGTGTCGAGCGAGGCGCCGCCGCTGGATCGCCATCGGGTGCTGCCCCGGCTCCGTCCGGGGCACAGCTGGCCCTGGCACACCGGCCCGGTCCCGGCCGGGATGCCCGTGGCCCAGGCGTGGGGCTGGTTGTTCGTGCCCGACGGCCGGGTGGTGGTCGTCGTCGATCCCGAGAAGCGCTATCCGATGCTCCCCGGTGGCACGGTCGAGCCCGCCGACGTCTCCCCCGAGGCCACGCTGCGGCGCGAGGCCGCCGAAGAAGCCCGGCTGACGGTCGGCGACACCGCCCGGCTGGGCTGGGTCCACGACGCGAGTGGCGATGACCGAGGGCAATTCCGGCGTGGACCAGTCGAAGCCGAGCATCGCCCGGGTCTACGACTGTCTGCTCGGCGGCAAGGACCACTACGTCGTCGACCGTGCCGTAGGAGAGACGTTCAAGCACGACATGCCGGGCTCGGTGGCCATCGCGCACGCCAACCGGCAGAACCTGGTGCGTGCCGTGCGGGAGCTGGCGCTCGCCGGTATCGATCAGTTCATCGACATGGGCAGCGGACTGCCGACCGCGGACAACGTCCACCAGGTCGCGCAGCGCCAGGTCCCCGACGCCCGCGTGGTCTACATCGACAGTGACCCCATCGTGCTGGCGCACGGGCGTGCGCTGCTGGAGGGCCACGCGCACACCCGTGTCCTCCAGGCGGACGTCCGCGACCCGCAGGCCATCCGGGAGCACCCGGACACCGTGGAGCTGATCGACTTCGACCGGCCGGTGGCGGTGGTCCTCAGCGCGATCCTGCACCACCTCAACGACGACGAGGACCCCCGCGCCCTGGTCCGTTACTGGCAGGAGCAGGTGCCCTCCGGCAGTTACTTCTTCATCTCCCACTTCCGCAGCGGCGACAACCCGCAGACCGCCGAGGCGGAGGCGGTGCTCCAGTCGACGTTCGGCCGTGGCCGGTGGCGTAGCGATGCGGAGATCCGGGCGCTCTTCGGCGACCTGGAGATATTGGAGCCGGGGATCGTGCCGAGTTCCCTGTGGCGCCCGGATGTGGCGTCGGACCCGCTCCACGCCGGGGCGGCGGAGGCCGAACTGACCGTCTGGGAACAGCTCATCGTCGGCGGGCTCGCGTGGAAGGCGTGACGCGGGGCGGGGCGGCGCCGGGAGGTGGTGCCGCCCCGCACCCCTTCGTCAGACGTCGTCGGCTCCGTCGCTGTCGTCGCCTTCGTGATCGAAGTGCACGACGCCGTCCTCGTCGAGGAACGGGTGGAGCTTGTCGGGGAGGTGGCTGTCGGTGTCGGACGGGCGGGGTCCTTCGGGGCCGTCCGGGCCCCAGCGGAGCAGGCGGCGGGCCCGGCAGATGCGGTGGACGGTGCCCCGTACCTCGATCTGGTTGGCGCGTTCGGTGCGGAGGCGGTCGGCGGCGCGGAGGTACTCGGCGAGTTCACCGGCCGTCGCCTCATCGCTCTCGGCGGCCACCGCGCGGGCGTCGGCGGTGCGGTCGGGCAGGTCCCAGGGGATGAGTCCCTGCTGGCGTGGCGCGAACCAGGTCAGCGAGAAGTCCAGGGTCTTGCGGGCCTCGTGCGCGCTGGCGTGCAGACCGCTGCCCGTCTTCCAGCCGATGTCGTCCTTCTCCACGACCCGGAACGCGGGCGGCAGCAGCACCACGTCGGGGTGGCTCTCGCGGATCAACTCGGAGTCGTGGCACACCTCCTCGGGGAAGCGGGACCCGGCGTAGACGAGCGCGCGCAGGGCCAGACGCTCGGCGGCTTGCGTAGGGGTGACCGGCTCCTCCGGGTCCAGGAGCAGGTTGTCGTCGATCCGGTCGCGGACGCTGCGCTCCCAGTCGGGGACGGCGGGCTCGGGGTCGGTCGCGCGGGGCTGCTCGATGCCGTCGCGTCCGCTGCCCGCGTACTCCTCGGCGCGTACGACGCGGTAGCGGGTGTCCTGGACGGTGAGTTCGTCGACCGGCTCCTTCTCCAGCCGGGCGACCCCGGCCAGCAGGGCGCGGCGTTCCGCTCTGCTCTGCGCCTCGTCCTTCGCCCGGAACCACAGCCACGAGTTGAGGCTGTCGCGGGCCTCCTGGGGGCTGCTCGCCGTCACCGGGACGACCACCCGCCACCGGGGCGCGTCCTCGGGGCTCTGGGCCGCGACGCCGAACAACGGGCCCCGGACCAGCATCGCGTCGACGTCCGACATCGCGTCGAGCGCGTCGGCCTCCATGACGGCCTCGACGGGGCCGTCCGGGTATCTCACCACGAGCGGCCGGCTCCGGCCCGGGCTCACCTCACCATGTCTCATGTGCTCATCCTGGCGACCCCGGAGGGAGCGCCACAGGCGTTCTCCGGAACCCCACCCCGCTCTCCCCGACCTCCACTCGGACGAGTGAGCGGGATCAGGACAGGCGGGGCGCCGCCCGGGCCCGGGGGTGGTTTCCCGGGGCCGGGCGGTGTCCGTCCCGGGGCGTCAGGCCGATTCGAGGTCCGGGGTGACCGGGTCGGGGCCGAGGACGTCCTCGCCGTAGAGGGCGTGCAGCCAGTTGGTCTGGTAGATGGTGTCCAGATAGCGTTCGCCGAGGTCAGGGGCTATGGCCACGGCGGTGAGGCGGAGGGTGCCGTGGCGGGCGAGCCAGGCCGTGGCGCCGCTGACGACGGTGCCGGTGGAGCCGCCGAAGAGGAAGCCGCGACGGGCCAGGCGGTGACAGGCGCGGACGGTGTCGGCCTCCTCGACGTGGATCACCTCGTCCACGTAGGACTCGTCGAGCAGGGCCGGGCGGACGCTGGTGCCCAGGCCCGGGATCATGCGGCGGCCCGGTTCGCCGCCGAAGGTCACCGAACCGGCGCTGTCCACCGCGACGACCTTCACCGCCGGGTGGCGTTCGCGGAAGTAGCGGGCGCAGCCCATCAGGGTGCCGGTGGTTCCGGCGCCGACGAACAGGGCGTCCAGGCGCGGGAAGTGGTGGGCGATGCCCGGTGCGGTGGTGCGGTAGTGGGCCTTCCAGTTGTCGGCGTTGGTGTACTGGTTGAGCCATACGTACCGGTCGTCTGCGGCGCACAACGCCGTGACGTGGGCTATCCGTGCGCCGAGCAGGCCGCCGGTGGCCGCCGGTTCGGCGATGATGTGCACCCGGCCGCCCATCGCCTCGATGAACCGGCGCGCCGAGAGGTTGCAGCGGGCGTCGGTCACGCACAGGAAGCCGTAGCCCTTGCTGGCGGCGATGATGCTCAGGGCCGCGCCGAGGTTGCCGGACGAGGATTCGACGAGGACGGAGCCCGGTTTGAGGGTGCCGTCGCGTTCGGCCGCCTCGACCATGGCGGCGGCCGCCTTGAGCTTGATGGAACCGGCGAAGTTGAAGCCCTCGCATTTGAGGAAGAGGGAGTGGTCCACGATGGGCCGCAGGTCGACATAGAGGTCCTCGGCGTTGAACTCCGCGGGCCCGGAGATGATCGTCATGCTGCTTCCCTCCTCGGCAGCAGCGCTCCCGGCCGGTCAGCCATGTCGGCGCAGTTCGTGGAAGAAGTCGTCGACGCGGCGGAGTTCGCCCGCGCGGGCCACCTCGTCGTAGACGTACCGGCCCACCGCGAGGTCCAGGACACCCAGCCCGAAGGGGGAGAAGATCACGGTGCGGTCGGCGGGGACGGTCACCCGGCCCGCCGTGACGTCGTCGAGGGTGCCGGTGAGGAAGTCGCGTCTGCCGGTGCGCTGTTCGGCGAGGTGCGGGGAGGTGGCCGCCTTGAGGCAGTGCTCGATGTCGTCGACGATGTTGGCGGCGGAGAGGACGATCTCGGGGGCGAGGTCGCGCAGGGAGATGTGCAGCACCAGCGGGTGGTGGTCGAACCACGAGACATCGTCGACGTGCGGCTGTCCGGCGACGGTGGCGAAGACGACGAGGTCACTGGTGCGGATCAGGTCCTCGGCGCCGTGGTGGACGGTGACCGGTCCGGCGCCGGACTGTTCCAGGTAGAGGCGGAATCCGGCCGCGCTGTTTGGGGACAGGTCGTGCACCCCGATGTGGTCGAACTCCCAGCCGGTCTCCGCCAGGTAGGTGTGGATGTAGCGGGCGATCAGGCCGGTGCCGAAGAAGCCGATGCGGCGGGGGCGGGGGCGGCCGCGGCTGAGCCGGTCGGCGGCGAGCGTCGCGGATGCCGCCGTCCTGGTGGCGCTGATGATGGAGCTCTCCAGGCAGGCGAACGGGTAGCCGGTGTCGTGGTCGTTGAGGATCAGCACCGCGGAGGCGCGGGGGATCCCGGCGCCGACGTTGGCGGGGAAGCTGGAGATCCACTTCATGCCGTCCACCGGGGAGCCGCCGCCGAGCGAGGCGGGCAGCGCGATGATGCGGGAGGTGGGGCGGTCGGGGAACTTCAGGAAGTACGAGGGCGGGTTGACCGAGTTCCCGTCGCCGTGCAGGCGGTAGGTGGCTTCGACGAGGTCGACGATCTCTCGGGCCCGTCCGGTCAGGGCGCGCTGGACCTGGTTGCCGGGGATCACCGCGAACGACGGCGTGGGGGCGGTGGGGTGCGGGGTGGTGGTCATACGGCGGTCACCTCGATGGTGGGCGAGCAGTCGGTCAGGGATACCCGGTCGGCGAGGGCGACCAGGATTTCGCGGCGTCCGTGGAACGGCTCCCGGCCGTGTGCGGTACGGACGTTGTCGACGAGCAGCAGGTCGCCCGAGCGCCACGGTGTGCGGCGGGTGTGGGCCTGGTAGACGCCGTTGAGCAGCTCGACGGTCTCCGGTTCGAGGGGGTCGCCGTTGCCGTAGCGGGTGTTGAACGGCAGGCCGTCGGGGCCGTAGCTGTCCACCAGGTACGCGCGGATGTCGGGGGCGAGCGTCCATTCGTTCAGGAAGGCAACCTGATTGAACCAGCAGCGTCGGCCGGTGGCCGGGTGGCGGACCACGGCGCTGCGGCGCTGGCGGGTGCAGAGGGTGCCGTCCGGCTGCCAGCGGTAGGCGATGGCGTGGGTGCGGCAGTGGTGTTCGACGGCGGCGCGGTCGTCGGTGCCGAAGGCTTCGGCGACGGAGGCGCCGATCTCACCGTTGTAGGTACGGGTCAGCAGCCAGCCCTGCCGGGCGAACCGCCGGACCAGCCGCCGGGGCAGCGCGTCGAGGACGGCGGACGCGTCCGCCACCGCCGTCGCCCCGCCGTCGTCGGGCGCCCTCAGGCAGGCGAAGAACATCAGGCCGGGGAACTCCATGGCGTAGCTCAGCTCGTGGTGCGGGCACATCTGCTGGTTGGGGGGCCACGGGGTGGTGGTGTACGTGCCGGTGGCGCGGGCCCGGCGGGGCGCGAAGCTCTCGGTCTCGGCCATCAGGTCGTCGGAGAGGGCGGCGAAGACCGCGGCGGTCCCGGCGGCGTCGCGCAGCCCGAGGCCGCGGACGAGGAGGGCGCCGTGTTCGGTGACGAGGGCGCGCAGGGCGTCCCGGTGGCGGGCCGCCCAGCGCGCCGGGTCGCCGCCGGGCTCGACGGGGAGGACCGGTGGCCGGTCGGGCCGGAGGAGAGGGACGGGCAGGGGCGGTGAAGGGGGCGATGCCATGGGGCCTCTTTCCGTGACGGGTGCCGGGTGACGGATGGCGGACTGCTTGGTGGCGGGGTGGCCTGATGGGCTGTCTCTTATACCCATCTCCGAGCCCACGAGACGCTCAT
>NZ_VKJP01000167.1 GCF_007280575.1 Streptomyces benahoarensis
CGGCCGGGCGGGGGGGGGGCGACGGGCCGGGGCGGCAGCCGGGCCGGGGAGCCGTCACCTGCCGAGCGCCCGAACCGAGCGCCCCGGCCGGGCCCCGGGCCGGGCCCTCACCCAGGGGCTCATCCCCCGGCCGTATCCGCCGCCTCCGCCATGTTCTGGAGGTCGGAGAGGATGCTCGACGGGTCGCCCTTGGGGCCGACCGCCGCGCCCATCTCCGACTTGAGGGCCTTGGCTACCTCCGGCCACGACGTCTTGTTCGCGGGGTAGAACTGCGCGTCGCGCAGCGGGGCGACGAAGTCCTGGAGCGTGCCGAAGCGGTGGTCGCCGGCCATCTTCTGGGCGGCCGAGGTGGTGACCGGCAGCAGGCCGAAGTCCCGGGAGAAATTCAGCACGTTGGTGTCCTGGTAGACGAAGTCGAGGAACTTCCCCACCTGGGTGCGGTGGCCGTTGTGCTGGAACGCCATCATCCAGTCGGAGACGCCCAGGGTCGACGCGGCCGGGCCGTCCTTGCCGGGCAGATCGGCGGTGCCGTAGTCGATGCCGTGGGCCTCCGCCTGCTTGATCAGCGCCGGATGGCCGTTGAGCATGCCAACCGTGCCGTCGGCGAACCGGGCGAAGGCGTCCGCACGGTTGAGGGTGGCCGGGTCGCCGCCGGTCAGCCCCTTGTCGACGAGTTCGTCCCGCAGCCACTCGAAGGTCTTGACGTTGGCGCGCGAGTCGATCGCGTACTTGCCGATGTCGTCGGTGTAGCCGCCGCCCCCGCCGAGCAGCCAGTTCAGCGATTCGGCCTGGGTCTCCTCCGGGCCGAGCGGCAGCGCGTACGGCGTCTTCACGCCCTGCTTCTTCAGCAGCTCGGCGTCCTCGGCGACGTCGTCCCAGGTCTTCGGCGCCTCGGCGATGCCCGCCTGGGCGAAGAGCTTCTTGTTGTAGAAGAGGCGGCGGGTGCTGGCGGCGAAGGGGATGCCGTACTGCACCCGGCCCACCTCGCCCGCCTCCGCGAGCGTCGGCTGGAGGTCGGCCTGGACGGGGATGGAGAGCAGTTCGTCGGCGCTGTACAGCTGGCCCTGGGCGGCGTAATCGGCGTACGAACCGATCTGCGCCAGGTCGGGGGCGTGCCCCTTCCGGACCAGATCGGCGACCTTCTTGTCGACGTCCTTCCAGTTGTAGACGTCAACGTCGACCTTGATGCCGGGGTGCTCCTTCTCGAAGGCGCGGGTCAGCCGGTCCCAGTACTGCCGCGAGCCGGGTCCCGTGCCGTCGCCGTAGTCCGCGGCGACCAGCTTGAGGGTGACACGGTCGCCCTGGCCCCCGCCGCAGCCGCTCAGGGTGAGGGTCAGGGCGGTGGCGATTCCCGCCGCCGCCAGGCTCGTGTACCGCCGCTGCACTGCTGTTACCGCCCTTTGTCCGGATTGATCGTGGTACCGGGTCCGCGTACGGCATCGGGGATCGTCCTCCGCCGTCGCGGCGGCGCGCGCCCGGGGCGACGCACCGCACATGAGGTCTGCACCACAGTCCCCACCGCTGCGCAGGCGCCACGGAACTCCGCAGGTCACTGCGGCCTGACGGCGAACGAACCATGGGGTGGCACCAAGGATACGGGCAGGCCGCACCGCGAGTGGACTAGACCTTTAGGACCGGCTCGCGCGAAACTGTCCCCGTGAGACACGTCATCGCCCTCGATGTGGGCGGCACCGGAATGAAGGCCGCCCTCGCGGGGGCGGACGGGACCCTGCTCTACGAGGCGCGCCGCCCCACCGGCCGCGAGCGCGGCACCGACGCCGTGGTCGAGGCCGTCCTCGGCTTCGCCGCGGAGCTGCGCGACATCGGCCGGGCCCGCTTCGGCACCCCCGCGGCCGCCGCGGGCGTCGCGGTCCCCGGCATCGTCGACGAACGGACCGGCGTCGCCGCCTACTCCGCCAACCTCGGCTGGCGCGATCTGCCGCTGCGCGACCTCATCTCCCAGCGGCTGGGCGGCATCCCCGTCGCCCTCGGCCACGACGTCCGCACCGGCGGGCTCGCCGAGGGCCGCATCGGCGCCGGACGCGACGCCGGACGGTTCCTCTTCGTCCCGCTGGGCACCGGCATCGCGGGCGCCATCGGCATCGAGGGCCGCATCGAGACGGGCGCGCACGGCAGCGCCGGGGAGATCGGCCACATCGTCGTACGCCCCGGCGGGCGGCTCTGCGGCTGCGGGCAGCACGGCTGTCTGGAGACGGTGGCGTCCGCCGCCGCCGTCGGCCGCGCCTGGGCCGCGGCGTGCGGCGATCCGTCGGCGGGCGCGGCGGACGCGGCGAAGGCCGTGGAGTCCGGCGATCCGCGCGCCGCCGCGGTGTGGCAGGACGCGGTGGACGGCCTCGCCGACGGCCTGGTCACCGGCCTCACCCTGCTCGACCCGCAGACGCTGATCATCGGCGGCGGGCTCGCGGAGGCGGGCGACACGCTCTTCGTGCCGCTGCGCGAGGCGGTCCGCGCGCGGGTGACGTTCCAGCGCCTGCCCTCGATCGTCCCGGCGGCTCTGGGGGACGCCGCCGGCTGCCTGGGCGCGGGTCTCCTCGCCTGGGATCTACTCTCCACGGAGGTATCCGCCTGATGGCACAGCAACAATCCGCGGGCCGTGCCGGTGACCGGCGCACCGTCCTCGCCGGGGCCCGTATCGCGACCCCGTCCGGCGTCGTCGAGGACGGCCGGATCACGGTCGCGGACGGCCGCATCGCCGAGGTGTCCGGCGACCCCGCCCCGGACGGCCCCGGCACTGCCACGGCGGGCCACACCGATCTGACGGGCCATCTCGTCGTGCCCGGCTTCATCGACATGCACCTGCACGGCGGAGGCGGCGGTTCCTTCTCGTCCGCGGACCCCGAGGAGTGCCTGCGGGTCGTCGATGCGCACCGCCGCCACGGCACCACCTCGATGATCGGCTCCACCGTCACCGGCGACCTCGACGACCTGGCCCGGCAGGCGGCGGTCCTCGCCGAACTCACCGAACAGGGCGACCTCGTCGGCATCCACTTCGAGGGCCCGTTCATCTCCCCGCACCGCTGCGGCGCCCACCAGCCCGAGCTGCTGCGCGACCCCGATCCGGCGGACGTCCGCAAGCTCGTCGCCGCCGGCCGCGGCCGCACGAAGATGATGACCATCGCCCCCGAACTCCCCGGCGGCCTGGAGTCCGTACGGCTGCTCGCCGACGCGGGGCTCCTCGCCGCCGTCGGCCACACCGACTCGACGTACGACGCGACCCGCGACGCCATCGACGCCGGGGCGAGAGTCGCCACCCACCTCTTCAACGCGATGCCCGCGCTGGCCCACCGCGCGCCGGGGCCGGTCCTGGCGCTGCTGGAGGACGAGCGGGTCACCGTCGAGATGATCAACGACGGCACCCATCTGCACCCGGCCGTCCTCCAGATGGCCTTCCGGGACGCGGGCGCCGGGCGGGTCGCGTTCATCACCGACGCGATGGGCGCGGCGGGCATGTCCGACGGGATGTACCACCTCGGCCCGATGGGCGTGGCGGTCACCGACGGCGTCGCCCGGATCGCCGAGGGCCCCACCGCCGGGTCCATCGCCGGGTCCACCCTCACCCTCGACCGCGCGTTCCGCCGCGCCGTCACCGTCGACGGCCTGACGGTCGGCCAGGCCGTACAGGCCCTTTCGGCCAATCCGGCGCGGCTGCTGGGTATCGACGACCGGACCGGTTCGCTGGCCGTCGGCAAGGACGCCGATCTGGTCGTTCTGGACGCCGCGTACGAGGTCGTGGGCGTCATGCGGCACGGCGCGTGGGTGGTCCGCCCGTCCGGCGTCTGACCCACCGCGGGGCCGGGGCGCCGCCGTACACCGAAGGCCCGGCGGCGGCCCGGCGGCGGCCCCGGGTCTGGGCCAACCGCCGCGGTCGATGGCATGATCGCTCGCGCACTTGTCCGTACGCGGCCGCCCGGGGGCGGTTGCCGGCCCGGTGGCCGCCGCGGTGGCCGCCCGGCCCACCACCGCCCGGCCACCGGCCGACCGGGCCCGGCGCGGGAGGGAAACATGATCCTCACGGTCACGCTCAACGCCGCCCTCGACCTGACCTACCGGGTGCCGCGCCTGACCCCGCACGCCACCCACCGCGTCACCGACGTGGCCGAACGCCCCGGCGGCAAAGGGCTGAACGTCGCGCGGGTACTGGCCGCGCTCGGCCACCGCACCGTCGCCACCGGGTTCGCCGGGGGCGGCACGGGGGACGCGCTGCGCGCCCTGCTCACCCAGGAGAGCGACGTCACCGACGCGCTGGTCCCGGTGGGCGGCGCCACCCGCCGCACCGTCGCCGTCGTCGACGCGGCCACCGGCGACACCACCCAGCTCAACGAACCGGGCCCGGTCGTCTCCCCCGCCGAGTGGCGCACCTTCCTCGGCACCTACCGCGAGCTGCTGGCCGACGCCCAAGCGGTGGCGCTCTGCGGCAGTCTGCCGCCGGGCGTCCCGGTCGACGTCTACGCCCGCCTGACCCGCGCCGCGCGCAGCGCCGGGGTGCCGGTCGTGCTGGACACCAGCGGCGAACCGCTCCGCCGCGGCCTCGCCGCCCGCCCCGACCTCGCCAAGCCCAACGCCGACGAACTCGCCGCGCTCACCGGCACCACCGAACCGCTGCGCGCCGCCCGCGAGGCCCGCCGCCGCGGCGCGCACGCCGTCGCCGCGTCCCTGGGCCCGGACGGGATGCTCGCGGTCACCGCCGACGGCGCCTGGCAGGCCGCCCCGCCGCGCCGGATCGCAGGGAACCCGACGGGCGCCGGTGACTCCGCGGTCGCGGGCCTGCTCTCCGGCCTCGTCGAGGGATTGTCATGGCCCGAACGGCTGTCCCGCGCGGTCGCCCTGTCCGCGGCGACGGTACGGGCCGAGGCCGCCGGGGAGTTCGACGCGGCGACCTACGCGGAGCTGCTGCCGGAGGTGGCGGTGGCGGCACTTCCCGTCCCGTCGGCACCCGGGCGCTGACCGGCTCAGCCCCTGGGGAAAGCGCCGGTCAGGCGATCTTCTTCTCCAGCCACAGCTGGTCGATGTTGACGTCGCACTTGTTGCCGTCCTCGCAGGAGAGCGTGACGGTGTTGGTGCCCTTGTTGAGGGGCACCCGCTGCCAGGTACTCGTCCACTTGTCCCAGGCGCCTTCTTCGGCGTTCGCGAAGTTGCCCATGTTGAGCGGCCGGGGGTCCCGCTTGTCGTTGACCGTCAGCGTGAGGTTCTGGTCCTTGCCCGGCACGCCGTAGCCGACCCACATCTTGTACGCACCGGGCTCCTCGACGTTCAGCGTCCACGTCGCCGACGCGCCGGGGGTGTTCATCCCGCCCACGTAGACGCCGCCGGCCGACCGCGCCCCGGGGATGTCCTTGGAGGTGGCGGCGGTGCCCCCGAGCTTCAGGCTGCCCGCATCGTCCTTGGGCAGCGGCGTCTTGCTGGGCTTCTCGGTGGGCTTGTGCTCCGGCTCCTCGGACGCGCTCACCGTCTCGCTCGGCTGCGCCTTGTTGTCGGCGCCCTTCCCGGAGTTGTTCAGCATCGCGATGCCGATCGCTATGCACACCACGCCCACCACGGCGACCGCGCCGATCAACAGGCCCTTGTGGTTGCGCTGCGGCGGCGCGGGCGGCCCGGCCTGCGGCGTGCGGGCCCGCTCACCGCCGGGCAGCGTCTCCGGCGCCGCGTAGGAGGCGTTCTGCCGCCCCGGGCCGGACTGCTGGGACGCACCGCCGTACTGCCGCTCACCGACCGCGCGGACCTGGTTGTACGAGGTCCGCGGCACGCCCTGCTGCCGTGTCGCGCCGTCGCCGCCCGCGCCGCCCTCGCCGCCTTCCGAGCGGTAGAGGTACCCGAACGGGTCGTCGTTCCCCGGCGTGTCCGAGCCCGTGTTGCCGGCCGTCATTGCGTGTCACTCCCCAGCGATCTGTCTCGCGTCCGGATGCCCGCGCGGTCCTCCGCGTGCATCTGCACTTTCCGAGCCCCCGGCGGCGCCGCGCCGCATCGGCGCAGCCTACCCCGTCCGTGCCGTACCACGCCGGGCCCGTTCAGGCACAAGATCGCTACGGATCGGTGAACGGCGGGTGTGCCCGTCCAGGGCCCGGCAGCGGCGGCACCGGGGCGCCCGGAGGGCACGCCGCACGCTGCCCGGAAGGGCCGCGCGAGGCGGCCCGGGGTGCCCCGGCGGTCACCCGGCCCGGCGGTTCGCCTTCGCCCGGGACCGCTTCTCGACGTACATCCGCTGGTCGGCGGATTGCAGCACCTCTTCGGCGGTCATCCCGCACCCGGCCCAGCTGATGCCGAAGCTGGCGCCGACCCGTACCGCGCGGCCGTCCACCCGGATCGGCGGGATGATCGCGTTCCGCAGCCGTACGGCCAGATCCTGGGCGTCGGCGGTGCCCAGACCGTCGGCGAGGACCACGAACTCGTCGCCACCGAGCCGGGCCACCGTGTCGCCGTCCCGGACGCCGCTGGTCAGCCGCCGGGCGACCTCGATGAGCACCGCGTCGCCCGTGTGGTGGCCGAACCGGTCGTTGATCGACTTGAAGCCGTCGAGGTCGCAGAAGAGGACCGCGAGCCCCTTGGAGCCGTCGTCCGCCGGGCCGTCCGAGGGCGCGACGGTGTGCACATGGTGGTCGTACGGCAGCGCCCCGCCGACGCGCTGCTCCATGCCCTCCAGCCCCTCGTACGCCTCGGCGCCCTCCGCCGGGTAGGCAGCCGGATCACCGGCACCGGCGAAGACGGCGGCGGAGACCGCGTACGCGTCGGCGGGATTGCCCGGCGCCCGTCCGCACAGCCGGGCGCCGAGGCGGGCCCGCAGCTCGGCGCTGTTGGGCAGGCCGGTCAGCGCGTCGTGGCTGGCGCGGTGGGCAAGCTGGAGCTCGTGCCGCTTGCGCTCCTCGATGTCCTCGACGTGGGTGAGCAGGAACCGCGGCCCGTCGGCGGTGTCGGCGACGACGGAGTTGCGCAGCGAGACCCAGATGTACGTGCCGTCCCGCCGGGCCAGCCGCAGCTCCGCGCGGCCCCCCTCGGCGGAGGTGCGCAGCAGGGTGCCGATGTCCTCGGGGTGGACGAGGTCGGAGAAGGAGTAGCGGCGCATCGCGGACGCCGGGCGGCCCAGCAGACGGCAGAGCGCGTCGTTGGTGCGCAGCAGCCGTCCGTGCTGGTCACCGCCCATCTCGGCGACGGCCATCCCGCTCGGCGCGTACTCGAACGCCTGCCGGAAGGACTCCTCGCTGGCGCGCAGCGCCTGCTGCTCGCGCTCCAGCCGGACCAGCGCCCGCTGCATGTTGGCCCGCAGCCGGGAGTTGCTGATCGCTATGGCGGACTGGAACGCGTACACCTGGAGCGCCTCACGGCTCCAGGCATTGGGGCGGCGGCTGTTGCGCGGCCGGTCCACGGAGATCACGCCGAGCAGTTCGCCGCTGCCGTCGGGCGAGGTGTGCATGGGCGCGAAGAGGCGGTCCCGGGGGTGCCACTCGCCGTTGAAGCTGGGGTCGGGCCCGGCGGTGTGCCACTGCGGGACGTCGTCGTCGTCCAGCACCCAGCCCTCGGTGTACGGCACGAAGCACAGCGTGCCCCAGCGCTCCCCCATGGACAGCCGCCGCTCCCAGGAGTCACGCGACCCGACCCGCCCGGCCATCAGCGCCTCGGCGCCCGCGCTCCCGGCGACCGCGGCCACCACCAGATCACCGTCCGGCCGTACGAGATTGACCGCCGCCAGCTCGAACCCGAGCCCGGTGGTCACCCCGTCCGCGACGGTCTGCAAGGTGTCCGCCAGGCTACGAGCGGTATTCAGCTCGGCGACCACCTTGTGCAGCTGCCGCAAAGTCGCCAGGCGGACGTACGGCTCCGACTCGGCCTCCATCGCTCGCTCTCCCTGAGACCTCGACAGCAACTCCACACTTCTTTATCGTCCGTTTCCACGGCCACTGAATCACAGTGAGCTGCCCACTCGGTACACAGGGTCAACAATTACCGTGTGCTGTGACTCAAGTCACAAGCCGTGACGTGTAGTTGAGGAGTGCCGAGGGAAATGGGGAATCGCCTCTTCCACGCTTTCTGAACGCAAATTCCGTGAACCCCTTTCGAACGCGCCTCCTCCGTCGCCGGACCTAGGCCGCGGGTGGTCCCAGGGCCCGATGCGCGACCGTACGGCCCGGCGCTAGCGTTCATGGCGTGTTCACGAAAAGCCCCACCACCACAGCCGCCGGCCTCCCCGTCCCCACCGCTCCCGCCACCACCGTCAGCCTCGCATCCGTGCCGGATGGCGGTCCGGTCCCGCATTCTGGTGGGGTGAGCCACGACGAGTTCCGCGCCGCCCTGTCCCGCCTCGCCGCCGGCGTGGTGCTCATCACCGCGCACGATCCGGACGGCGGGCCGCAGGGCGAGGCCGTCGGCATGACCGCCACCGCGTTCGTCTCGGTGTCCCTGGATCCGCCGCTGGTGATGGTGAGCGTTCGCAACGACTCCCGGATGGACGACCTGTTGGCGCAACAGCCCCTCTGGGCCGTTTCAGTCCTGTCGGAGGGTCAGCGCCACATTGCGGGACGGTTCGCCATGAAGGGCCGCATCAGCGACCGACTACTCTTCGCGGACATCCCGCACGTAACCGGCGAAGCGACCGGCGCCCCGCTCATCGGCGGCGCCCTCGCGAACCTGGAGTGCCGCACCGAGCAGCGCGTCGTGGCGGGCGACCACACCCTCGTCATCGGCCGCGTCCTGACGGCCGTCGCCCCCAGCGAGGACTACGGCCCGCTGACGTACTTCCGCGGGAAGTACCGGCACCTGGGCTGAGCCGCCCTCCGGCGCGGGCCGCGTCGCGCCCGGCCGGTCAGTCCCAGCCGCGCCCGGAGCGTCCCTTCTTGACGTCGCCGCGCTGCTTCTTCTCCCGCAGCCGCCGTTCGTTGACGCCGCGGGGGACGCGCGCCTTCCGCCGCGCCTTGGGCGGCGGCGCGGTCGCCTCCGCGAGCAGCGAGGCGAGCCGTACGGCCGCGGTCTCGCGGTTGCGCCACTGGGAGCGGTGGTCGGAGGCGCGCACGGAGAGCACCCCGTCGGTCAGCCGGTGCGCCAGCCGCTCCAGGGCGCGTTCCTTCCAGACCTCGGGCAGCGCCTCCGTCCGGCCGAGGTCGAAGCGCAACTCGACCTGACTGTCGCTGGTGTTGACGTGCTGGCCGCCCGGACCCGAGGACCGCGAGAAACGCCAGACGAGTTCGGCCTCGGGAAGAACGACCGCACCGCGGATGACATGGGGCCCGGACATACCCCTATGGTCCCGCGTTCCGCGGCCTTGGTCACCCGCATTTCGCCGTGGGCCGTTCCGGAAGCCCCCGCGCGCCACGCCCGGAGCCCGCGCGCACCGGCCCGTCCGGACGCACCCCGCCCACCACCGGAAACCCATCGCAAAGAAAGTAAAGGGAGCTGGAACCTCGCGGCCCCCCGCTCGCGTTGAGTGAGGAAACGGTAGCTTCGTCCGCAGTACGGAGCCCGATGCACTCCACGAGGGAAAGGGACATCCCATGGCTGTAAGCCTGTCCAAGGGCGGCAACGTCTCGCTGACCAAGGAGGCACCCGGTCTCACCGCCGTCACGGTCGGCCTCGGCTGGGACATCCGCACCACCACCGGCACCGACTTCGACCTCGACGCCAGCGCCATCGCGGTCAACCCGAGCGGCAAGGTCTACTCGGACGCCCACTTCGTCTTCTTCAACAACAAGGCGACGCCGGACCAGTCCATCGTCCACACCGGCGACAACACCACCGGCGAGGGCGAGGGCGACGACGAGTCCATCAACGTCAACCTCGCCGCGCTGCCCGCCGACGTCGACAAGATCGTCTTCCCGGTCTCGATCTACGACGCGGAGAGCCGCAGCCAGAACTTCGGCCAGGTGCGGAACGCCTTCATCCGCGTCATCAACCAGGCCGGTGGCGCCGAGGTCGCCCGCTACGACCTGAGCGAGGACGCGGCCACCGAGACCGCCATGGTCTTCGGCGAGCTGTACCGCAACGGCGCCGAGTGGAAGTTCCGTGCCGTGGGCCAGGGTTACGCCTCCGGCCTCGCGGGCATCGCCCAGGACTTCGGCGTCAACGTCTGACATGCCTGACGGCGGCGGGCCGGCCCCACTCGGCTCCGGCCTGCCGCCGCGCCCGACGCCTGCACGCCGGGCGCCCGTTCATCCCCTCGGGCCGGGCCGCCCCGAGGATGCCCCGGCGCTCGCCCGGATGCAGTTCGTGGCCTGGTTGGAGACCTATCCGGGCGCAGCGCCCGGAATCGATGAGCGAGGGATCCGGGAGCAACGCGGCGACCTGCTGACGGACGAGGGAGCCGCCAGGTGGCGCACCTTCCTCGACAAGGCGTCGCACCATCCGCACCTCGCCTTCTGTCACGTCGCCCGCGCGCCCGATGGCGCCTTGGCCGCCGTCCTGTGCGGTCTACGCGAAGACGCTGCCGCCCCTGAGGCGGCGGCGAACCCTGCCCCGCCCGGCCCGTCGTCGGAGAGCGTCACTCTCGGGCCGATGTACGTACTGCGCCGTGCGCAGGGCCTGAGGATCGGCGGCCGTCTGATGGACGCCTTCCTCACCTGGGCCGGTGACGCGCCGATGCGCCTCTGGGTGACGTCCTCCAACGACCGCGCCATCCGCTTCTACCGCCGCCACGGCTTCGCCCCCACCGGCGCACACCACCTCTGGCGCGACCGCCTGCCCAACATCCGGATGGCCCGGGGCGGCGGGCCCGGAGACCCGTCGGCCGGATAAGGCCCGCCTCCCCCCTGCTTTCCCTCTCCCCTATGCGGCTGCGGGCCCGTGATGGGCGACCCTCCGCGACAGGGGCGAAGAGACCGACGAAGAAGCCAGGGGATCCGAGGGCGGCGCCGATGTCGCCTCGCCGTCCCGGGCACCCTCGGGCATGGCCGCGCGGGCGACGGCTTCCATCGACAGGCCGAGCGTGTCGGCCAGCGCGGCGATCGTGAAGAACGCAGGCGTCGGCACCCGCCCGGTCTCGATCTTGCGCAGCGTCTCGGCCGACAGCCCGGCCACCGCCGCGACCTCGACCATGCTGCGATCACCGCGCGCCGCACGCAGCAACGTGCCGAGCCGCTCGCCGCGCTCGCGTTCCCAGGGAGTCAGTGGAGTCCGGACCATGGACGTGATACTAATACCGGTAAAGAAATACCGGTAAAGAAATACCGCTCCGGTATCGCTCGGCTGCGTATCGCCGCGCCTGGGGCTTCCGACTCAGGGCTCCCCGTCCCGTGCGTCGGATCTCGGGCTCCGGACCCCGCGCCCCGGCCCCCGGGAGCGCGTCCGGTACGCGGCGTCGGCGGTTCCGGCGCGCGAATCACCACGAAAGGCGTCACACCATGGTCGAGATCAAAACCGATGCGGCACTGGACGCGATGCGCGTGGCCGGGCGGGTCGTCGCCGACGCGCTGGCCGCCGCCCGCGCGGCCGCAGCTCCCGGCGTACGGGTACGGGAACTGGACGAAGCCGCCCGCACCGTCCTGCACGACGCCGGGGCCACCTCCCCCTTCCTCGGCTACCGGCCTTCCTTCGCCCCGACCCCGTTCCCGGCCGTGATCTGCGCATCCGTCAACGACGCGATCGTGCACGGCATCCCGGACGACACCCGGCTGCACGACGGCGACGTGGTCGGTGTCGACTGCGGCGCCCTCGTCGACGGCTGGGCGGGCGACGCCGCCGTCACCTTCACCGTCGGCACGCCCCGCCCCGAGGACCAGCACCTGCTCGACACCACCCGCCGGGCCCTTGAGGCGGGCATCGCCGCGGCGGTGCCCGGCGGGCGGATCGGCGATATCGCGCACGCCATCGGCAGCGTCGGCCGGGCGGCCGGTTACGGCATCCTGGACGGCTTCGGCGGCCACGGCATCGGCCGCCGTATGCACGAGGACCCGCCCGTCCCCAACGAGGGCCGCCCCGGCCGCGGCTTCCCCCTCCGCCACGGCCTGGTCCTCGCCATCGAGCCGATGTTCATCGCCGGAGGCAGCGACACCTACGTCACCGACCCCGATGGCTGGACCCTCCGCACCAAGGACGGCAGCCGCGCCGCCCACTTCGAGCACACCGTGGCCATCACGGAGGACGGGCCGCGCATCCTGACGTTGCCGTAGCGGTGCCCGCCCCGGCCTCCCCGCCGTCGGCTGCCCTCCGGCCATGACACCATCGGCACCGTGATCGACCTCGGCTACTCGCTCTCCCGCCGCTTTCCGGACCCGCCCCAGACCGACTACCGGACGGCGGATGTCCACACCCTGCGGCACGACCTCTTCTGCGGTGACGTCTACCTCGCCGACACCCGGGAGGACCGTGAGGTGTCCACGGCCTGGGGCTGGGTGCCGGTGCTCGACTTCGCGTGGGCGCTGTGCGACATCGTCGAGAAGCTGGACACCGATCCGCGGGGCAACAGGTCGGCCCGGCCGGTCCGCGCCGAGCTGGACTTCACGGAGTCCGCGGACCGGATGCTCTTCGAGCGGCGTTTCGGCTGGGTGGAGGTCACCGCCGACTGGATGACGACGGACGAACCGCCGCTCGTCCTCAACCACGGCGCCCTGCGCCGCGAGGCCCGCGACTTCCTGCACGACCTGATCGCCGACCTCGGCGACATGCACGACGGCCTCGCCGACAACCCCGCCATCTGGGCCCTTCAGGCCCGTTTTCCCCGGGCCTGACCGGCCCGCGGCGCCCGCACGGCCCGCCCGTACGGGCACCCGCGCCCGGTCCGTTCGTCGGCGTGGTCACGGAACCGTCGGCCCACCGCCCACTCGATCGCGAAACCCCCGGCCACCCACCAGCGGCAGCCTTGGCCGTCGAATGCGGCGGCCACCTCGGCGGGCGAGGCGGGATCCCAGTCGTTCACGTCGCCGGGGTCGTGGGGCGCTTCGTCTTTGATGTCTCTCCCTCTCCCCCTGAGCCCACC
>NZ_VKJP01000168.1 GCF_007280575.1 Streptomyces benahoarensis
GCGCCGGTGGCGGGGGCGTGAGGGGCAGGGAGTCCTCGTCCCAGCCGCACAACCTCGCATTCTTCACTCGATCAGGACAAATTCCTTATCCTGTAAGGCGCTTGAACGAATGTCATCGCTACATTTGGAGAAACGAGGCGGTAGAGGGGTGGCGTCATGAACAGGTCGTGGGAAGCGGAACCGGGAACGAAATTCAAGAGGCGTCCGGGTGAATCGGTCTTCAGCCCGGACGAACGCCTCGTGGTCATCCCCCGCAGCATGCTCATCGCGGCGAAGGGGGACATTCCTCTTGTTTGAGTGCTTCCGTGACGGTGCCGGCGAGATCCTCAAGAGGCCGGAGTATCTCGCCGACTTCGGCCGGTTCCACGAGAGCGACATCCCGTTCCTCGCCAAGATCGAGCGCGGTCAGACGTTCAAGGAGCATGGGTCTCCGAGCTGGGACGCCTTCGCCGCCGGGGACTGGGCGGGCGCGTTGCGGCTGATCGAAGCCAAGCGGGCCCCCCTTGCCGCGTACTTCCAGGATTGCGCCCGACGTGGCCTGTCGTTCCGGCGGCTTCGTATCGTCGAATTCCCCGTGACCCCGTATCTCCAGTGGGAGATGAATTCCTTCCGGCTCCGGTCGGAGCTGGGCGAGGAGATCCGGGTGCTGGACGCCCGGGAGATTGCCGACCTGGAGCAGGACGGGCCGCTGCCCGAGATCGTCGCCCTCGGGAATTCGGTGATGTACGCGGTGATTTACGACGAGGAGCTGAAGGGTGCGGGCGCGCGCCGGTTTCTCGATCCCGAGCAGATCGCGACGACGGTCGCCGAATTCGAGTCCCTTTACCGCAAGGGCGAGGAATTCTCGGAGTTCTTCGAGCGGGAGATCGCCCCGCTCGGACCGCCCGCCGTCCGCTGATATGCCGCCTGAGCGCGGCAGCGTGAGGAGCATGCGCCGATGAATGGGCCGACCGAGGGCCGAGGCGGTGTCGCTGTTGCGGCGGGCCGTCGAGGGCCGGACCGCCACGCTGGGCGCAGCCCATCCGTCCACGCTCATCGCGCGGACCTACCTGCTGGAGTTCATGGTCGGCCCGGAGCTGGACCCGGTCACCGGACCCGAGCTGCTGGCGGACTGCCGCACCGCGGTCGGCCCCGGGCATCCGATCACCTTGGCCGCCGAGCTGAACTACGCCTTCGCCCTGATCGTCAGCGGCCAGCAGCACCGGGCCCTGCCCCTGGTCCGCGGCGTGGTGGCCGCCTTCGAGCGCCGCTACGGACCGGACCACCCCAAGACCCTCGCCGGCCGCTCCTTGCTGAGCCGAGCCCTCGGCGAGATCGGACTTTCCGACGAAGCGGTGGCGCAGGCCGAAGGGGTGGCCGATGCCCGGGCGCGGGTGCTCGGCCCGGAACATCCGTGGACCGCGTGGTCGTGGGAGCGGCTCGCGCAGCGGCGGCGGGCGGTCCGGGCAGGACAGGAAGGTGAGGACGAGCCCGACAGACCCTAGGCGTGTCGTTCGGTGGGTCACTCGCGTAGCCGTAGAGGGATCGGTGCGCGGTGACATTGCCCAGTGGAAGGGGGCGAGAGGCCCGTGCGGTCCCGGCAGGGCCTCTCGGGCTTGCTGACTGAGGTCAGCTCGGCTGGTCTCCGGTGTAGCGGTAGATTCCGCCGTCGGCGTTGACGTGCCAGACGGTGCCGTCGGCGGCGACTCCGATGTCTACGGCTTTGCCGGGGATGCCGGTCCAGGGGTTGGAGTCGTATCCGGTGTAGCGGTACATCTGGCCGAGGGAGTTCACTCCCCATACGTGGGTTCTGGATCCGACGGAGATGCGGGTGAGGCCGCCGGAGATGTTGACCCAGGGGGTGGAGCCTTGGTCTCCGGTGTAGCGGTAGATTCCGCCGCCGGAGTTGACGTGCCAGACGGTGCCGTCGGCGGCCACCCCGATGTCTACGGCGTTACCGGGGATCCCGGTCCAGGGGTTGGAGTCGTATCCGGTGTACCGGTACATCTGCCCCAGGGAGTTCACCCCCCACACGTGCGTCCTGGACCCCACCGAGATCGTCGTGAGACCACCGGAGACTTGCTGCCAGTCAGTCATGTTCGTGTCCCTTCGCCTCGAACGGTGCAAAGGGAACCTGCTGCCCGACAGAGACACCTAAACGATCGGGTATCCAGGTTGAATTCCGAGATCATCCAAAAATCGCCGTTTGGTAATTTTCACCCCTTCTGAATATAGGGAAGGCGGGCCGCCCCCAAGCGCATCAGGAGGCCGGAAACGCTATAGCCCACAAGAAGGCCAGGGCGGCGGCCGGTTGACCATCTCGTGGCCGAGAACTGTCCGACGGATCATGGACGGATCATGAATGAAGTCGGAGGTGTATGGCCGCGACGGTCGCGGCGCCAGGGAATCGGCCCACTCCTGATCCGACGGAACGCTCCTCCCGCTACCGGCACTCCGGGCAGTTGACCGCCCGCAGCCATTCGTCGACGGTCTCGCCCTCCCCGGCGCCGCATTTGGGCCGGGGGTCGTCGGCGCCGACGAGTTCATGGACCCGTAGGACGTCCTCGCCGACGGTGCAGGAGCGGGGTGCGTCCTCGCGCGTGGGCTGGTCGGTCACGGCTACCTCCATGGGTCTTCGGCGAGGACGTGGAGCGGGTGGCTGAGTCCGCCGATGCGGTGCCGGAACGGTTCCGGTGGCGGCTGACCCGCCTCGCCGGGCGGCTGACCCGGCCAGATGCTCAGCGTGTGGGTGCGCTCGGCCTCCGGGAGGGTGACGAACAGCGCATGCCCGCGCTTGATGTGCTCGCGCGCGGCCCGCTCCTCACCCGCGTCCCACGCCCACGCCCGCACCTTCGCGGCATGATCCGGTACGTCCGCCGCCCCGCGCGTCAGCCAGGCCCACGGCGACCGCACCGGCTCGGACCCGACCCGTTCCGCCAGCCGCAGCGCCTGCCCGCGCAGCCACCGCACGGCCAGGACGGGGGAGACGGTCCACAGCGCGCAGACGGTGTACGTGGCGCCCTCGCCGGGCCCCGACGGCCGGGTTTCCAGGCGCACTTCGGCGAGATAGCCGGTCACAGGATCTCTCCCCGGCTGCGCGCGTTGACCAGCGTGATCCCCGCGATCAGCCGCTCGGCGCGGGACGCGCGGCGGATGTACGCGGCATCGGCGACCCACTCCACGCCGCCCGTCAGCGACCGCAGGGACCACGCCCCGCACAACTCCCCTTTGACGACGCCGAGACAGCGGCGGTCGGCGTCCGCGACCAGCTCACCGACCTCCGGCCGGTAAGGGACCTGATCGCGCTCCTCGGACCCACGTTCGACAGACACGATCGTTCCTCTCTGTAGTCATTCCACTACCAGGGGGGTGCAGCGTGACCTACGTTGGAGGCGTCGTTCAACGTGTGTGAGGGGGGGAAAGTTGGTGATCTACCCTTGAATCGCAAGGAGTTGGACCCGGACAGCTCGCCGGAGGCGGCGTTCGGGGCACGTCTGCGCACGTCGCGTGAGGAACGCGGCTGGAAGCAGGAGGAATTGGCCGAGCGGATGGGATATTCCGGCACGCATATCTCGGCGGTCGAAACTGGCCGCAAACGTCCGACTCTTCCGCTCGCCCGGCGGGCGGACGTAGCGCTGGGCACCGGAGAAGAATTCGAACGCGCGTGGCGGAAGCTCCAACACTCGGGCCTGCTGGAGGGCTTCCCGCAGTTCGTCGAGCACGAGGCACAGGCGGCGGAGATCCGTCTGTACGAGGTCGGGGTGATACCGGGACTCCTTCAGACGCCGGAGTATGCGACGGCGCTGGCGGAGAGCGCCGTGAAGCGCGGAGCGATCACGGAGGAACAGGCGGAGGAACGGGTCGCACTCGTCGCGGAGCGGCAGGCGGCCCTCCTGCGGACGCCTCCGCCGCTGGTCTTCGTCGTGCTGGACGAGGGCTGCGTACGGCGACCTGTGGGCGGGGCGAAAGTCATGAACGCCCAACTGGACCGGGTGCTCGAATTCGCCGAGCTGTCCCACACCGTGGTTCAGGTGGCGCCGTTCGACATGGGGACGCACCGCACCTTCGACCTGCCGGTCTACATACTGACGCAGCCCGACCGCTCGCTCATGTCGTACGCGGAGTCCACTCAACGAGGGCATCTTGAACGGGACATCACATTCGTGCTGCCCCTGCTGACGGCCTACCATCAACTACAGGCCGAAGCGCCGTCCCAGGCGGAATCCGTGGCCATGATCAAGCAGTTGCGAAAGGGCTCCCCGTGACGACCGAATCCCCCCGCTGGTTCAAGTCCTCGTACAGCAATAACGGCGGCGCCTGCATTGAGGTCGCCGCCAACTTCGTGGCCTCGCGCGGCGTCGTCCCCGTCCGCGACTCGAAGGACCCGCAGGGCCCGGCGCTGAGCGTCGACGCCACCGCCTTCGCGTCCTTCGTCGCGGGCGTCAAGGCGGACGAGTTCCGCGCCTGAGCTGGTCCGCGTACGGCGAAAGCCCCGTCCGTTCCTCCGCGTTGGAGGCCGGGCGGGGCTTTTTCTGCCCTCTCGCCGTGCCGCCGCCGGGGCCCTACGCTCGGACGGATCCATGAGCGTGCCGACAAACTGCGAAAGGGTATGCCGTGACGACCGAATCCCTCCGCTGGTTCAAGTCCTCGTACAGCAGCAACGGCGGCGCCTGCGTCGAGATCGCCGCCGACCGCTGGTTCAAGTCCTCGTACAGCGACAACGGCGGCCAGTGCATCGAGGTGACCGCCGTCCTCGTCGCCTCGCGTGGCGTCGTCCCGGTCCGTGACTCGAAGGACCCGGACGGTCCGGCGCTGAGCGTTCCGGCCACCGCGTTCGCGTCCTTCGTCGCGGGCGTGAAGGCGGACGAGTTCCGCGCCTGAGGCAGGCCGCCGGGGGCCCGTTCCAGTCTTCCGCGTGGGGGTGAACGTGCGGCGGACCGCCGCCCACGGCCCCTCTCCCGTGGAAAAGTGGTCGGTCCGCCGAGAAGGAGAAAGACCCGCCATGCGCCCTGCTCGATTCCAGCAGTTCACGATCGGCCTGATCACCAAGGCCGCACATCCCGCGGTCAAGGGAGCGCAGACCTTCGGGGACGCCGGATTCACGGCCGCCCCCGATTTCTCGGGCGAGGCGATCCAGTTCGCCAGCGGTGCCACGGCGTATCTGCACCATCCCGTCACGGCTCCCGTAGGTGAGAACTACGACCAGGCCGAGGCGCCGGTGGAAGGGGAGGAGGCCATCGAGCCCGTCGCGTTCCCCGACGGCTTCGGGCAGGGCGGCAAGATCAAGGTGCAGGACCTGGAAGCGTGGCTCCTGGCGCTCTACGCCTCCAGCGGGTCACGGGAGATCAAGAGCCTCAACGCCTGGTCGCAGCGTGACGGCAGCACACCGGAGCACGCCGGTGTCACCGTCATGTTCCACAGCGAAGGCATCATGCACGTCGCCGTCGCACACCTCCTGCGCCCGGGACAGAGCACGGACCAGCAGACATGGTACGGACCCTCATTGGAGGTCTGAGTGCAGCATTTGGACCTCGCACAGTGTGAAGGCAGCGGCAAGACGGTCGGCTCCGAGTCGGGAGCACCCACCACTCCCCATCAACCCCCGGACGGCCGCGACATGTGCCCGGGCTCCGGACTGCCGGCTTTGTAGGCCCCGCCTGGCGCTCCCGAGTACGACGAAAGCCCCCCGGCTCCTGAGTTGGAGGCCGGGCGGGGCTTCGTTCACGAATACCCCCGGGCGGCGCCTGCACCCAGGTGACCGGACGAATTCCGGGCCTGAGCTGGTCCGATGTGCGGCGGCGGGCTCGGAAAGCCGCTGCCGCACCCTCCCTCGTTCCTGGCCGGACCTGAACACCGGGGCGGCAACATGTAGCGCCCGCATCGCGTCGTGACCACCCTGCGGGATGCGCCTTCGCGGCGAGGCCTGGGGGCGATCTCCTGGCCCGACAGTCCGGCAACCGGCGGATGAGGAAAGGGAGTTCAGCGGGCCGTGCTTGCCGATCGGTGAGTACGGCCCGTATTCCGTGCGGCTGCGGCGGCAGGTCGAGGGCCCCGGCCTCTTCGCCGGACGCACTGCGCCGCGTCGGCACCGTCCGCCTCACCGGCACCAGCGCCCTCGTACCGCTGCACCGCGCCGGGGACGCCCGCATCGAACTCGCCGAGGTGGCGGACTGGTTCGCCCTCGCCCGTCCGCCGCGGCCGCGCTGACGGTCACCGTGTCCGCGTGGACGACGGAGGTGTTCGCGGACGCGATCCGGGCAGTGACGGGACTCTCGGGCCTGATCCTCATCACGGTCTCCACGGAGGTCTGACATCGGCAGGAAGGGGCGCCGACCTGGCCGCGCTGCGATCACACAGCCAGATCAAGCACATCGAGGTCATCCCACCCACGACCGGCTGTCACAGGGGAGCTATAGCCTGAGCGGACGTTCGAACGTCATACGAGAGGATGCGGACGGTGCTGCCTGCTTACGCGGTCGAGGTCGGAACCGAACCGATGGTCCGTCCGGCACGGAACTCGGTGGGAGGCCGGCCCTTCCTCGACCGGGGCCAGGAGTGGCCTGAGTGCTTCTGCGGTGAGCGGATGACGCTGTTCTTCCAGTTCGACATCCCCGGGGACGTGGAGCCTTTCGGCGGAGACCACCTCCTGGTCTTTCACTGCCGGGCGCACAACGATGCGTCCGAACCCCAGCTCGCCGACGGCCGGCTCGTACCGAAGTACTGGGACGCTCCGCAGCCGCCCTACCCGGCGCCGTTCTGGCGTGTACTGATACAGAGCGGTGCGGCGCTGCCGTCCCCGGAAGCCGAACCGTCCGTGTGTGCGCTGCCGCTGGCTCTGCGGCCTTTCGCGGACACCTCCGACGAGGAGGGCGGCGGGGCCCAGACCTTCAAGGTGGGCGGCAACCCGTCCTGGGTGCAGGAGCCCGAGGAGTACACGTGCGCGTGCGGCGCGGACCTGGTGTACGTCTGCCAGGTTCCCGAGGGCATGGACTTCGCCGTCCACCCCGGCCTGCCGGAACAGCCCTACAGCGTCAGGGCCGACACCTACTGGCTGTTCCTGGGCAACGAGGTCTACCTGCTGGCGTGCCCGGACCGCTGCGATCCGGCGGCCGTCTGGCCGGTCAACCAGAACTGACGCGTCGGCGCCGCCGCCCCTGACGCGCCCCGGCGATGCCCGGTGGCCGCCACCGCGAGCAGGCGGCCACCGCTCCGGTGGCCGCAGAGTTCCCCGCCGGTCTCCGCGACCCAGACCAGCCAGCGGCCGTCGCCGAGCCGGTGCCGGATCCAGTGTTCGGCTTCTTCCAGGGGGCGGTCCGGGTCCGGTGGCTGCCCTGCGTGGTCCTCCTGCTGGAACCTCCAGCACAGTTCGGCCAAGGGACGCGCATCGGCGGGGCGGGCCGGGCGCACGGTGAAGTCTGTGGTCATGGGGTGAGTTTCGCGGCTGCGCCGCCGTGACGTGAAGGGATTTCCGCCCGGCTGCGGGCGCCGTTTCCGGGAGGGGCCGAGATCCGTCCCGATATAGGGGTAGCGCGGTGCAACGCAACGCCGCGGAGGGGCCTCTCACCGGGCGTCAGCAGACTTCAGCTCTTCGCACCAGAGGATGCTCATGAACCACCGTTATGTCTCCGGCGCCGCCGTCCTCGCCTCCGCCGCCGCCCTCGTCGCCACCGTGTCCGGCGCCGCCGTGGCCGCCCCGCATGCGGCACCAGCCTCGCCTGCGTCCGTCCGGGCCACGGTCTGGAAGCCGTGCCACCCGCCCACGGGGTACCGGCACTTCCTCAAGCTGAACGCCGCCAAGAACACCGGCGGCAAGACCGTCGTGCGCGTGACCCCGGAGACGTGCAAGTACAACGCGGCCAACGACGAGGAGGTCGTCTACACCCCGACCGGGGCGGCCCGGTCGTTCGGCTTCGCGCGGGGCGCCACCGTCACGGTCTTCAAGGGCAACACCGCCGTGAAGGTCACCCCGGAATGGCTGACGAAGCACAAGCTCACCAACACCCCGCACTTCGCCCTCCGCGCCGACGCGCACGGCAAGATCACCGCCATGCAGGAGATCTACCACCCGTAGGGGCGCATATGCCGTCCGAGCCGCGCCGGTCACGAGGCGCGGTCCGGACGGTCCGGTCCGGACCGGACGGCCCGGAAAAGGCCAACGGTCAGGGAGGCCACGCTGATACTCTGCGCTCTTCGCCGGTCGCCCGGACGGAGTCCCCGGCAGGCCGCACATGTCTCCTCACCGGCAGCACCTCATGACCGCGCTCGACGCGCTGGACCGCGCGTTCGCCCGCGAAGAGCCCTTCCCCGTCGACGGGTGCACGTACTGCTACGGCGAGCGGGGCCTCGCCGAACTCTCCGGACCGCTGCACCTGATATCCGACGACATGGTCTCCTCCGTCGCCCAGGAGGTGCCCAGCCACTGGGACGACTTCCCCCGCCTCTACCGTCGGCTGACCCCGCGCATCATCCGCCCCGTCGTCACCGGTGAGTTCCACGTCGACGAGGACCTCATCGCCACCCGCTTGCTGGAGGCGTCCTGGACCACGTGGGACAAGCCCCTGGCCGATGCCCTCCGCGACGTCTGGTCGGCCTGGTGGCGGGACACTTTGCACACCCATCCCAGCCCCGTGCGCATCAGGGAGACCCTCAGCCTCATCACCGTCGCCACCCACACCCTGCGCCCCTGGCTGGACGCGTGGACCGCCACCCGCACCCCGGCCGCCGACGCCCACCTCGCCGACCTCATCGACGATGTGATGTTCGAGTACGAGATCACCGACCTGCACCTGGGCTTCTACCGTGAGTACCACGCGACCCCGGAGCTGCTGGACTGGCTCCTCACCGACGCCCGGGGCCGCGTCGAGGACGCCTGCCTGGACCACCCCTACCTCCTGGAACTCCACCGGGAGATGGGCGGACGCCCTGACTCCCCGGACAGTCCTTGACCCAAGGGGCAGTCCAGCTCCGGCAGCGCGCGGTTCGGGGAGCAGCACACCAGCGCCAGGGACAAGAACGCCGGGCGTTCGAGGGAGAAGCCGTGGGAGACATCACCGCCCCACCCGAGCCGGGCGGCGGCGCAGCGGGCCAGCGCCGCCGGCCGCCCACGGTCGCGGTCCGGCTCCGCGGCGAACCGGGACGCGTACGCGGCGAGCCGATCCCCGAGCCAGTCGGCCGCCGCCGGCTCGTCCCAGGTGCCGCGCACCAGGGCGCCCGGCTTGATCAGCCAGTGCGCCGTCTCCAGCGGCGGCAGATCCACGACGGGGAACTCCGCTGCCACCTCCCGGTACCGCTGGACCAGTTCCGGCCTGCCGTCTGCCGGCGGGCGTTGTGGCCGGCGGGTTTCTCCTCGCCCCGCAGGAAGCGGGCGACGTTCTCCTGCTCCTTGGGCATGGTGTACGTGGGCTGCGCCTCGAACCGCCATGCCTCGTGCGCGAAGGCGTCGAAGAACCGACGCCAGTCCTCACCATCCAAGAGCACGGGCAGTCGCCTCGCCATGATTCCCCTCCTCGCTGCAGGGCCCTTCCCCGCAGCCAGGACGACGGTAGGGCGGTCGCAGACGTCGGGTCCACGGGAGCCCGCCGGTATTCGCGTTGGGGGGTAGACATGCCGGGAAGCTGAAGAAGAGCCCCGCCCGGGAGGCCGGGCGGGGCTCTCGTTCCGTTTTCAGCGGGCTCGCGCCGCGCCCGGCGGCGCCTCAGAGCGACGCCGGTGCCGCCCGTCGCAGATGCTCCAGGTTCACCGCATCGGCCATCGCCCGGTAGCCCGCGTCGCTGGGGTGGAGGTGGTCGCCGGAGTCGTACGACGGGCGGAGGCGTTCGGGGGACCACGGGTCGCGGAGGGTCTTGTCGAAGTCGACGACCTCGTCGAAGACGGCGCCGGAGCGGATGGTCGCGTTGACCGTGCGGCGGACCGCGTCGAGCTCGGCGGTGTAGCCGCGGTGGCCGCTGAACGGGGTGAGCGTGCCGCCGGTCACCCGCAGGCCGCGGGCGTGGGCGTCGCTGACGATCTGCCGCATCCCGGCGAGGATCTTCTCCGGGTCGTACTGGCGCGGCGTCTTGAGCAGGTCGTTGATGCCGATCTCCACCAGGACCGCCTTCACGCCGCTGCGCGAGAGCGCGTCCCGGTCGAGGCGGGACAGCACACTGGGGCCGTTGTTGGGGGAGAAACGGGAGCCGTTGACCAGCAGGCGGTTGCCGCTGATGCCCTGGTTGAGGACGCCGTAGCGGGGCGCGCCCGGCTCGGTGCGCAGGCGGGCGGCGAGGAAGTCCGTCCAGCGGTGGTTGGCGCCCGCGGTGGAGGTGATGCCGTCGGTGATCGAGTCGCCGATGACCACGACCGCGCCGTGCGCCTCGGTGCTCCACACGTCGACGCCCGTCAGATACCGCCAGTACGGGCTCTGCTCCGTGTACGCCGCGCCCGTCGTGTCCTCCGTACGGTCGCCGCGCGCCAGATATGACGTCTGCCGGGCGTACGGGTGGTACGTGGCGGGGCCGGACGGTGACGGGGAGTACGTGGTGACCAGCAGGTCCGCGTCCTGCGGGACGGCCAGCCGGACCGGGTCGCTGGTGACCGCGCCGCCCGCCGGGATGGTCACCGCCGAGCGGCCGCCGAAGGCGAGGCGCCGCATCGTGCCGGGCGCGGCCGTCGGGTCGCTGGGCGCCGCGGCGAGCGCCAGGGAGGCGTGGCTGACCGGCAGCGGGCGGGTGCCGTAGAGGTTCGACAGCTGGATGCGGGCGCTGGAGCCGCCGACGCTGCTGTGCACGACGTTGCGGATCGACATGCCCGCGTAGCCGTCCAGGGTGCCCGGCTCGGCCGCCGCGGCCGCCGCGGACCACGTACCGACCCACTGACCGGAGACGGCGGGCGCCGCCGGGTCGCGGGGCTGGTGCGTGGCGTTGTTGCCCCAGGACCCGCCGGTGCCGCCGAAGCCGACGAAGATGGCGGTCGAGACGAGCACCACCACGGCCGCCAGACCGGCGAGCAGGGCGTAGCCCACACTTTTGTTCATGCGGGGCGGATCTCCTGGGACGGCGGAGCCGCGGGCTCCGGGCGGGCAGGGGCTGCCGGGCGCGTCGGCTGCCGCGCCTCCGCCGGGCGGAGGGCGGCGGACCTGGACGTCCGGCGATCAGCGGCACCGTTGCGGTCCGATCGGTCCCGCCATGATCCCACGGCGGATTCGGGGGGCGCCCGCCGCCCTTTGCGCGCCCCCTCCTGGTCCGGACGCGCGGGACTCGTGGTTCGTTCCATGGGTGGGTCACAGTTGACCCACGCGGCCTCCCGCGGCCGGGACCCGGCGCGGCGCGGCCGGTCCGTGGTGCGCCGCACCGCGGGATTCGGGAACGGTGGAGTGGATGGAACGCACGCAGACGACGTCGGTGCCGCACGCGGCCCAGCCGGGCGGCACCGGCCCGGGGACCGCCGCCGACCAGGACAGACGTCGGGCCGTACGGCGGATGAAGACGCTCGCCACCGGCCTGCTGCTGGTGGTCGCGCTGATCTACGTCCTGGCGAAATGGGCCGGGGCGGCCGGTGCCGGGGGCTGGGCCGGATACGTCGCCGCGGCCGCCGAGGCGGGCATGGTGGGCGCGCTGGCCGACTGGTTCGCGGTCACCGCGCTGTTCAAGCGGCCCATGGGGCTGCCCATCCCGCACACCGCCATCATCCCCACCAAGAAGGACCAACTGGGGCAGAGCCTCGGCGAGTTCGTCGGGGAGAACTTCCTCTCCGACGAGGTGGTGCGCCGGCGGCTGCGCTCCGTCGGCATCGGCCGCCGCCTCGGCGGCTGGCTGGCGGAGCCCCGTAACGCCGACCGGGTGACCGCCGAGCTGTCCACCGCGCTGCGCGGCGCGCTGACCGTGCTGCGCGACGCCGACGTCCAGGCGGTCGTGGGGGAGGCCATCACCCGGCGGGCCGACGCGCAGGAGATCGCGCCGGGGCTCGGTGCCCTGCTCGGCAAGGTCGTCGCGGACGGCGGCCACCGGCGGGTGGTGGACCTGGTGTGCGCCCGCGCACACGACTGGCTGGTCCTGCACGGTGACTCGGTGATGAGCGCGGTCTCCGGAGGCGCGCCCGGCTGGACGCCGCGGTTCGTCGACCGGAAGGTGGGCGACCGGGTCTACAAGGAGCTGCTGCGCTTCGTCACCGAGATGCGCGACATGCCCGAGCACCCGGCGCGCGGCGCGCTGGACCGCTTCCTCACCGACTTCGCCACCGACCTGCGCACCGATCCGGACACCCGGGCCCGCGTCGAACGTCTCAAGTCCGAGGTGCTGGGCCGTGGCGAGGTGCAGGACCTCATCGCGTCCGCCTGGGGCTCGGTCCGCGCGATGATCGTCGCGGCGGCGGAGGACGAGCACAGCGAACTGCGGCAGCGGGCCCGCGCGGCCCTGCTCTCCCTGGGGCGGCGCCTCGCCCGCGACGAACGGCTCCAGGGCAAGGTCGACGGCTGGCTGGAGGGCGCCGCCGTCTACGTCGTGACGACGTATCAGCACGAGATCACCGCCCTGATCACCGACACCGTCGCCTCCTGGGACGCGGAACAGACCTCCCGGAAGATCGAGGCGCACATCGGCCGCGACCTTCAGTTCATCCGGATCAACGGGACGGTGGTCGGGGCGCTGGCCGGGTTGGGGATTTATGTGGTGTCGCGGGTGTTCGGGGGGTGAGGG
>NZ_VKJP01000169.1 GCF_007280575.1 Streptomyces benahoarensis
GCCCCCGGACACACCGTCCGGGTCCTGCCCGACGCGCTCGCAGCCGCCCGTCCCGTACCGGACGACGGCGGCTCACACCACGGCGCCCCCGGGGACACCGCACCCCACGCCCCGGCCCACTCCAGCACCTGGGAAGCCGCCCTCGCCCTCCCTGGCGGCGCCACCGCCCTCATCGCCTGTTCGCCCACGCTGGCGCCCCTCGCGCTGCCGCCGGTGCGGGGCCGGGAGCTGGTCGCCGCGGGCACCGCCGCCGGGCATCTGGTGGTGCACGACCGCGTCCCGCAGCCCTACGCCGACCGCGTCGTGTGGCGGGTCGACGGGACGTTGCTGCTGGCCGGGACGCTGCCCGCCGCCGCGCCGCCCGCCACCGAGCTGGTCCTCGCCCACACCGCGCACGCCGCCGAGTGGGCCTTCCCCGTCACGCACGACGGGGAGCGGTTCCACTGCGCGCTGCCGCTGGCCGCGCTGCCCTCGCCCGGGGGGCCGCTGCCGTTGCCCGCCGGGCACTGGGCGCTGCGGCTGCGGGCGGTGGGCGGCGCCACCCCGGACGTGCCGGTCCGGTTCGCGCCGTCCGTCCTCGACGGGCTGCCCGCCTCCCGCGCGGTCCGCGGCAAGCCGTTCACCCTCGACCGGCGCGACCACGACGAGGTGTTCCTCGCCACCGGGGCGACGCTGCCGGTCACCGACCGGGGGCCGTACCGGCGGCGGGTGCTGCGCGAGACGCACTACCCGCTGCACCGCGGCCGCCCGCTGCGCGACGCGATCCTCTACAGCAGCTTCGGCGGCCGCACCTACGGCGACTCGCCGCGCGCCGTCCACGAGGAGCTGGTCCGCCGGGGCATCGGCGCGGAGCACCTGTGGGCGGTACGCGACGGGCAGACCGCCGTGCCGGACACCGCGCGCGCCGTCGTCGTGGGCAGCGCCGAGTGGCACGGCGCGCTGGCGCACAGCCGCTGGGTGGTCGCCAACACCCAGCTGCCGGGCTTCTTCCGCCGCCGTCAGGGCCAGCTCGTCGTCCAGACCTGGCACGGCACGCCGCTGAAGCGGATCGGCGCGGATTCGGCGGGCTCCCACGGGCCGTCGCATCCGGAGGCGGCCCGCCAGTGGAGCGTGCTGCTGTCGCCCAACGCGCACAGCACGCCCGTCCTGCGGGAGGCGCTCGGCTTCCCCGGGGAGCCGCTGGAGAGCGGGCTGCCGCGCACCGACGCGTTCTTCGCGCCGGACCGCGCGGAGCGCGCCGCGGCGGTCCGCGCCCGGCTCGGCGTCGACGACGGCCGCACCGTCGTCCTGTACGCCCCGACCGTCCGCGGCCACCTCGCCTACGACCGCCACCACCACCGGCTGCATCTGCCGCTGGACCTGGACGCGGCCCGGCGGGCGCTCGGCGACGACCACGCGCTGCTGGTCCGCGGGCATCCGCTGGTCGCCGACCGGCTCCCGGCCCACCACGCGCCCTTCGCCGTCGACGTCACCGCGTACCCGGACGCCACCGATCTGCTGCTCGCCGCGGATGTGCTGGTCACCGACTACTCGTCGCTCGCCGCCGACTTCGCGAACACCGGCCGCCCGATGCTGTTCCTCACCCCCGACCTGCCGTACTACCGCGACACGCTGCGCGGGTTCACCGTCGACTTCGAGGCGGTGGCGCCCGGACCGCAGCTCGGCTCCACCGGTGAGCTGATCGACGCGCTGGGCGATCTGGATGCGGTCGCGCGGGCGGGCGCCGGGGCGTACGGGCGGTTCCGGGAGGCGTTCTGCCACCGCGACGACGGGGCGGCCGCGGCGCGCGCCGCGGATCTGATGCTGCGGTGAGCGGAGGTGTCCGGCGGTGGTCGGGCCGATGGAGGTTTGGCGGATACCGGCATCGGACGGCGGGCTCGTCGTTATCTCGGATGCGGGCGTTCCGCCCGCGCCAAGCGCCCGCCAACACTGGATGTCCCACCCGTTAACGGACGGCAATGACACGGAAAACCCCGGCAGCGGGCGCAACCGCGCAGCGGGAATCCCCCTCTGAAGCAGAGACAGAGGAGACCGGAGCCCGCTCGCGCACAGAGATGCCGTCGACACGGAATGTAGATGTAGTGACTGTGACAGAAGCCCTTGAGCCATCGCCGGGGCCCACCCTCACTCCGGCAGCGCAGATCAGCATCGTCGTCATCGCCTTCAACGATGTCGCCCATGTCGCCCAGGCCGTGCGCTCCGCGCTGGCCCAGGAGACGGCCGGCGCCGCCGTCGAGGTGATCGCGGTGGACGACGCCTCCACCGACGGCACCGGCGCCGCCCTGGACGCCCTGGCCCGCGAACACCCGCGGCTGCGGGTGCTGCACCGCGCCGAGAACAGCGGCGGCTGCGGCACCCCCCGCAACGACGGGCTGCGCGCCGCCACCGGCCGCTTCGTGATGTTCCTGGACAGCGACGACGTGCTGCCGCCGGGCGCCGCCCCGGCGCTGCTGCGCGCCGCGCTCGCCGAGGACGCGCCGGTGGCGTCCGGCGCCTGCGTCCGCCGGGAGCTCCCGGCCCGCCGCGATGTGCCCTGGCAGCCGGCGCTCTACCGCGACCGCGCCGTGCACACCGCGCCGGGCGCCAGCCCTCAGCTGGTGCGCGACACCCTGTGCGTCAACAAGCTCTACGAGCGGGCGTTCCTCGCCGAGCACGCCATCGTCTTCCCCGAGGGCCGCTTCACCTACGAGGACTTCGTGTTCACCGCGCGGGTCCTGGCGGCCGCGCCGCGGCTGGTGACGATCCCCGACAGCGTCTACATCTGGCACGTCCGCCGCGCCGCCGCCCGCCAGTCGATCTCCCTGGACCGCAAGGCCGTCACCAACTGGCAGGCCCGCATCGACGCGCACCGCGACAGCGTGGCGATCCTCCGCGACGCCGGGCGTACGGAGCTGGCGCGGGCCGCGCGGACCAAGTTCCTCGACCACGACCTGCGGATGTACGTCCGCGAGCTGCACACCCGGGACGCCGCCTACCGCGCGGAGTGGTGGCGGCTGACCCGCGCCTACCTGGACGGTTTCGACGAGGCCGAGATGCTCGCGGCGCGGGCGCCCGCCCGCTGGCTGGCCCGGGTCGTGCTGGCGGCGCCCGAGCCGCCCGCGGACCTGGACCGGCTGACGCAGCTGGCGGCGCGCCCCGGCCGGCTGCTGCCGCCGTACGCCCGGGACGGTGCCGGGCACCCGGTGTGGTCGCCGGAGCTGGAGCAGGTCGAGCTGGACGCGCTCGACTCCAAGCCCACCCACCGGCTGCCGGTGACGATCGACGCGGAGCCGGTCATCGGCCGCCGTGGCGTGCTGCGGCTGCGGGTGTACGAGATGTACGGGCGGCTGGCCGCGGCCGGGCCGGTCTCCGTCGACGTGGAGTGGCGGCGCCGGGCCGACGACCGGCGTGGCCCGGTGCAGACCGCCACGCTGACGCCCGGCCCGGAGGAGACCTGGACCGCCGAGGTGGCCCTGGATCTGACGGCGCTCGCCGACCTCGGGCCGGTCGCCGACACCGGGCCGGTGGCCTGGGACCTGGTGGCGCAGGTGCACTGCGCCGACGGCTCCGGCTTCCGCGCCTCGCTGCGCGCGAGCGGCCCGGGGCTGCGCCGCCGGGTGCTGCTCAGCCGCCGCCACGCCGTGCTGCTGGTGCAGCCGTACGCGACGACCGGCGGGGCACTGGCGCTGCGGGTCGCGGCCGGGGTGCGCAGCGTGTGGCGGATCGCGGCGGCCCGGCTGCGCCGCTGAGCTCCCCCGATCTTTTCCCCTCCCACCCTAGGATTGGCGCCATGACTTACTTGATCACGGGCGGTGCCGGGTACATCGGCGCCCACGTCGTACGGGCCCTGCGGCAGGCCGGGGAGTCCGCCGAGCGGCCTCGCGTGGTCGTACTGGACGACCTGACGACGGGGGTCCCCGCCCGGCTCCCCGAGGACGTGCCGCTGATCGTCGGCTCGACCCTGGATCGGGCGCTGCTGGACCGCACCATCGCCGAGCACGGCGTGACGGATGTGGTGCATCTGGCGGCGAAGAAGCAGGTCGCCGAGTCGGTGGAGATGCCGCTGCACTACTACCGCGAGAACGTCCACGGTCTGCAGACGCTGCTGGAGGCGATGGCCGCCGGGGGCGTGGGCCGTCTGGTGTTCTCCTCGTCCGCCGCGGTGTACGGCATGCCGGACGTCGACCTCGTCACCGAGGACACGCCGTGCGTGCCGATCAACCCGTACGGCGAGACCAAGCTCGTCGGGGAGTGGATGGTCCGCGCGGCGGGCAAGGCGCACGGCATCAGCACCGCCTGCCTGCGCTACTTCAACGTCGCGGGTGCGGCCACCCCGGAGCTGGCCGACACCGGGGTCTTCAACATCGTGCCGATGGTGTTCGAGAAGCTCACCGAGGGTGCCGCGCCGCGGATCTTCGGCGACGACTACGACACCCCGGACGGCACCTGCATCCGCGACTACATCCATGTCGCGGACCTCGCCGACGCGCATGTCGTGGCCGCGCAGAAGCTCGCCGAGCACGGCCCGGTGCGGGATCTGACGCTCAACATCGGCCGCGGTGAGGGCGTGTCGGTGCGCGAGATGGTCGACCTGATCACGGAGCTGACCGGGCACTCCGGGGTCACCGCCGAGGTGACGCCGCGGCGGCCCGGCGACCCGGCGCGGGTGGTCGCCGCCGCCGACCGGATCGCCGCCGAGCTGGGCTGGAAGGCGCACCACGACGTCCGCAACATGATCACGTCGGCGTGGGCGGGCTGGCAGCACCACCACCCCGAGGCGCGCTGAGACACACACGAGGCGCCCCGCACCGGAACGAACCGGTGCGGGGCGCCTCGTCGTACAGGCCCGCTCAGCGCTCCAGGAAGGCGAAGAGGTCTTCCCAGCGGCGGGTGATGCGGTCGGTGGAGTAGCGCTGGACGTTCTCCCGGGCGGCGGTGCCGAGCCGGTCGCGCAGCTCCTGGTCGGTCAGCAGGGTCTCCAGGTGGGCGGCGAGTTCGTTGATGTTGCCGGGCTGGGCCAGCAGACCGTCCTCGCCGTCGCCGACGATCTCGTGGACGCCGGGCGCACAGTCGAACGCCACGCACGGCACCGCCGCGGCCATCGCCTCCATCAGCGACAGCGGGAAGCCCTCGGCGCGCGACGACTGGGCGAAGACCGCGGCGCCGCGCAGCGCCTCCGGCACGTCGTCGGTGCGGCCCATGAACTCCACCGACCGCTCCAGCCCCAGCGCCTCCCGCTGCTTGAGCAGCAGCTCCTCGTCCTCGCCGGAGCCGTAGATGCGCAGCAGCCAGTCCGGGTGGCGGGGCGCGACCAGGGCCCAGGTGTCGAGGAGCAGGTCGACGCCCTTCTCGTCGGAGAGCCGCCCGATGCTGGCGACGACCTTCTCCGTACGGGCCGAGGGGACGTCCGGCATGACGGGCAGCGGGTTCGGCATGAAGTCGGCGTTGTCCCTACCGGCCCGGATCCACAGGTCGGCGTCCTCACGGGTGAGGGCGAGGAGCCGGTCGACGTCGGCGTAGTACCGCTGGACGCGGCCGAAGCGGGAGGAGGCGCGGCAGGCGGTGAACGACTCGTGGCTCATGCCGATCACCGGCATCCCGGCGGTGTCGGCGAGCGTCACCCACTCCATGGCCCACACCTGGGTGCAGATGACGATGCCGCCGGGGCGGGCGGTGGCGAAGCGGGCGGAGAGCCGGTCGGCCGCCCCCCGCATCCCGGCCTCCTTCGCGGCGCGGCGGCGCCGCTCGGCGAGGTTGAGGCGGCCCTTGACGCCGCGCGCCGGGCCGGCCTTCGGCGGGTGCTCGGTGTAGAGGGTTTCGGTGGGGTAGGGCAGCTCGCCGAGGTCGGCGCGGAGTTCCGGGGCTGCCGGGACGATGCCGATGATGTGCGGCCGGTGGCCGCGCTCCGCGAAGAGCCGGGCCATCTGGTGGGTCCAGGTGGTCACCCCGCCCATCTCGTCGGTGTTGTTGCAGACGAAGTAGATGTCGCGGCCGGTCACTTGGCGTCTCCTTCGCGCTCCGCGGTGCCGAAGAACCGGTCGACGACGCGGCGGGCCGCGTCCCCCCGGTCGTACTCGCCGTAGGTGGCGGTGAACCGCTGCCGGGCCTCGCGGTGTTCGGCGTCCGCGGACTTGAGGCGGTCGAGGGCGTCGAAGAGTTCGCCCTCGGTCTCGACGAACGGGCCGGGCGCGGTGGCCTTGAGGTCGAAGTAGGTGCCGCGGGCCTCGTTCGCGTACTCGTCGTAGTCGTGGGCGTAGAAGACCATCGGCCGGTCGAGGAGGGCGTAGTCGAACATCACCGAGGAGTAGTCGGTGATGAGGCCGTCGGCCAGCTCCATCAGCGGGGTGATGTCGTGGTGGTCGGTGACGTCGATGACCGTGCCGCGTACGGACGGCGGCAGCACCACGTGGTTGAGGTAGTGCGACCGGATCAGCAGGACGTAGCGGTCGCCGAAGCGGGAGGCGAACTCGTCGACGTCGAAGGGGAGCTCAAAGCCCTTGACCTGGCCGTTCGGGGCGGCGCGGAAGGTGGGGGCGTAGAGCAGGACCGTCTTGTCGGCGGGGATGCCGAGTGCGGCGGCGAGCGGGCCGCGGGTGCGGGTGCCGGACGCCTCCTCGGCGCGGCGGGCGGCGACCAGCGCGTCGTTGCGCGGGTAGCCGGTGCGCAGCAGCACCTCGGGGCGGAGCCGGAAGGCGCGGGCGAGGGTGCGCTCGTCGTGCTCGGAGCGGATCAGGAAGTGGTCGAAGCGGTCGAGGACCTCCTGGTAGGCGTCCTTCGCGGCGCGCGGCTGGAGCCGCAGCCGGGGCTCGTCGAAGCCCATCCGCTTGAGCGCCGAGCCGTGCCAGGTCTGGACGTAGGTGGTCTCGGGGCGCTTGGTGAGCTTGAGCGGGTAGCCCTGGTTGTCGATCCAGAACTCCGCCTGGGCCAGCGCCCGCAGATACGGCCAGCTCCAGCGCTTGACGAGGGTGGCGTCCTCGGGGAAGCCGTCGGGCTTCTTCCCGGCGTAGCTCCACACCGCCTCGAACTCGACGCCCTGGCGGCGCATCTCCTCGTAGATCGCGCGGGGGCTGTCGCTGTACTGCTTGCCGAGGTGGCTCTCGAAGACGACGAGGCCCTTGCGGAGCGGGAGCTTGCTGAACACCTCGTGGTAGACGCGGAGTTTGGTCTCGCCGGAGTTCAGCTCCCGCTTGGCCTTGCGGGCCTTGCGGATACCGGTCTTGGCGAGGGCGGCGGCGGGGCTGCGCAGCGCCTCGCCGAGCAGCTTCTGGGTGGAGCGGGTGGCGCGGCTCTCGGCGCGCAGTACGAAGGTGAGGTGACCGCGCTTGGAGGGGGCGGGCTCGACGCGGTCGGAGACGAGGCGGGTCAGCCGGGGCCGGATGCGCAGGGCGCGCGCCGCGTCGAGGTCGACGCCGCCGACGGTCATCCGGGTGCGGGTGATCTCGCCGTCGGCGTCCAGGATCAGCCGGACGTCCCAGACCGCGTCGATCACACCGAGCGGGCGCAGCTTGCGGGCGAGGTCCAGCTCGGCGTCCCACCGGACCTGGTCGCCGTCGAGCCGCAGGGTGCGCAGCGGGAAGGAGAAGGTCTGCAGGCTGCGGCGGCGGGCCTTCAGCTCGATGCGGCCGCGCAGCGGGGTGGCAGGGGTCAGCGCCCCGAGCGGGTTGACGACGGAGCCGGACAGCTCGACGGTGCCGCGGCCGTCGTCGGTGTAGCCGGTGAGCTGGTTGCGGAGGAAGAGCTTGCCGAGCGGGCGGGTGTGGTAGCCGGCGTCGGTGACGTCGAGGACGCGGCGGCCCTCGGGGTCGTCGAGGTGGCGGTCGGTCCAGTAGACGCGGCCGTCACGCTCGGTGAGCGGGGTGGAGAGCTTGTCGCGGTTGATGAGGGTGTCCACGGCGGGCATCAGCGCCGTCCAGTCCTCCTTGCCGAGGAGGTAGGCGCAGATGGCCTGTATCGGCTGGACGCGCTCGTACGCCTCGGGGGCGATCCCGGCGAGGTAGCCGTTGGCCATCTCGGCGAATTCGCGGCGGTAGCCCTCGTCGAGCAGCGGCAGATCCCGCAGGTGCAGCACGAGATCGTGCTTGAGGAATTTGACGTCCTTGTGGAACTTCAGGTCGTCCAGGCCCTCGGCGGCGAGGAGTTCGTCGACGCGCCGGTGGATTTCCATGCGGTGCGCGAAGTTGGCGATTTCATGGCGCCGGTTGCTGATCGACTTCGTGGCCGCCTTCTCGAAGACGTTCCAGAAGTAGACGTGATTGGGGATCAGCGTGATGCGGCGGGCGGCGACGTATGCCTGCGCGGAGAAGAGCAGATCCTCGTAGTGGATGCCGACGGGGAATTCCAGTCCGGCTTCGCGGAGGAATGCGCGGCGGTAGCACTTGTTGGTCGACAGGGTGTCGAAGACCAGCAGATCGGGGAGTTCGGAGATCGATTCGAGGGTGCGGGTCCGGGCGTAGAGCCACGGGTACCACTCGACGGTCTTCTTGGTGCGGGTGTCGGCGTGGACCCGCACGCACATGCCGGATACCAGGTCGGCGCCGGTGCGCTCGGCGGCGTCGAGCATGTTGCGGCAGGCGTTGGGCTCCAGGACGTCGTCGCTGTCGAGGAACATCACGTACGTGCCGCGGGCGTGCGCGACGCCGTGGTTGCGCGGGGCGCCGCAGCCGCCGCTGTTCTCCGGCAGCTGGAGCGCGCGGACCTTGCCGGGGTGGGCGGCGGCCAGTTCCTGCGCGACGGCGAACGATCTGTCCGTGCTGCAGTCGTCGACGATGACCACTTCGACACCGTGCAGCGTCTGGTCCACGGCGGACCGGACGGCGGTCGGCAGTCGTTCTGCGTCGTTGTAGACGATCACGACTACGGAGACGTCAGGCACGGGCACCCCTATCCTCTGTTTCCTTTGCCGTACGAACCATCAAAACTACCGCGCCGGGCCGCTCGCGCCGTGGCACACGGGACGGGCAACGGCGGTAATTCCTACGGTTATTCGTGCGCCGAACCACCCGTCCGTGGCATGACCACGGGCGGATCACCCGACGGCGGCGTCCCCCGGCGGCGGCTCTCCGCGCCCCGGACGACCCGGCACTTCTTCTGTGTAGAGGCGCGCCGCGCCGGTCCGGTTCCGCCGCCCGCCGTGAGGTGGCCCACCCGCGCGGACGCCCGTACGCGTACATCGAAGGCGTTCGGCGACTACGTACGGCGGTTCCGCGAAACTGCCGACATGCCCGCTCTTCACCCAATATGTAATGAGGACCACAGAACTTTCAGGTAACGGACGGCAACCCTTTCCGGTGAACTCCAGTCATATAACTGGCGTCGAAATGCCTCCCGCAGAGGCATTTCCCGCTTTCCGTGCTCGACCCGTCACGAGGAGTAGTCGCTACATGTCCGAGGAAGTCATCGGTTCCGCACCCCGCTTCAGCGTCATCGTGCCCGTGTACAAGGTGCAGGGTTACCTGCGGGAGTGCCTGGATTCGGTGCTCTCGCAGGATTTCGCCGACTTCGAGGTGATCGCGGTCGACGACCGCTCGCCCGACGGCTGCGGCGCGATCCTGGACGAGTACGCGGCCCGCGACACGCGGGTGACGGCCGTGCACCGCGCGGAGAACGGCGGCATCGGCCAGGCGCGCAACACCGGCGTGGAGCGGGCCCGCGGTGACTATCTGCTCTTCCTCGACAGCGACGACACCTTCGCGCCCGGCGCGTTCCGGGCGATGGCCGACCGCCTCGCGCAGACCTCGGACCCGGAGATCCTGCTCTTCGACCACGTCCGTACGTACTGGTGGGACAAGGTCCAGCCGAGTGCCAGCGGTGAGCTGCTGGCGCAGACGGGCACCGAGACCTTCCGCCCGGCCGACCACCTGGAGTCCCTCAACCTCTTCGCGGTCGTCTGGAACCGCGCCTTCCGCCGCGACTTCTTCACCGGCAACGGCTTCGCCTTCACCGACGGCGTCTACGAGGACGCGCTCATGGTGTACACGACGATGCTGACCGCCGAGACCGCCGGCTGCCTGGACCAGGTCTGTGTGGAGTACCGCCAGCGCCGCCAGGGCAACTCCATGAAGACGCCGGGCCGCACCCACTTCACCATCTTCGAGCAGTACCGCCGCCTCTTCGCCTTCCTCGACACCCGCCCGGACCTCGACCGCGTCCGCCCGCTGATGTTCGAGCGGATGGTGAGCCACTTCCTCTTCACCTTCGCCCGCGAGAACCGCGTCACCCCGGCCGACCGCCCGGAGTTCTTCCACCGCGCCGCCGCGATGTACCGGTATCTGGAGCCCGCCGGTTTCGTGGTGCCGGCCGGCCTCGACGGCGCGAAGTACCAGGCGCTGCGGCGCGGCTCGTACCCCGCCTTCCAGGCGCTGAAGCTCGTCAACGGCGCCCGCGTCTCGGGGCGCGACCGGCTGCGCAAGGCCCGCCGCACCCTGGGCAAGCAGGCGTTCCAGCGCTTCTACCAGCTCCAGCTGCGCCGCCCGGTGGACGAGAATCTCGCGGTCTACTCCGCCTACTGGAACCGCACCCCCGCCTGCAACCCGCTCGCCGTCTACGAGAAGGCGAAGGAGCTGGCGCCGCACGTGCACGGCGTCTGGGTGATCCGTAAGGGCGCGGAGGACACCGTCCCCGCCGGGGTGGATTTCGTCGTGGCGAACTCCCCGCGCTACTGGGAGGTGATGGCCCGCGCCAAGTACCTGATCAACAACGTCAACTTCGCCGGGGACATCGTCAAGCGCCCCGAGCAGGTGCACCTCCAGACCCACCACGGCACGCCGCTGAAGCGGATGGGCATCGACCAGCAGAAGTACCCGGCCGCCGCCAAGGGCATGAGCATGCGCAAGCTCCTGGAGCGCGCCGACCGCTGGGACCTCTCCCTCACCTCCAACCAGCACTCCGCCGAGCAGTGGGAGCGGGTCTACCCGTGCGCCTTCCGCTCGCTCGACGCCGGCTACCCGCGCAACGACGTCTACTACCGCGCCACCGCCGAGGACGTCCTCGCGATCCGTGACCGCCTGGGCATCGCCCCCGGTCGCACCGCGGTGCTCTACGCGCCGACGGTCCGCGACTACCAGGCCGGATACGTGCCGCGGATGGACCTGGAGCGCGTCACCCGCGAGCTGGGCGAGGACGTCGTCCTGCTGGTGCGCACCCACTACTTCTACGGCGCGGACCCCCGGCTCGCGGAACTCCAGGAGCGCGGCGCGCTGATCGACGTCTCCACGTACCCGGTCGTCGAGGACCTGTGCCTGGCCGCCGACGCGCTGATCACGGACTACTCGTCGATCATGTTCGACTACGCCAACCTCGACCGGCCGATCCTCACCTACGCCGACGACTGGGACGTCTACGTCCGCTCCCGCGGCGTCACCTTCGACCTGCTGTCCGGCGAGCCGGGCGAGACGCCGGGTGTCATCGCCACGAACGAGGACGAGTTGATCGACGCGTTCCGCAGCGGCCGCTGGGACGGCGCCGAGGCCACCGCGCTGCGCGCCGCCTTCCGCGCCCGCTTCTGCCAGTGGGACGACGGGCACGCGGCGGAACGCGTGGTGCGCGCGCTCTTCCTGGGCCAGGGCCCGACGCCCGCGGCGCTGCCGCTCGCCGAGCGCACGGTGGCGCCTTCGCCGCGGGCGGCGGTCGCCGCGGTGCCGGGGGCGGTCAGCGTGCCGACGGCTGAGGTCTCGGCCGCGGATGTGGAGTTGGCCGGCTGAGCTTTCGCCGGGGGAGGTCCGACTGAGCTTTCGCCGGGGAGGTGGGGGAGGCGGCGCCCCTACCTCCCTCCGCCCAACGCCCCCGTCACCGCATCCGCCAGCTCGTCCAGGTACCCGTCCGGCAACGTGTCGCGGGCGACCACCAGCCGCCAGTACAGCGGCCCCGTCATGAGGTCCAGCGCCAGCCGTCCGTCGGCGTCCGCGGGCAGTTCGCCGCGCTCGACGGCGCGGGCCACCATCGCCGCCGCCATGCCCTCCTGGCTGTCGTGGAGCGCGGCCTTCAGCGCGTCCGCCAGCTCCGGGCTGCGGGCCGCCTCGGCCAGCAGGTCCGGGATGATCTGCGAGGCCATCGGGTGGCGCAGCGCCCGCGCGGCCACCTCCAGGAGCATCCGTACATCGCCGCGGAGCGTGCCCGTGTCGGGCGTCGGCAACCCCTCGGCGGCCAGCGCCGAGACCACGTCCAGCACCAGATGGAGCTTGGAGCGCCACCGCCGGTAGACGGCCGTCTTGCCGACTCCGGCCCGCCGCGCGATGCCCTCGATCGACATCCGGGCGAACCCCACCGCGGCCAGCTCCGCGAAGACCGCGGCCCGGATCGCGGCGGTCTTGTCCTCCCGCAGCACGGCCGCCCCGGCCGGGGCCCGGCGTGCCGTCGCGGACGCGTGGTCGCTGCCGTTCTTTGCCATGGCTTGAGCATAGCGTCACGACGCTACGGTTGCGTCTCGACGTCACCTCGTCCTAGTCTCGCTCCGACGTCACGACGAAACGGTCCCGTTCCGACGTAGGCGCCGCCGCCCGTCGTCCGCCTGACTCTTATACACATCTCCGAGCCCACGAGACGCTCAT
>NZ_VKJP01000016.1 GCF_007280575.1 Streptomyces benahoarensis
TTCGGCTACCGCCGCCTCACCGTCCGGTACGAACGAAAGGGCAGCCACTTCCTCGCCTTCCTCGGCCTCGCCGCAGCCCTGACCTGCTACAAGAGACTTGCGAAGCTCACCACGTGAGACATCCTCTCAAACCCATACCTCTACCACCATCTCGATTTTCAGTGGCTCAAAGTGAAATCCTCGGGGGTAGATACCCTGGGCGGCTGCCTCGCAGAGACGGGCTACTGGAGATGGACGACGCCGCCATCGACGCTTCGCACGTCAGAGCCCTCTCATTCTGAAACGATCAGTAAGCCCACCGCCGGCCTTCCGGCTCCGGTAAGGGGGAGCGCTCGAAATGTCCGGACCTGTTCACCGTACTCCGGGCGGCGGTCCACCGCCCCCATGCGAGACCAGGCGTTCGTCGGGCAGTGCGCCGCCTGCCCCCCGCCGACGCTGACGACGACCGCCGGGTTGGACCGCGCGCCGACGGCACGGACGGCCATGCCGGGATTTACCGCCCGTTGGGGCACGCGGAGGGCACGGCCCGCGTCGGGAGGCTACCGATCTCAGGACCTCACCGAGGAGGAGGGCATTCCGTGTGCTCCTGGTCTTGAGAGCACACGGAATGCTGGCGGTTGCCCTGGTGACCCGCCGACTGCTCGGGCGTGGTGTGGCACGGTGCTTGGGCTGCGCCCGTCGGTGTCACCGAGTCGGCCGATTGGCGGGCGGGGGTCAGGGTTCGATGACTCCCGCGTGGGCGCTGGACGGGGACAGGATGGCTGACGGGGTGATCGCGCCGGCGAAGGTGACGTCATAGCCGCCGTTGCGGAGGATGAGCGTCAGGGTGAGGGTCTCGTTCACCTGGGCGACGCCTTGGGCGTTGGTGTTGGCGATGCCCAGGACGTTGGTGCCGGCTTTGAAGGTGATGGGTTGGCCGGGCACCGGAAGGCCGGTGACCTGGTCGGTCAGTGTGGCGGTCAGGAACGGGAAGTACACGTGCGGCGGGAACAGCTTCGCCAGCGCCGGGGTCGCGGTCAGCGAGGTGGCGTGGACGGGCAGCACGTAGGTGAAGCCGTTCACCAGGCTGGCGCTGCCACCGGGGGTGGTGACGGTGACGGTCGCCGGACCGGCCGCCCCGGGCGGAGTGGTGGCGGTGAGCTGTGTGCCGGCGGCGTTGACGCTCACCCCGGTGGCGGGGTTGCCGCCGATGTCGACGCTCGCCCCGGTCAGGTTGGTGCCAGTGATCGTCACGACCGTGCCGCCCGTGACGGGCCCTTGGGTGGGGTTGATGGTGCTCAGCGTCGGGGGGAATTGGATGACGCTGACGTTGTTCGAGTTGATGTTGGTGACGTAGACCTTGCCGTTGACGGCGACCGCCACGGCGATCGGTCCGCTGCCGACGGGGATCGGGGCGCCGATGACGGTGTTGGTGGCAGTGTCGATCACCGACACGTTGTTCGACGCCCGGTTGGCCGTGTAGGCGTTCCCGTTGGGGCCGACCGCGATTCCCCACGGCTGGTTGCCGACGGGGATCGGGAGGCCGATGACGGTGTTGGTGGTGGTGTCGATCACCGTCACGTTGTTCGATCCGATGTTGGCGACGTAGGCGTTGCCGTTGGGAGCGATCGCCACGAAGTTCGGCTGGTTGCCGACGGGGATCGGGGCGCCGACGACGGTGTTGGTGGCGGTGTTGATCACCGTCACGTTGTTCGATCCCCGGTTGGCGACGTAGGCGTTGCCGTTGGGGGCCACCGCCACCCCGACCGGCTGGGCGCCGACGGGGATCGGGGCGCCGACGACGGTGTTGGTGGCGGTGTCGATCACCGACACGGTGTTCGACCCGCTGTTGGGGACGTAGGCGTTGCCGTTGGGGGCGACCGTCAGCCAGACCGGCGTACCGCCGACGGCGATCGGGGCGCCGACGACGGTGTCAGTGGCGGTGCTGATCACCGACACGTTGGACGATCCGGAGTTGGCGACGTAGAGGTCGCCGCTGGGGGCGAACGCCAACCCGACCGGGTTGGAGCCGACAGGGATCGGCGGGATTGCCAGAAGCGTGAGCGCCGGGGCTGCCGCCCGGCTCACCTCACCCGCCGGGGCGGGCGGCCACGCCTGGCCGGGGAGGGAAAGAAGCTGTGGCAGTTCCTGCTGCGTTGTCTGGAGGGTGGTACTCATGTGGACCTCTTCGGAAGGGGCCGCCCTCGGCCCGGCAGGTTCCCCGCGGGGAGCACGCAGGTCCAGCGATCCCCGTCCGGGCTGCACAACCCACCATCACAGAAGCCACGTCACGAAAACGCAGCGGGCCGCGTACCCCGACAGGGATGGGCAGCCCGTTTGGTTCGGTTACGGGGGCTTTTCCCCACGCTGCGGGGTACCGAAACATCATCCGTGCCTTAGCAGCGGGAAGCCCCCTGTTGCCGCGTAGCGGACGCTATGACCCAACGGTGCCGTGGCTGCTGCCTCGCCCGTCCGTACCCGCCCGAAGACGTTCCTGACCGCGGCCGTCACGGGATCCGGGCTCCGGATCCATGTCCCTGTGCCGGCCGTGCCCGTGGAGTGGGCCGGGCCGGTGAAGCTCGGCGTGTGCGCGACGCCGAGCAGGATGTTCCGGTAGTCGTCGGTCATCTCCACTGCCGATGTGACCAGTTGCCTCACCACGATGCCGGAGCCTGTTCGCCGCGATCGCAGCCTGCCAGACGGTGGTGCGCGCCGGCAGACGGCCGAAAAGGTGCCGTCGGCCTGCGGGATGGAGGAGGGCGCCAGCCGGGCTGGGGCTCTCACCAGTCGTTGCCTGGCCGGTAGTTGATGTGCCGAGGCGGGACGCGAACTCGAACTCGGGATCCGGTAGCTGGCTGGAGCGAGGGTTCGGTCAGGTGCCCAGGGGCGCTCCTGACGCTCCCTCGTGAGGTCCTGGCTAGCGGTGTGCCAGTAATGCGAGGTCCTTGAAGGGACCAGCAGAAAGGGCCCTGGTCGCTGACCAGGGCCCTCGCTATGGAGCGGGTGACGGGAATCGAACCCGCGCTCTGAGCTTGGGAATCCAGGGGCATGAGCGCTCGAAATGGTCTCTGACCAGGGAAAACGATGCTGAGATCGCCTGTTCGGAAGCGCTCTGGAGCACCGCTTATGACCGTTGTTGACCGTGCTGGAGGGCACGGTTGGGGCACGAGGCGGTAGGTGCGACGACAGGGCCGTCCCGAGGGCGGCAGCGCGGGGCGGTGTGGGGTGCTGCGGTCCCTGCCAGGGCACGTGCGCCGGCACGGAAGAAGGCGAGGGGAACCCATCGCGGCCATCGAGTCGGTTGGAGCGCCGCGCCGGCCCCTGCCGCACAGCGATCGGCACTTGCCCACTTCGCCGAGCGCTCGGCCACGGGCCACGGTTGCGCTGCGTGGCCACACTTGCCCTGACCAGCAAAGGGACCCTCCCGAGGGGCAAGGTCATGCGGGGCCGTGTCGGGTGGAACTGTTGCGAACATTCGCAGGGATAGCTAAGAGGGTCAGCGCCGAGCGGTGTGAGGCCGGGTAGACGCCGGCCTGTTTGGCAGGGCCCGGCTCGCCCGCGACTACGAGACCCTCACTGCCAGCTCCGAAGCGATGATCCACATCGCCTCGATCGACAACCTCGCCAAGCGCATAACGGACGAGACCACACCCACCTGGCGAGGAACCTACTAGGAGATAAAGGGCAATCCGCCTACTTCAAACGCCCTCTCAGACCCTACGAGGACACTGACATTCCCCCGGGGTCAGCAACCGCGATCGCTCCAGGTCTGCAGGTGGGGTGCCTCTTCGCCGATGCTGGTATCGGCGCCATGTCCGGTGTGCACCGTGGTGCCATCGGGAAGGCAGAGCAGACGGTCGCGGACCGAGCTGATGATCGTGAGGAAGTCGGAGAACGAGCGGCCGGTCCCGCCCGGGCCCCCCTGGAAGAGGGTGTCTCCGGAGAAGAGAACGCCTAGCTCCGGCGCGTGCAAGCAGACGGCGCCGGGCGCGTGCCCGGGAGTATGGAGGATGTGCAGGCGGATACCAGCGACGGTGAAGACCTGGCCGTCGGCGAGGTCAGCGTCGGGCAGCCGCCCAGGGTGGGTCTGCCGCCACAGGGGGAAGTCAGCTGGGTGGAGGAGGATGGGGGCGCCGGTCAGGTCGGCCAGCGCCGGGGCAGCGTTGATGTGGTCCTCGTGGGCGTGGGTACACACGATGGCGCGCACCCTACGGTTCCCAACGTTCGCCGCGATGACGTCGGCGTCGTGCGCGGCATCGATGATGATGGCCTCGTGGTCGTCGCCGACCAGCCAGACGTTGTTGTCGACCTCCCAGGTGCCGCCGTCCAGGGAGAAGGTGCCGGAGGTGACGAGGTGGTCGATGCGGGTCTTCCCTGTGCCTGGTGCCGCCGCCATCACAGGACCACGACCGAGCGCAGCACCTCGCCGCGGTGCATCTTGGCGAACGCCTCCTCCACCTGGTCCAGGGCGATGGTCTCGGAGACGAACGTGTCCAGGTTGAGCCGCCCCTGCAGGTGGAGGTCGATCAGCATGGGGAAGTCCCTCTCCGGTAGGCAATCGCCGTACCAGGAGGACTTCAGCGCTCCGCCGCGCCCGAAGACGTCCAGCAGCGGCAGTTGAAGCTCCATCCCCGGGGTGGGCACCCCGACCAGGACGACCGTGCCGGCCAGGTCGCGGGCGTAGAAGGCCTGCCGCCAGGTCTCCGGCCGTCCCACGGCGTCGATGACTACGTCGGCGCCGAACCCGCCGGTCAGGCTCTGGATGGCGGCTACCACCGCGCCCTCGTCCATGCCGGCGGAGTTGATCGTGTGCGTGGCCCCCAGATCGGTGGCCCAGCCCAGCTTCTTGTCGTCGAGGTCGACGGCGATGACGCGCCGCGCCCCGGCCAGGACGGACCCGGCAACGGCGGCGCAGCCCACTCCGCCGCAGCCGATGATTGCCGCGGTCTGCCCCCGCCGGACGGGGGCGGTGTTGACCGCTGCGCCGATCCCAGCCATCACCCCGCATCCCAGCAGCCCGGCAACCGCGGGGTCGGCGGCGGCATCGACCTTGGTGCACTGCCCGGAGTGCACCAAGGTCTTTTCACAGAAGGCGCCGATACCCAGGGTCGGCGACAGCGGGGTCCCGTCAGTCAGGGTCATGGGCTGGGCGGCGTTGTAGGTGTTGAAGCAGTAGTGCGGCTCCCCGCGCTTGCAGGCGCGGCATTGACCGCACACCGCACGCCAGTTCAATACCACGGTGTCGCCCACGGCGACGTTGATGACGCCCTCACCCACTGCGGAGACCACGCCGGCGGCCTCGTGGCCCAGGAGGAAGGGGAAGTCATCGCTGATGCCACCCTCGCGGTAGTGCAGGTCAGTGTGGCAGACACCGCAGGCGGTGATGTCGACGACTGCCTCCCCTGGGCCGGGGTCAGGCACCACAATGTCGACCAACTCAGCGGGTTCCCCCTTGGCTCGGGAGACGACTCCCTTAACTGTGTGCGGCATGAGGCTCCTCATCAGTGAAGGTGGATCTATGGGTTGTGCAGGACAAGGCTGCGCAGCGGTCGGCAGCGTCAGGCGAGACGCTTCATCCAGTCGTGGGAGTCCTCCGCGCGCCCGTACTGCACGTCCAGCAGCGTGCGGCGGATGCTCTGGGTAGCCGGGCCAGAGGCCCCGCCGGTGCCTTGGACGAGTTCCCCGTAGCTGCTCTCGAAGCGGCCGACAGGGGTGACGACGCGGCCGTGACGCCGGCGAAGACCTCAGTGATCCGGCCTTCGGGACACGTCGCTCAAGGGGTGTTGAGGCATGTCCCGAAGGCCGGTCCCCGCTCGGGCAACGGCGCATGAACCGGGCGGGAGCCTGTGAGATGTGCAGTCGAGGGTGCCCTGGCCCGGGCGTGCTCTGCGAGGGGGCAGAGGGGGGCGGTCAGGGGTGCGTCACGCTTCGACAGAGCGTGCGGGTTTGGGGGTTGGTTGGGTAGACCAGGGTTCTGGGCAGCAGGATGTCCCTGACCTGGTCATAGATGATGTTCCGGTGGACCGCTCCGGGGTGGGGCAGCGGCTGCGGCTGGGGGGCCGCGGTGTGGGAGGGTCCACTGGCTTGTTGAATGCCGCCACTTCGGGCTATCCACAGTTCGCCTGGGAGAGGCGTAAGGGGGCGACACATCTGCTGCCATTCGTTGATGTCTCTGGTCATCGCGCATCCGTGCGTACCTCAAGAACTCACAGGTGATCCAGCCGTCATGTGCTGTCGCGGTGTTACGGCTCGTGAGGTATCGGGTCAACTGGCGGCCAGTAGCGCGGCTGCCTCGTGAATGTCTGTGGTGAGATTGCGGTCGGCGACGGATGAGTTGAGCCGCTCCGCTGCGCCCTCGTAAAAGCTCCGCAATTCGCCGTCGCCTGCTGGAACGAGCCCGCGCATCCGCAGTGCGCGGACCGCGGCCACAAGTTCACAGGCCAGTACGAGGCCGGAGTGCTCTACCGACTCCAGCAACCGCCGGGCGCCGGTGGAGGCGAAGCTCGCATGCTCCTCCACCCCGCGCGATATGACCGCGTGGCCGAGAGCCACCGGCTGTGCCGCCCCGCGCAGCTCGGCCAACGCGGATTGCGCCGCGTACTCGGTGATCATGAGGGCGCTACTGCCGTCCTCACCCTCGGCGAGGAAGGGCGGCAGCCCAGTGAAGGTCGGTTCGAGCAGGATGCCGAGCCGGGTCGTGGAGAGCTCCGCGGTGCCCAGTAGTCCCAGCCGGAACTGGTCGAGGGCCAGCCCCAGCCGGGCCAGGTGGAAGCCACCGTGGTGGTGGTAGCCCTCCGCGTCGGCGTTGAGCAGCGGATTCTCCACGGCGGCGTTGATCTCCACGGAGAGCACCTGGTCCAGCGCGGACCAGGCGTCCAGAGCCGCGCCGTGCACCTGCGGCAGGCAGCGCAGACCGAAGGGATCCTGCACCAGGGGCGAGTCCCAGTCCGCCGCGGCCAGCAGCTCACGCATCCACGCCGCGAGCAGCTGCGCGCCCGCGTGCGGACGGAGGTCGTGCACATACGTGGCGTACGGCTCGGTGGAGCCGCGCAGCGCGGTCGGGTCGTTGCGGCGACCAACGGCACCCGGTCCAGCAGATGTCCCAGATCGGTGGCGGCGAGCGCGGACTGGCCGATGGTCAGTGCGCCACTGGACATCAGGGGCAGGGCGTCCCAACGGGTCAGCGTCAACGGTGCGGGGGCGGGCCCGGAGCCGCCTCGCCAGGGCAGCTCGCCGGCCAGGGTGAGGCCGAGCTCACCGAGCGCGGAGAGGTCCCCGGTCCCGATCGCGCCCAAGGCGTGCACGGTGGGCAGGTGGCCGCGGGTGAGTGCCTCGGCGATGCGGTCCACTACGGCGACGTCGATCGCCGCCCCGCCGCGCAGCAGCTGGTTCAGCCGGACCGCGAGCATCGCCCGGGTCTGTTCGTCCGGCACCACCGGGCCGATACCGCCGCTGTGGCTGCGCAGCAGTCGCACCCCGAAGGCGTCCACTGCGGAGTCCGGAACGGTCGCTGTCCGGTTGGCGCCCACACCGGTGGTGTAGCCGTAGACCCGGCGTCGGGCGGTTACCCGCTCGGCGGTCTTCCGGGCCTTCCGCACCCGCTCGCGGGCCTTGGCGTCCAGCAGGGGCCGGGCCTGGCCTCGGGGCCGGGTGGTCTTCGTGGAGCCTCCGACCACCGACTACCGGGCCGTGCTCCCCGCCGATGCCCGCCGATGCGGTGTGACGACATGGTTCGCGCCGCCCGCCTTGTTCGCTCAGGCGCCCCCGGGACTGTGTCACCCCCTGGAACGGCGCCGCCGTCGAAGGCATTCGCGGAAGCGGCAGCCCCAGCTCGGCAACGTGCTGATTGTGGGAAATGCACAACCAGCTGTGCGGTAGCCATGCTCCGCACATACGCCGGGCCGAGCCGCGCGGGCGCAAAGCGCATTCGCGCGCATCTGTGCCCGCAGCATCGCCCTCCTTCACCGCGCCGCTCTTTCTGCCTGCTTGTTAGCTCGGCCAGCGAGTGCCTGACTAAACGTCAGCAGAGTCAGCATGAGGCCAGCATCAGGACTGGCACAGGCGGTCATACATGAGCGAACCCTGGAGGGCCGCGAGGCCCCAAAGCACCGATGCGGTGCCCACTCCGGCCCTGGGCACGACGCTGGGTGTCACTCTCACGATCCCGCTGCCACCTGTTGCTTCCCCGAGAGGAAATGTGCAGATCAGCGCGCTCGTCCCCGCGGTTTCAGGGGTGTTGCGGGCAGCTCAGGGGCAGGCAGCGGGGGGCCGTCGTAACCGTGAACGGTGCCGAACCGGTCTCCCCTCACCCAGTCGGCGCGGGCCTGTTCGATGTCGTCCTGGGTGCGGCCGACGAAGTTCCACCACATGATCAAGTTCTCCTCGAAGGGTTCGCCGCCGAGGAGGAGCAGGGCGCAGTCGGTGGGGGCGCGGAGCGGGAGTTCGGTGCGGCCGCAGCCGAGGTAGAGGAGGGAGCCGGGGGCCAGGCGTACGCCGTCGACCTCGCTCTCGCCGGAGATGGTCAGGGCGGCGTACTCGAAGTCCGGGTCGACCGGCAGCCGGGTGTCGGTCCCGGCGGTGAGGGCGAGGTCGGCGCCGACGAGCGGGGAGTACGTGGTGCCGGGTGAGGTGGCACCGGCCAGTTCGCCGAGGATGACGGTGGCGGTCAGGCCGCCGGCCCCGGTGACGACGGGCAGGTCGTCGTGGTGCTCGAACGACGGCTCGGTGTGGCGGTGTTCGCCGGGCAGGGCGACCCACAGCTGCGCGCCGTGCAGCAGCCGCGGGTGGTCGCGTGGCGATTCCTCGGAGTGCGCGATGGCCCGCCCCGAGGTCATCAGGCCCAGTTCGCGCGGGCGGACGGTCTGCAAGCTGCCCAGGCTGTCGCGGTGCAGCACCTCACCGTCGTGCAGCCAGCTGACGGTCTGCAGGCCCATGTGCGGATGCGGCGGCACCTGCATACCGGGCTCGTCGGCGATGTCGTCGGGACCGTAGTGGTCGACGAAGCACCAGGCGCCGACCATGCGGCGGCCGAGGTTGGGCAGCAGGCGGCGGACGAGGGTGGACTCGCCGAGCGGCACCTGCTTGCCGGGCTGGACGTCGCGGACCGGCCCCGTGCGGCCGTTGCCCCCGCAGCGTTTGGTGACGGGTCTCAGATCGAGGTTGCTCATGCCGTCACGATAGGCGCGGCGCGGCGCACGATTCGTGCAGCCGTGCGGGCGGGCATGTCTGCGCGTACGGGCCGTCGGGGTCAGCCGCCGGTGCCGTACGCGGCGCGGAGCGCGTCCCGGACGGCGGCAAGGGCGGCATCGTGGTCCAGGCCCAGGCGGTGGGCGCGGCGGGCGTAGCCGGCGGCGGCCGTGGCGGCCTCCTTGTCGGCGGCCTCGCCCGCCGCGGCGACAAAGCTGCCGTTACGGCCGCGGGTCTCGATCACGCCGTCGGCCTCCAGGGCGCGATACGCCTTGGCGACGGTGTTGGCGGCGATCCCCAGCTCGTCGGCGAGGCCGCGGACCGTGGGGAGCCGGTACCCCACGGGCAGGGCCCCGGACCGGGCCTGGTCGGCGATCCGGGCGCGGACCTGCTCGAACGGGGCGTCGGCGGACCGGGGGTCGAGGATGATCCGGAGGTGCTGCGGCGAGGACACGGCGGGCGCTCCTGGGGTGCGGGCGGGTACGGCCCGGGGCAGGCCGTACGCGTTTGTCGCACCCATTGTGCGTCAGGGGCGGTCCGGCCGGCCGGTACCCGCCCCGGGGAGTGGCGGTGTGCTCCCCGGGGCGGTCCGGTTCACAGCTCCAGGGTGGTGCCCGTGGTGCGGAGCCAGGCGTCGAGGCCGAGGATCAGTTCGGCGCCCGGGCGGATGTCGCCACTCGCGCCGTCGGCGGTGACCTCCTTGGCGACGGCGGAGTCCAGCAGCGGCTGGACGGGTGCGTTCCGGTCGGCGGCGACGCCCCGCAGCTCGTTCCGCAGCGCCTCGTTGTACCCCGGGTCCTGGGTGCTGGGGTACGGGCTCTTGACGCGGTCGGCGACGGAGGCGGGCAGGACGTCACGGACGGCGGCGCGCAGCAGCGACTTCTCCCGGCCGTCGAACGTCTTCATCGACCAGGGGGTGTTGAAGACGTACTCGACGAGCCGGTGGTCGCAGAACGGGACGCGGACCTCCAGGCCGACGGCCATCGAGGCGCGGTCCTTGCGGTCGAGGAGGATCTGCACGAAGCGGGTCAGATGCAGATAGCTGACCTCGCGCATCCGGCGCTGGAGTCCGGCGTCGCTGTCCAGGTACGGGACCTCGGCCAGCGCCTCGCGGTAGCGGCGGTCCTCGTAGCCCTTGAGGTCGAGCCGGTCGAGGAGAGCGCGGTCGAGCAGCGCCTCGCGGACGGCGTTGCCGCCGGAGAAGCGGCCCGAGACACCGGCGGCTATCCAGGGGAAGGTGCCGGCGTGCACGGCCTCGGGGTCGTGGAACCAGCGGTAGCCGCCGAAGATCTCGTCGGCCGATTCGCCGGACAGCGCGACCGTCGACTGTTCCCGTACGGCCTTGAAGAGGAGGTAGAGGGAGGTGTCGCCGTCGCCGAAGCCGTTGGGCAGGTCACGGGCGGCGAGGACGGCGGCGCGGTGCGCCGGGTCCATCAGGGCTGCGGTGTCCAGCACGATGTCGTGGTGGTCGGAGGCGACATGCTCGGAGAGGGCATGGGCGTACGGGCCGTCGGGGGTGCCGCGCAGATCGTCCGGGGTGAAGTTCTCGGTGTACCCGGTGAAGTCGACGGCGAACGAGCGGACCGGGCCGCTGCCCTGCGCGGCCAGCGCACCGGCGGAGAGCGCGGTGATCGCGGACGAGTCGAGGCCGCCGGAGAGCAGGGTGCACAGCGGGACGTCGGCGATGAGCTGGCGGGCGACGATGTCGTCGAGCAGACCGCGGATGTGGCCGACGGTGGTGTCGAGGTCGTCGGTGTGCTCACGCGCCTGGAGCGCCCAGTAGCAGCGGGTGGTCAGACCGTCGCGGGTGACGCGGACGGTGTGGCCGGGACGGACCTCGTGCATGCCCTTGAAGACGCCGTGGCCGGGGGTCTTGGTGAAAGTGATCAGCTCGGCCAGGCCCTCGGCGTCGACGGCGGGCCGCACCTCGGGGTGGGCGTTGATCGCCTTCGGCTCGGAGCCGAAGAGCACACCGTGCGGGGTGGGCTGGTAATAGAGCGGTTTGATGCCCATCCGGTCGCGGACCAGGAGCAGCTCCTCGGTCCGCGGGTCCCAGAGCGCGAAGGCGTACATCCCGTTGAGGCGCTCGGTGAACGCCTCGCCCCACTCCAGGTACGCGTGGAGCACGACCTCGGTGTCGCTCTGCGTGCGGAAGGTGTGCCCCAGCCCCTCCAGCTCGGTCCGCAGCTCGCGGTAGTTGTAGACCTCGCCGCTGTACGTGGTGACGAGCAGGGTGCGGCCGTCGCGCTCGACGGCCATGGGCTGCTTGCCGCCGTCGAGGTCGATGACGGCGAGGCGGCGGTGGCCGAACGCGGCGTGGGTGTCGAGCCAGATCCCGGCGGCGTCCGGGCCACGGCACGCCATGGTCTCGGTCATCGCCTCAAGGGTGGGACGCTCGGTGGTGAGGTTACGGTCGTAGGAGATCCATCCGGTGATTCCACACATCTCGGCTCCTTCGTCGACAGCGGACCACCGCATCCCGGCAGCGGCCCACGTTGATCACGGTACGCCGAGATAGCTGTAGCTACCACCTATGCAGATTCCGGACTGTCCGGAATGAGCCAAGGCCGATCCGCTGGGCGGTGCGGGCCGGGTACGCCCCCGGGAGGGAAGGCGTGGGGCGCAGGGCCGGGGGGCACGGCGGTCCGCCCCCGGGCCGGGGCCTCCGGGCGTCCCCTCGACGGTCGCGCGGCCGGCCATGCGCCGCACTCCGGCACCCCTCAGGCGGCTCCGAGCAGGCCGGCGATCAGGGCGTAGCGCTCATCGGACACCTCCCTTCCCCACAGGGCCGGATCGCCGGAAAGATCCTCCACATGGACACGGAACCCGAGGCCCAGCTCCCGTATGCATGCGAGGAGTTCGGTGGCGGCGACGCCCGTCGGGTCGGCCTCGCCCCAGCGGCCCTCGATGAGGACCAACCGACCGCCGGGGGCCAGCAGCCCCGCCCAGTGACGCAGCACGGCCGGCGGGTCGGGCAGTGCCCACAGGACATGGCGTACCAGGACGGTGTCGAACCGCTCCTCCCCCACCGGCGGGAGCGCCGCGTCACCGGGCAGAAAGCGGGCATCGTGCCCGGCGAGCTTGGCGCGGGCGCGCGCGATCATGGCGGGCGCGTGGTCGACCCCCAGGACGCGGTGGCCCGCTTCGGCCGCGAGCAGGGCGAGGCTGCCCGTGCCGCAGCCGAGGTCGAGGAGGCCGGCGGGTGGCGCGGGCAGCCATCCGCGCAGCCGGGCGGCCCAGGCGGCGCGGACCGCCGGATCCCGCAGGCCGTGGTCGGGGGCGTCGTCGAAGGTGGCCGCCGCGGCCTCCCAGTACGCGGCGCCACCGGAGCGGGCGTCGGCGAGTGGACCGGTCGGTGACCACCGCGGACGAACGGGCTCCGGCGAGCGGCACGATCGGCCTTCCGGTGGCGGCGTCACCCGGACGGGCCCTGCCCGCCGGTGGCGGCGCGTCCGGGCCGGTCCCCGCCCCGCGGATGCCGGACCGGACCGGCCGTGGGCGCGGGGCGGACGCACCGGGACGGTGCGGCGCCGGGCCGCTCGTGACCGGTGCCCGGCCCGTGAAAACCGGAGGCGATCGGCCCGCCCGTGGCGTACCGTCCGCGGCCATGAGTCCCACCGTGCGTGACTTCCGTCCCTCGGACGCCCAGGCCGTCGCCGACCTGCGGCGCGCCGCCCTCCCCGCCGTTATCGCCACCCCGCAGGGCCTCGTCCGGCAGCTCGCCACCGCCGCCCCGGAACAGCGTCTGCGGTGTCTCGTCGCGGAGCGCGAAGGCCGGGTGATCGGGGCCGTCACCGCCCGCCTGGTGCACGACAGCAGCGTGCCGGGGCAGGGCTCCGCAACGCCCCATGTGCACCCCGAGCACCGGTGGTACGGGGCGGGCGCGGCGCTGCTGGGCGCCGCCGAGGACCATCTCGCGGCCGTCGGCGCGGAACGGATCTTCGCCTGGGTGGAGAACGCGCCGGGCCCGCTCGCCTTCGCGGACCGGCGCGGCTACCGCCGGACCCGTCCGGCCCACTTCCTCCGGCTCGGTCTGGCGGGCGCGGCGCTGCCGCCGCCCGGTGAACTGCCGCCGGGCGTACGGCTGCACACGGGCGCCGATTTCGCCGCGGACCCCGCGCCGGTGTTCGCCGCGGACGCCGAGACGGCGGTGGACGAGCCGGGCGATGTGCCGTGCGACGCCATGACGTACACGCACTGGCGGCGGCAGATCTGGGAGCACCCCGACCACGATCCGCGGCTGACGACGGTGGTGACCGTCGACGGTGAGGTGGCGGCCTTCACCCTGGCGACCACCGACGGCCTGGGCCGGTATTCCTCCAGCATGACCGGAACGCGGCGGGCGCACCGGGGCCGCGGCCTGGCCCGCCTCGCCAAGACGGCGTCCCTGCGCCGGGCCCGGGACGCGGGCTGCACCGAGGCGTTCACCGGCAACGACGCGTCCAACGCCCCGATGCTCGCGGTCAACCACGCCTTGGGCTACCGCCCGTACGGCTTCGAATGGCGCTGCGTCCGGGAGCTGGAGCAGGGGTGAGCCGGGGAGCAGGGGCGAGCGCCGGGTCCGGCCGGGCGCGGGAGGCGCGGGGCGTGGGGCGCGCGCCACCCGCGAGGCGGACCGACCGCCCCCAACAGGGCAAGCCCCGAACGGTCTCCGCCCCGCCCGGCAAGCACCGGACGGGGCGGAGGGCGGAGCGTCGGAATCGCCCCACAAGCCAGATCAGATGAGGCCGGCCAGCGCCTGGTTGAACGTCGCCGACGGGCGCATGACGGCGTCGGCCTTGGCGGTGGCCGGCTGGTAGTAGCCGCCGAGGTCGACCGGGGAGCCCTGGACCGCGATCAGCTCGTCGACGATGGTCCCCTCCTGCTCGTTCAGGGTCTTGGCGAGGGCCGCGAACGCCTCGGCGAGCTGGGTGTCGTCGGTCTGCTTGGCCAGCTCCTGGGCCCAGTAGAGGGCCAGGTAGAAGTGGCTGCCGCGGTTGTCGATGCCGCCCAGCTTGCGGCTCGGGGACTTGTCCTCGTTGAGGAAGGTGCCGGTCGCGCGGTCGAGCGTGTCGGCCAGGACCTGGGCGCGGGCGTTGCCGGTGGTCTGCGCGAGGTGCTCGAAGCTGACGGCCAGCGCGAGGAACTCGCCGAGGCTGTCCCAGCGCAGGTAGTTCTCCTTGACCAGCTGCTGGACGTGCTTGGGGGCGGAGCCGCCGGCGCCGGTCTCGAAGAGGCCACCGCCGTTCATCAGCGGGACGACGGAGAGCATCTTGGCGCTGGTGCCCAGCTCCAGGATGGGGAAGAGGTCCGTCAGGTAGTCGCGCAGGACGTTGCCGGTGACGGAGATGGTGTTCTCGCCGCGGCGGATGCGCTCCAGGGAGAACGCGGTCGCCGCCTCCGGGGTCATGATCTCGATCGTCAGACCGTCGGTGTCGTGGTCGGCGAGGTACGCCGTGACCTTGGCGATCAGCTGCGCGTCGTGGGCGCGACCCTCGTCGAGCCAGAAGACGGCCGGGTCGCCGGTGGCGCGGGCGCGGGTGACGGCGAGCTTGACCCAGTCCTGGATCGGCAGGTCCTTGGTCTGGCACATGCGGAAGATGTCACCGGCGCCGACGGCCTGCTCCAGGACGGCGTCGCCGTTGCCGTCGAGGACGCGCACCGTGCCGGTGGCGGGGATCTCGAAGGTCTTGTCGTGGCTGCCGTACTCCTCGGCCTTCTGCGCCATCAGGCCGACGTTGGGCACCGAACCCATGGTGGCCGGGTCGAAGGCGCCGTTGGCGCGGCAGTCGTCGAGAACGACCTGGTAGACACCGGCGTAGCTGCTGTCGGGGAGGACGGCGAGGGTGTCGTGCTCCTGGCCGTCGGGGCCCCACATGTGGCCGGAGGTGCGGATCATGGCCGGCATCGACGCGTCGACGATGACGTCGGACGGGACGTGCAGGTTGGTGATGCCGCGGTCGGAGTCGACCATCGCCATCTCGGGGCCCTCGGCCAGCTCCGCCTCGAAGGACGCCTTGATGGCCGCGCCCTCGGGCAGCGCCTCGACGCCCTTGAGGATGCCGCCGAGACCGTCGTTCGGGGTCAGGCCCGCGGCGGCCAGGACGTCGCCGTACGCGGCGAAGGTCTTGGGGAAGAAGGCGCGCACGGCGTGACCGAAGATGATCGGGTCGGAGACCTTCATCATCGTGGCCTTGAGGTGCACCGAGAAGAGGACGCCCTCGGCCTTGGCGCGGGCGACCTGCGCGGTGAAGAACTCGCGCAGCGCGGCGACGCGCATCACGGAGGCGTCGACGACCTCGCCCTTGAGCACCGGCACCGATTCGCGCAGCACCGTGGTGGAGCCGTCGTCGCCGGTCAGCTCGATGCGGAGCGCGCCGTCCGCGGCGAGGACCGCGGACTTCTCGGTGGAGCGGAAGTCGTCCACGCCCATGGTCGCGACGTTGGTCTTCGAGTCGGCGGTCCAGGCGCCCATGCGGTGCGGGTGGGCCTTGGCGTAGTTCTTGACCGACGCGGGGGCGCGGCGGTCGGAGTTGCCCTCACGCAGGACCGGGTTGACGGCGCTGCCCTTGACCTTGTCGTAACGGGCGCGGACGTCCTTGTCCTCGTCGGTCTTCGGGTCGTCCGGGTAGTCCGGCAGCGCGTAGCCCTGCTCCTGCAGCTCGGCGATGGCGGCCTTGAGCTGCGGGATGGACGCCGAGATGTTCGGCAGCTTGATGATGTTGGCGCCCGGCGTCTTCGCCAGCCGGCCCAGCTCGGCGAGGGCGTCGTCGATGCGCTGGTCCTCCCGCAGGCGCTCGGGGAAGCTCGCGATGATCCGGCCCGCGAGGGAGATGTCACGGGTCTCCACAGCGACGCCCGCGGTCGAGGCGTACGCCTCGATGACCGGCAGGAACGAGAAGGTCGCCAGTGCCGGCGCCTCGTCGGTGTGGGTGTAGATGATGGTCGAGTCAGTCACCGGGTGCTCCGCTCCACGTCTGCAACATTGCTCGACATCAAGATATCTCGTGGCGGGCCCCTTCTCGACAGGGCCCTGGAAGCGGGTTTTCCCGGAGCCGTCTTCCGCCCCGGGAGCCGCCGGGCCCGGGCGGCTCCCGGAACCTGAGCCCGCGCTTAGCCGGACCTTAAGGGAGCCTTATGGATCACTCCTGGGGCCGCTTCGGCGCCGGATCGGCGGCGCGGGTTGGTTAGCGTTGCGGTGACGAGGCGGGTGCGCGGGTCGGCGGCCGGCATGCCGGGGAGGGTACTGCCGTTCACCACCCGGTCCCCCACCGCACCCGCCTCGCCACCGGCGCGACAAGGAGATCCCGATGCCCGTACTCCGCACGGCCTCCCGTACGCCGGTGCCCCCCGTCCGGCCGGTCCCGCTCGCGCTCGCCGCTCTGGCCGCGCTCACCGGGGCCCTCGCCTGCCCGGCCCCCGCCGCCGCACACGCCCCGGGGCCGCGCCCCGCCGTCGTACGGGATGCCGCTCTCCCGCACGGCGCGGCGCGCGAGGAGGCGCACGGCGCACGGGACGCCGGGCACAGGACGGGCAGCGAGGGGGAGGCGGGGCCGCCGGCCCTCGGCGGTATGGCGCTGCTGGCCACCGGCGCCGCCTTCCTCTTCTCCCGCCAGCACCACCGGGCGGTACGCGGCCGGGTCTGAGCAGCGGGACCGGCCGGACAGACAGCAGCCAGGACGGGAGCCGTCCGGGGAGCCGTCGTACGGCCCGGCGCCGGTGGCTCAGCCCGCGGTTGCCAGGTGCTCCGCGAGCCGGTCGAGGAAGGCGCGCTGGCCCGTCACCAGGCGGGTGCGGGCCTCGTCGGGGGTGCACCAGGCGACGCGGTCGATCTCCGGGAAGGTGCACACCGTGCCGGAGCGGGGCGGCCAGACCGTCTCGAAGGTTCCCGGCATGATCGCGTCCGGGTCGAGGTCGGCCTCGACCGCCCAGACCGTCACGGTCTTGCCGCCGCTCTGCCGGACCTCGCCCAGCGGTAGGTACGTCCCACGCGGCGGTGGCAGCCCCAGCTCCTCGGTGAACTCCCGCGCGGCCGCGTCCCGGGGCTCCTCCGGCGGTACGTACTCGCCCTTGGGCACCGACCAGGCGCCCGCCTCGCGCCGCGCCCACAACGGCCCGCCCATGTGCGCCAGCAGTACCTCGACGCCACTGTCGCCGGTGTCACCGCGGCGGAACAGCAGCAGTCCGGCGCTGCGTTTCGCGGCCATGGAGTCAGTCTGCGCGTCCGCCGGTGCGGGCGCCCGGTGGCTCAGGCTCCCGCGCCGGGCTGTGCGGCGGCGACGGCCGGGCGGTCCGTACCCGCACCGGCCGGGCGCGCCGCGCCGCCGCGGAAGGTGCGGCGGTAGGCGAGCGGGGAGACGCCGATCGCCGCCTGGAGGTGCTGGCGCAGGGACGCCGCGGTGGCGAAGCCGACCTCGCCCGCGATCCGGTCGGCGGAGAGGTCGCTGGACTCCAGCAGATGGCGGGCGCGGTCCACGCGCTGCTGGATCAGCCAGCGGCCGGGGCTCATGCCCAGCTCCTGCTGGAACCGGCGGGCGAAGGTCCGCCCGCTCATCCGCGCCTCACCCGCCAAGTCGGCCAGGGTCAGCGGCAGTTGGAGGTGGGCGAGGGCCCAGGCGCGGGCCGCTGCGGTGCTCTCCGCGGCGGGCGACGGCACCGGGCGCTCGATGTACTGCGCCTGCCCGCCGTCGCGCCAGGCGGGGACGACGCAGGCCCGTGCCACCCGGTTGGCGATCTCGCTGCCGTGGTCCCGGCGGACGAGATGCAGGCAGAGATCCACGCCGGAGGCGGCGCCCGCCGAGGTCAGCACATCACCGTCGTCGACGAAGAGCACGTCCGGGTCGACGCGGACGCGGGGGTGACGGCGGGCGAACTCCGCCGCGTCGTACCAGTGCGTGGTGGCCGGGCGGCCGTCGAGCAGTCCGGCGGCGGCCAGGACGCGGGCGCCGGTGCAGATGGAGACGAGGCGGGTGCCGGGGCGGACCCGGGCCAGGACGTCCGGCGCCTCGGTGACCGCGGACGGCGGAATAATCACCGTATCGGCTGATTCGAGGGCTTCCGGTCCGTGGTCCGCGGTGATCGTGAAATCGGCGCGGGTGCGGACCGGGCGGCCGTCCGCGCTACAGGTGAGGACGGTGTACCGGCCGGGGAGGGCGCCGAAGATCCGTGCGGGGATGCCGAGTTCGAAGGGGTAGACGCCGTCGAGCGCGAGGACGACGACGCGGTGCGGGGCGGCAGCCGGGGCGGGCACGGAAGCAGGCATGGCACGATCCTAGCGGAGGTTGGCAATCCTGCCATTTTCCTGATCGGGCCCGGCGGGCACCGTGGAGCCATGACGAACACGATGCGAGTGATCAGCCAGGACACCTTCGGCGGCCCCGAGGTGCTGACGGAGACCGAACGGGAGCGGCCGGTGCCGGGTATCGGCCAGGTCCTGGTGCGGGTGCGCGCCGCCGGGCTGAACCCGACCGACTGGAAGAACCGGCAGCGCCGGACCACCGTCTCCCGGCCGCTGCCGCTGGTGCTCGGCTGGGACGTGTCCGGCGTGGTCGAGGCGGTCGGCTGGGGCGTGGCGCTGCACGAGGTCGGCGACGAGGTGTTCGGGATGCTGCCCTACCCGGACGGCGTCGGCGCCTTCGCCGAGTACGTCCTCGCCCCCGCGCGGGCGCTGGTGCCGAAGCCGGACACCCTCGACCACGTCCAGGCCGGTGCCCTGCCGCTGGCGGCGCTCACCGCGTGGCAGGCGCTGGTGGACACCGCCGGGCTCCGTGAGGGGCAGCGGGTGCTGATCCACGCGGCGGCGGGCGGCGTCGGGCATCTGGCGGTGCAGATCGCCACGGCGCGCGGCGCGTATGTGATCGGCACCGCCAGCGAGCCGAAGCATGCGTTCGTCCGCGGGCTGGGCGCCGACGAGATGATCGACTACCGCACGGTGGACTTCGCCGAGGCGGTGCGCGACGTGGACGTCGTCCTGGACACCATCGCCGGGGAGTACGGCCCGCGGTCGCTGCGCACGCTGCGCCCCGGCGGGGCGTATGTGAGCATCCTCGGCGCCGACGACGCGGTGCGCGCCGAGGCCACACGGCTCGGGGTGCGGGCGGCGGGCATGGTCGTCGAGCACGATCAGCAGGGCATGCGGGCGATCGCCGAGCTGGCGGCGGCCGGGCGGCTGCGGGCGGAGATCGCCGCGGCGTTCCCCCTGTCCGAGGCGGCCAGGGCCCATGAGCTGGGCGAGACCGGGCGCACCGCGGGGAAGATCGTCCTGACGGTGTGAGGCGGCCGGGGCCCGGGCGCGCCGCCCGGGCCCCGTGCGGGTCAGGACGTGGCGGGCGGCAGCGCCTCGACGACGTCGTTGGTGACGTGCTGGTAGATCACCGAGCTGCGGCAGTCGACGACCTCGCGGCGCTTGAAGACCTGATCCATGAGGAGTGCGTGCAGCCGGTCGACGTCCGGTACGGCGACGTGCACGAGGAAGTCGTCGCCGCCCGCGACCACGTAGACGGTCAAGACCTCGGGCAGCCCGGTCAGGAACGCCTTGAACCGCTCGATGACCTCGCGGTTCATCGGCCGGATGCGGACCGTCAGCAGCGCCTGGACGGGGCGGTTCAGGGCGCGCAGGTCGACGGTGGCGCGGTAGCCGGTGATCACGCCGCGGGCGCGCAGCGCGCGGACCCGCTCCAGGCAGGTGGAGGGGGCGATGCGCAGGGTGCGGGCGAGGTCGCGGTTGGTCTGCCGCGCATCGCGCTGCAGTTCCCGGACAATCGCCGAATCGATGTCGTCCATGACACCCCATGATGGGCCCTGTACCGAATTTTGTTCGGCTGACTCTTCTTTGGATCATTCAACCGGATAACTTCGCCCACCGTGACCGTACAACAGACATCGCTTTCCGCCGTCCGGCCGCCGCATGTACGGCGGCTGGGCGTCGGTGGCGGCACCGCGCTGTGCGCCGGTGCCGTGCTCGGGCCGGGGGTGCTGACCCTGCCCTCGCTGGCCGCGGCGGCCGCCGGACCCGCCTCGCTCCTCGCCTGGATCCTGCTGCTCGCCATGTGCGTCCCGGTGGCCGCGTCGTTCGCGGCGCTCGGCGCCCGCCATCCGGACGGCGGCGGGGTCGCCACCTATGTGCACCGCGCGATGGGGCCGCGCGCCGCGGCCACGGTGGGCTGGTGGTTCTACGGGGCGGTGCCGATCGGGGTGGTCTCGGCCGCCTGGATCGGCGGCACGTACGTGGCGGACGCGGCCGGTTGGGGCGAGGCGGGCGCCGCCGTCGTCGGCGGGCTGGTCATCGCCGGGGCGCTGGCGTCCAACGCGGTCGGGCTGCGGATGTCGGGCCGGGTGCAGCTGCTGCTCGGCGCGGGGCTGGCCGCGGTGCTGCTGTGCACGGTGCTGGCCTCGGCGCCGCGGGTGAGCGCCGCGCACTTCACGCCGTTCCTGCCGGGCGGGTGGTCGTCGGTGGGGTCGGCGGCGTCGGTGCTGTTCTTCGCGTTCGCCGGATGGGAGGCGGCGAGCCATCTGTCCGGGGAGTTCGCCGACCCGGCCCGGGACCTGCCGAAGGTCACCCGCAACACCCTGCTGACCATCACCGTGCTCTACCTCGGCCTCGCGGTCGTCACCATCGGCGTGCTGGGCCCGGCCGCGGCGGACACCGACACCCCGCTGACGGTGCTGCTCACCCGGAGCGTGGGCGCCGCGGCACGGCCGGTCGCCGCGGTGGCCGCGCTCTTCCTCACCTTCGGCGCGGTCAACTCGTATCTGGCGGGCGCCTCCCGGCTCGGCGCGGCGCTCGGCCGGGACGGGGCCGCACCGCGGGCACTGGCCAAGGGCTGCGGGCCGGGCGAGGTGCCGCGCCGGTCGCTGGCGGCATTGGGCTGCGCCTGCGCGCTGCTGGGGGTGGCCGCCGGGTTCGGCGGCGCCGACCTGGACCTGCTGATGCGGGCGACCGCCACCTGCCTGGCGGCGGTGACCCTGGCCGGTCTCGGCGCGGCGCTGGTGCTGCTGGAGCGGCGCACCTGGCTGTGGTGGGGCGTCCTCGGCTCGGCCGTCCTGACCACGGGCGTGCTGGCCTTCTCGGGCGCGCTGCTGCTCCTGCCGCTGGTGCTGGCGGTCGCGTCGTTCGTCTTCCTGACGGCGCGACGGCTACGGGCCTGAGCGGCGCGACCCGCCCTGACCTGCACGTACGCGCCTGACCTGCGCGATGCGACCCCGGACTGGTTCAGCGTCCGGGGTCGTGGCGTACGGGCCCGCCGTCACCCGTACGGACCGGGGCCGTGCCGTACGGGCGGGGGTGCGGCCGCCGGGCGGACGGCGGTGGCGCCGAAGCGGGCGCGGGCCCGGTCGGCGGCGGCCTCGATGCGGCGGGCCCGGTCGTCGGGGGCGCCGCCGGACGGGTCGAACATCAGCTGCCGGGTGGCGCGTTCGGCCCCGCACAGGTCCTCGGCGCGCAGCGCCACCGCCCGCACCCGGGCCCGCTGGAGGCCGAGCGCCGCGTGCAGCGCGTAGGCCGCGGCGGTCAGCGCGGGACCGTGGGCGGTCGGTTCGGGCAGCCGCCGGGTGCGGGTGGTCGAGGTGCCGTCGGCGTAGCGGACGGTGAGGGTGAGCGCGCGGGCCGCCCGGCCGGTGGTGCGCAGCCCGGAGCCGAGGCCGTCGGCGAGCGCGAGGAGCGCGGCGCGGCGCCGGTCCGGGTCGAGTTCGTCGTACGGGAAGCGGTGTTCGGCGGCGAGGGAGCGGGTGGCCGGATGGGGGGTGACCGGCGTCGGGTCGATGCCGCGGGCCCGGTCGTACACCGTGCGGCCGGTCCGCGCGCCGAGGATGCGCCGGAGGGTCGCGGGCGGCGCGGCGGCGATCCGGCCGACGCTGTCGAGACCGTGGGCGCCGAGGGCACGGGCGGCCGCCGGGCCCACGCCGTGCAGGGCGACGGCCGGGCGGCGGGCGAGGAACGCGGCGATCGACGGGCCGTCCCCCGGCACGGTCCGGATGCCGCCCGGCGGGGCGTCCTGGGCCGCCATCCGGGCGAGCAGCGGGTTACCGGCGACACCGATGGTGCACCGGACGCCGTACCGGGCCAGGGCACGCAGCCGGACCAGGGCGGCGATACCGGCGGCGTCGGTACCGAAATAACGGCGCGCCCCGCGGACGTCGGCGAGCGCGGCATCCGGCGGCGCCGCCTCCACCACGGGCGTGAACTCGCCCAGCAGGGCGAGCAGTTGACCGTACAGTCCGGCGTCGACCTGGTCGCCGGAGGCGGTGGCGAATCGTACGTGGAGGAGGCCGGGGGGTGGGGCGTCCGGAGCAGCGGGCTCCGGGTGCGGGACAGCCGGACGGGAGCCCTCCGGGTGCGGGGTCTCGGGGCGTGAGCCCTCCGGGTGCGGGGCCTCGGTACGCGGGTCGGCCGGGCGCGGGTCGGCCGGGCGCGGGGCCTCCGAACGCCGCCCCTCCGAACGCGGATCGGTACTCATCCCGCACTCCCCGGACTCGCATGCCAGAGCTTGCGCCCGGTGGCGGCGCCCGCCTCCCCCGCGGGGCGGAGGTCGGCCCACGGGTGCAGGGTGTAGCCGGTCTCCAGGCGGAGGGTGCGTCCGGCGTCCGCGGGGGCGTCGGCCGGGGGCGCGGGGGCCGCGAGGCGGGCGGTGACCGCCTCCAGGCCGCCGGTGCGGCGGAGTTCGGCCAGTTCGGCGAGGTTCCAGGCGGCGGTGGCGACCACGCTCACGCTGCGCGGACCGCGCCGCTGGACCGTGCCGCGCACCAGCAGCAGCCAGGAGTGAAAGACGGTGTGCGCGCACGCCGCGTGGCTGTCGTCGAAGAAGGCGCAGTCGACCAGGCCGGTGGTGTCGTCGAGGGTGGTGAAGACGACCCGGCGGCCGGAGCGGATCGGCGGGGTCTGGGTGGCCGCCTTGGCCCCGGCGACCAGCACCGTCTCGCCGTGCCGGGCGTCACGCAGCCGCCGGGCGGGCAGCGCGCCCAGCTCCGCGAGGAATTCCCGGTGATCGGTCATCAGATGGCGGGAGGCGTCCATGCCGAGGATGCCCAGCTCGGCGCCGATGCGTTCGACGTCGGTGAGGTCGGGCAGCCCGGTGGGCTCGACGGGATCGGGAACCGGATCCGCACCGTCCGCGCCCCGGGCGGGCAGCGTCAACTGGCCGGACGGGACGCGCCGTTGCCGCCGGTGGAGTTCGGAGAGGTGGAGCAGCAGATCGCGGCGGTTGGCGCCGAAGGCGTCCAGCGCGCCCACCCGGGCGAGGCGTTCGGCGACCGGACGGCCGGGCCGGGCCCGCTGCCACAGGTCCTGGAGCGAAACGTACGGTTGCCCGGCCACGATCCGCTCCGCCTCGGCCCCGCTCATCCCGTGGACGTCCCCGAGCGCGAGCCGCACGCCCCAGACCGCGACACTCCCTTGACCGGGCACCAGTTCGATGCGGTGGGTGATCGCGGACCGGTTCACGTCCAGCGGCAGCACCGGCACCCCGCGCCGCCGGGCGTCCGCGAGCAGCAGCCGCTTGGGGTACATCCCCGGGTCGTGGGTGAGCAGCCCGGCGTAGAAGGCCGCGGGGTGGTGCGCCTTGAGCCAGGCGGACTGGTACGTCGGCACCGCGAAGGCCACCGCGTGCGCCTTGCAGAATCCGTACGCGCCGAACGCCTCGACGATCTCCCAGGTGCGGGCGGTCGCCGCGGGCGGGTAGCCGCGCTTCCCGGCACGCTCCGCGAACCAGGCGCGGGTCTCGTCCCGGCGGGCCGGATCGGACAGCGCGCGCCGCCGCTCATCCGCCTCGCCGCGCCCGCAGCCGGTCATGATCCGCAGGATCTCGATGAGCTGTTCGTGGAAGACCACCACGCCGTAGGTCTCACGCAGCGGCTCCGCCAGGTCGGGGTGGGGGTAGCGGACGGGCGCGCGGCCGTGCCGGGCCTCGATGAAGGGCCGCACCATGTCGGCGGCGACGGGGCCGGGGCGAAACAGCGAGATGTCGACGACCAGGTCGTGGAAGGTGGCCGGCTGGAGCCGTCCCACCAGGTCGCGCTGGCCGGGCGATTCGATCTGGAAGCAGCCGAGCGTCTCGGTGGAACGGATCAGCTCGTAGGTGGCCGGATCGCCGGGCGGGACCTGCGCCGGATCGTCCAGGTCGGGGCGGTGGCCGGTGGCCCGCCCGATCTCGGCGACCGCGTGCGCCATCGCGGACTGCATCCGTACGCCCAGCACATCGAGCTTGAGCAGCCCCAGATCCTCCACGTCCTCCTTGTCGAACTGCGACATCGCCAGCGGCGTGGCCGCGCCGCCGGGTCCGCCGGGCGCCACCACGGCGGTCGGCACGACGGGGGTGCGGCGCAGCAGCGAGGCGTCCGACAGCAGCACGCCGCAGGGGTGCATGGCGATGCCGCGGGGCAGTGCGTCCAGCGCCTCGACCAGCTCCCACAGCCGCTCGCTCGCGCTCTCCCGCACCCCGCGCAGCTCCGGGAGCTCGGCCAGCGCGGCGCGGGCGTCGCGGGCGCGGAGGTGCGGGAAGGACGTGGCGAGCCGGTCCACCCGCGCCGGGTCCATGCCCAGCGCCGCGCCGACGTCCCGTACCGCGTGCCGCACCCGGTAGGTCTCGGGCATCGCGACCGTCGCGACGCGCTCGGCGCCGAAGCGGTCGAAGATCGCGCGGTAGACCTCCAGGCGGCGGGCGGACTCGACGTCGATGTCGATGTCCGGCAGCGCCGCCCGCCGCTCGGACAGGAAGCGCTCCATCAGCAGCCCGTGGGCGACGGGGTCGGCCTGCGCGATGCCCAGCAGATGGTTGACGAACGATCCGGCGCCGGAGCCGCGGGCCGCGACGCGGATGCCCCGCTCCCGCACGTCGTCGACGACGCGGGCGACGGTCAGGAAGTACGAGGGGAAGCCGAGGCGTTCGATGGTGCGCAGCTCGTCGTGGAGGCGTTCCCAGCGCGCGCGGTCGCGGTCGTAGCCGCGCAGCACCATCGCGGCGGCGCAGCGCGAGCGCAGGACGCGGGCGGCGGTGCGGTGCGCCGCGCCGACGAGACGGGCCTCGGGGAAGTGGACGCGGCCCAGCCCGATGTCGTCCGCCGGATCGACCCGGCAGGCGTCCGCGGCCTCCTCGGTGAGGGCGAGCAGGCGGTGGGCGCGCTCGCGCCGGAAACCGGCGGCCCCGGCGATCCGCTCGGCGGCGCGGGCCATGGCGGCGGCGTCCTTGAGCCAGCGCTCGCCGCTGTCCCGGGCCGCGGCGCGGCGGGCGACGGGCACCAGGCGGCGGGCGGAGTCCAGGACGTCGGCGACCGGTCCCTGGCCGGGGTCGGCGTAGCGCACCGCGTTGGCGAGGACGGCGGCCACGCCCTGGTCGACGGCGAGGCCGAGGGTGCGGGCGGCGAGGCGGAGCGATCCGGGTCCGGAGCCGGGCCGTCCGTGGTCGACGGCCTCCAGGCGCAGCGCGTCGCCGTACCGTTCGCGCCAGGGGGCGAGGAGGCGGGCGGCGTGGTCGGGGCGGCCGGCGGCGAGCGCCCGGCCGACGTCGGAGTCGGGCCCGAGCAGGACGAGGAGGCCGTCCGGCGCGGACCCCAGCGCCGCCCGTGGCAGAACCGGCCGGTCGCCGCCGGTGGCGTGGGCGGCCGATACCAGGCGGCACAGGGCGGCCCAGCCGGTGGCGCCGTCGCGGGCCAGGAAGACGGCGCGAGGCGCGGACTCGTCGACGAAGGCGCCGCCGCGCACCGGGGTGCGGCGGCGGGGCGCGGTGCCCGGGGCGGGGTCCGCGACGGCGAGGTCGACGCCGAAGAGCGGGCGGATCCCGGCGCGGTCGGCGGCCTTGGCGAACCGTACGGCGCCGGAGAGGCCGTCCCGGTCGGTCAGCGCGAGGGCACCAAGACCCCGCTCGGCGGCGCGCTCGACCAGCACCTCCGGGCGGGAGGCGCCGTAGCGCAGGGAGAACCCGGACGCGGTGTGCAGATGCGTGAACCCCGGCATCGCACCTCCTGCACCTCATCCGCCCCCCGGCTGTCCGCGTCTCCCGCTTTCCTCCACCATAACCCTCATTCGAACGTTCGTACGAGTACGGGATTCGGGTGACCCGGCGTGGGGCGGCCACCCGCCGTCCGGCGCCTCCGTCATTCGGCCCCGCCCGCTCTGCGCGATGCCTGCGCCGACCGGAGGATGTGGGAGCACAGCCGGGTACGAGCACCGGCGCGACACGGCGAGGAGCGGCCCATGGCCACGACCGACGACGGCACCCGGATGACCTTCCTCCAGGAGGTGCGGAGCGCGGTGAGCATCCGCGCCGCGCTGCTGGTGACCGGCGTACTCGGCCTGATGGTCGCGTTCATCACGTCCTACGCCGGCGCCTTCCACGCGCCGAAGCCGACCGATATCGCGCTCGGCGTGGTCGCGCCCGCGCAGGCCCGCGGCGCGCTGGTGACCAAGCTCGACGGGCTGCCCGGCTCCCCCCTGGACCCGCGCGCGCTGCCGTCCCGGGAGGTGGCGCTCCAGCAGCTGCGGGACCGGAAGATCGACGCGGCGCTGGTCGTCGACCCGCGCTCCACCACCGACCGGCTCCTGGTCGCGAGCGGCGGCGGGGCGGCGCTGTCGCAGGCGACGGAGGCGGTCGTCAAGGCGGCGGACAGGGCAGAGGGCCGCACCCTGCGCACCGAGGACGTACGGCCCGCGGCGGACGGCGACTCGCGCAGCCTGTCGTCGTTCTACCTGGTCGTGGGGTGGTGCGTGGGCGGGTATCTGTGTGCCGCGATCCTGGCGATCAGCGCGGGCGCCCGCCCGGCGAACACCGCCCGCGCGGTGATCCGGCTGGGCGCCCTCGCGGTCTACTCGCTCCTCGCCGGGCTGGCCGGGGCGGTGGTGATCGGCCCGGTGCTGAACGCGCTGCCCGGCAGCCTGTTCGGGCTGTGGGGGCTGGGCGCACTGATCGTCTTCGCGGTGGGGGCGACCACCCTGGCGTTCCAGACCCTGCTGGGCGTCATCGGCATCGGGCTGGCGATCCTGGTGATCGTGGTGTTCGGCAACCCGAGCGCGGGCGGCGCATATCCGTATCCGCTGCTGCCGCCCTTCTGGCGGGCGATCGGCCCCGCGCTGCCACCGGGCGCGGGCACCTGGGCGTCCCGTTCCCTCGCCTACTTCGGCGGCAACGGCCTGACCTCCTCGCTGCCGGTCCTCTCCGCCTGGGCCGTGGGCGGCGTACTGCTCAGCGTCATCCTCGCGGCGCTCCGCGACCGGGACCGCCGGAACAACACGCTGGCGCCGGTGACACCGCGTGCCTGAGCGGACGGGACGGGGGCGGCCAGGGCCCCGGAACCGCCGCATCCGGGCCGCCCCACCTCCCCGTACGCACCACCTTCGGGCCATTCGGGGAGCGCCGGGCGGGGACCGGTGCCGGGGGTGACGGCCGGATCCGCTCCCCCGCCGCGCGAGCGGGCCGGGAGGGCGACGGCCCCGCGCCAACAGCGAAGGCACCGTTCCGGCGCCGGATCTCCACACTCTCACCACAACCTTCGCGCCACTACCCACGGCGTTCATCCATCGACTCAAAGTGAGCGATCGAGATGCGGGCGCCCGGCTGCTGAGCCAGACTCCCGTCCGACATCTGCACCTACAGGCAAAGGAGTGTTCGCAATGCGGTACATCGTTGGAGGCGTCGCGCTCGGCGCGGCACTGGTCATAGGCACGCTCGCCTCCACCGCGCAGGCCACCACCCCACCGGTCACCACCACCCCGGTCGCGGTCGTCGCCCCGGCCACCGACCACACCCCGGCCCGGTCCGCCGGGCTCTACGCCCCGACCGCCCTCGTCCTGACGGTCGGCCACGGTGAACACCGCGCGGACACCGCGGTGCAGCGCGCCGTGACGCTGAGCTGTACGCCGAAGGCGTCCGGTACGCACCCCCTGCCCGCCGCGGCCTGCTCCCGGCTGCGCGCGGTGGGCGGCGAGTTCGACCGGGTGACCCGCACCGACGACACCGGGGTGTGCACCCGGGAGTGGGACCCGGTCGTGGTGACGGCGGACGGCGTCTGGCAGGGCAGGCGGGTGACGTACACGCACACCTTCGCCAACTCCTGTGAACTGCGCGCCGCCGCGAACACCGTCTTCGCGTTCTGACCGCCCCGGACGCGCCCCGGCCCCCGGACGCCGTACACGTCCGGGGGCCGGGGTCACCGTCACACCGCGCCGGGAGGCCCGGCGGGCGCGCGGTCCGGTGGAGCGTCAGCCGATCTCGGCGCCGTACTTCTGCAGGGCCGCGGGGACCGGCTGGAAGAAGGTCTCGCCGCCCTGCGAGCAGTCGCCGCTGCCGCCGGAGGTGAGGCCGAGGGCGGACTCACCGTCGAAGAGGGCGCCGCCGCTGTCGCCGGGCTCGGCGCAGACGTCGGTCTGGATCAGTCCCTCGACCGTGCCCTCCTGGTAGTTGACGGTGGCATTGAGCGCCTTGACCGTGCCGTCGTGCACCTGGGTGGTGCTGCCGCTGCGCTGCACCTTCTCACCGACGGTCGCGTCCGCGGCCTTGGTGATCTTCTGGGCGCTGCCGTTGTAGAGGTCCACCTCGCTGGGGTGGTCGGTGTCCCCCGTGTACTTGACGATCGAGAAGTCGTTGCCCGGGAAGGTCGAGTCCTCGGTGGTGGCGATCTCCTGACCACCCTGCTGGTCGGACCAGCTCTTGACCGCGTTGCCGCAGTGACCGGCGGTCAGGAAGTACGGCTGGCCGCCCTTGACGACGTTGAAGCCGAGCGAGCAGCGGGCGCTGCTGCCCCAGATCGCGTCGCCGCCGGCGACCAGCGGCTTCAGCGCACCCTGGGTCCGACGGAGCGTCACCTTGTCGCCCAGGCCCTTGGTGACCTTGGTCAGCTTGGCGAGCGAGTCACCCTTGACCGTGCGGTCGGCGGTCACCACGACCTTGTTGGTCCGCGGGTCGACGCCCCAGGCGGTGCCGGGGATGGTGGCGTCGGCCTTCAGCGTCCTGCGCGCCGAGTCCAGCTGGGCCATCGAGTGCGTGACCATTCTGGCCTCGGCGCCCTTGGCCCGTACGGACTTGGCCGCCGCGTCGTCCACGACGTTGACCACGAGCTTCTTGGCCTGGGCGTCGTAGTACGAACCGGCGGTGCCCGCCGAGTTGACCTGCGAGGCGAGGGTGGTCGCCGCCGCCGGGGAGAGCTTCGCCGGCTGCGGGACGGTTGCGGCGTTGGCGCTGTGCAGAGTGAGCGTGGCGGTGGCGGCGAGAGCCAGTGCTCCCGCGCCGGCCAGGACCGCGCGGCGCTGGGGTATGCGACGGTGCTTCAACTCGGTACCTCCCGTGGGGGGAAGGGCCCGCGAGGGGGACACGGACCCGGAGAGTGTGGGGGGGAACAGGTCACGGACGGACGGCTTCCCGCACGACACCCCGGAAAGTCGCGTCCATGCCAACGTGCGCCGCCGAGTATTCCCACCCGTCTCACCCGTGCACAAGACCGAGTTCCGGTCTCGCCTCCGGGAGTTCACCGCTTCCCCACCCGCCGGTCACACCGATATCCGCGCACGTCCGTCCCGAGTACGGACACTGCCGGCCGCCCCGACCTCCGGCTCTCCCCGGCCACACGACTGCGCCCCCTGGCCGAAATCCCTCAGTTCATGACCGGCGGACGCCACCGGCGCCGCCCGCACGAAGAGACATGCGCGGGCCCCGTGGCGTTGTCGCCGCCATGGGGCCCGCGCGTCGGTGAAGGGTCGCCGTCCGGGCCGTATCGCCGCCCGGCGCGGGTCAGTTGACCTTCCGGCACTTACGACCTGGGACCGAGGCACCCGCTTTCTCCGTGCCGCTCAGGAGTGTCGGCCGGGCACAGAAGAAGCCGGACGGGTCACGCTCACCCGTCCGGCTTCGGGCGCTCACCGCCCGGTTTCAGGCCCCCGCGCCCCGGCCGCCCTCGCCGGTGTCACCCTTCTCCACGTCCGCGACACGCCCGATGTCCTCGATGACGCCGCTGACATCCTTGATCTCCCCCACGTCCTCGACCGGCTCGACCGGTCCCACGGTCCCGTCCTCCAGGGCATGGTCGCCGGCCCCGTCGGCGCTCGCGCCGGTCGACGCGGGCGGGACCCGGCCGAAGGTACCGGTCGCCGCCTCGGCGCGGGCCGTTTCGGCCTGGGCCTGGAGGCCGGAGCGTTCCAGGAAGCGCAGGAGCTCCACGGGGAAGGGCAGGACCAGGGTGGAATTCTTCTCGGCGGCGACGGCCACCACGGTCTGGAGCAGCCGCAGTTGGAGCGCGGCGGGCTGGCCGGACATCGCCTGGGCGGCCTCGGCCAGCTTCTTCGACGCCTGGAGCTCGGCGTCTGCGTTGATGACGCGGGCGCGGCGGTCCCTGGTGGCCTCCGCCTGGCGGGCCATCGACCGCTTCATGGTCTCCGGCAGCGATACGTCCTTGATCTCCACCCGGTCGATCTGGATGCCCCAGCCCAGTGCGGGGCTGTCGATCATCACGGCGAGGCCCTGGTTGAGCTTCTCGCGGTTGGAGAGCAGATCATCGAGATCGCTCTTGCCGATGATGGAGCGGAGCGAGGTCTGCGCGACCTGCGAGACGGCGAAGCGGTAGTCCTCGACGGCGATGACGGCGTCGGCGGCGTCCACGACCTTGAAGTAGACGACGGCGTCGACGCGGACGGTGACGTTGTCGCGGGTGATGCCCTCCTGCGCGGGCACCGGCATCGTCACGATCTGCATGTTGACCTTACGCATCCGGTCGACACCCGGGACGATCATGGTGAAGCCGGGGCCGCGGACCGCCGACGTCAGTCGGCCCAGCCGCAGGACCACTCCGCGTTCGTACTGCTTGACCACGCGCGCCGCCGCGAGGAGATAGACGGCGCCCACCGAGGCGAGGGCTACCCCGCCGCTCACCAGCTCTTCCAGCATCACGGCCCCCTGACTGACCTCTGCCACTCCGGGTGTTTTACGCTCTTTACCATGGTATGCCCGGAGTGGCGGGCGTCATCCGGTGCCGGAAACACGGGAGGCCGGGGCCCTGCCCGCCGGCGGGCAGGGTCCCGGCCCGGTCCGGACCGTCATCCGGCCGTACGCCGATATCAGCAGATCAGGAGCGGTGAGCCAGGCCGCCCCGAGGGGATCAGTAGACGCTCACGCCGTAGGCGCTGAGCGCCTCGGTGACGGGCTGGAAGTACGTCGTACCGCCCGAAGTGCAGTCGCCGCTGCCGCCGGAGGTCAGGCCGAGAGCCGTGGACCCGGAGTAGAGCGGGCCGCCGCTGTCGCCGGGCTCGGCGCAGACGGTGGTCTTGATGAGACCGGAGACGATCTCACCGTTGCCGTAGTTCACCGTGGCGTTCAGGCCGGTGACCGTGCCGCTGTGGATGCCGGTGGTGGAACCGCGGCGGGTGACGGACTGGCCGACGGTCGGGGTGGCGGCGCTGGTGATGTCCTGGCTGCCGACGGTGCCCTCGTGGCTGACCGACCCGGTGTACTTCACGATGCCGTAGTCGTTGCCGGGGAAGCTGGACCCGGCGGTCGGACCGATGCTCGTGGAGCCCGAGGAGTTGCTGTACCAGGGCGGGTTGCCGTCGGTGCAGTGACCCGCCGTCAGGAAGTAGTACGTGCTGCCGCTGCGGACGTTGAAGCCGAGCGAGCAGCGCCAGCTCGGCGCGTAGATGGCGTCGCCGCCGGAGATCAGCTTGCGCAGGGTGCCGGGTGTCCGCTCGACGCGTACGGCGCCCGCGTTGCTGCCCGCCGCGCGCTCGATCTTCGCGAGATCGGCCCGGGAGACAATGCTGTCGGCGGTGACGACCACCTCGTTGCCCGCCGGGTCGACCGACCAGGCGGTGCCCGCGACGTCCGCGGCGCGGACCGCGGAGCCGGCCGCGGAGAGCTGGGCGGCGCTGTACTTCGTGGTGGGTGCGGGGTTCTGCGCGTTGGCGGACGGGACGGCGATGGCCCCCACGGCCAGCAGCCCGGTCGCCACGGCGAGCAGTCGGGTGCGTCTCTGCACGCCGCTGCGGGGAATGGTGCGCTCGTTCCTCACGTGATTCCTCCGAGGGGATCGGTGGGCCGCCCGCGGCGGCCCGTGAGGCGCAGCCGAGGGGCACGCGCGGGAATCGGCGCGCCGAAATCCGCGCTTCCGCACGATCGTTTTAGCGTGCCCCTGACAAGCACTGACGGGAGTCTCGGATGGATCCGACCGCCGCGCAAGAGGGCCGTGATACGCAAGGGGGAAGCCGGACCGGCGCCAACCACCTCCGGGCAGCACGGAGTTCGCCGCCCCGGCAGGCCCTCACGGGTGTGCCGGGACGGCGGTTGACCCCCTCGGTCGGCGGTGGGACGGATCAGGCGCCGGAACGGTTCCGCTCACCCGCCCGCAGCGCGAACGGCAGGGTGTTGCCGGGCGGCGGGAACGGGCAGATGAAGTGGTCGGCGAAGGCGCACGGCGGCAACAGCGTGCGGTTGAGGTCAACGATGACGGTGCCGTCCGCGGCGGGCGCCGGGGGCCGCAGGAAGCGGAAGCGGTAGCTCTCGGTGCCGCTGGTGGCGTCCGCGAGGACCGCCCACAGCGACCCGTCGCCCTCGACCGCGACCTGGAGCGCGTGCTCCGCGCCGTCCACGGTGAAGGTCAGCTCCCCGGCGAGCCCCAGCTCCCGCCGTACGCCGTCGGCGTTGGGCACCCGTACCGCGCGGCTCTCCCCGTACGGGCGGAAGCGGCCCGGCACCACCCACCGCGGATCGTGGTCGTAGGTGTCGATGCCGGTGAAGTCGCGGCGGGCGGGCGCGGCGGGGTCGACGTCGCGGACCGCCCACAGGCCCTCGCGGCGCAGCACCGGCAGGCGCCGGTCGCCGTGGGCGATACGGGCGGACTCGGGCCCGGCGTCCGGGCCGAGGCGGATCTCACCATCGAGCGGGGCGCCGTCGGCGGTGAGGCCGTCGGCCGAAGTGGCGTGGAGGACGACCGCGTCACCGTCGTCGTCCCAGCGGCCCGGCAGTCCCGGGATCCGGCCGTCGGGGTGGTCGGCGAGCCAGTGGGTGCCGGTCAGGGCCAGCGGCCCGTACGGCCGGGAGATGTCGGTGACGCGGTGCTCGCGCCAGGTCTGCCACGCCGCGCGGGCGTCCGTGCCGGTGTTCATGACGCCTCACCCTGCCATACCGGAGTGACAGCTTCCGGAAGACCGAGATGGGAGCGGAGGGTGCTGCCGGTGTACTCGGTGCGGAAGACGCCGCGCTCCTGGAGCAGCGGGACGACCCGGTCGACGAACGGGTCGAGCCCGTTGGGCGTCAGATGCGGGACGAGGATGAACCCGTCGGCCGCCCGGGCGCGGACGAACTCGTCCATCTCCGCGGCGACCGCCTGCGGAGTGCCGACGAACGACTGCCGCCCGGTGGTCTCGATCACCGTCTCACGCAGCGACAACCCCTTGGCCTGCGACAACGCCCGCCATTTGGCGACCACCGCCGCCGGGTCGGCGATCTTGACGCGGCCCTGCGCCAGCTCCGAGTGCGGGTCCGGATCGATGTCCGGCAGCGGCCCGTCCGGGTCGTACCCGGAGAGGTCGGCGCCCCAGATCTGCTCGGCGGCGAGCAGGGCGTTCTGCGGGGAGATCTGCCGTCGGCGGATCTCGGCGGCGTGCTCCTGGGCCTCGGCGGCGGTGTCGCCGAGGACGAAGGTCACCCCCGGCATGATCTTGAGGTCGTCCGGCCGCCGCCCGTGGGCCGCGAGCCGCCCCTTGACGTCGGCGTAGAACGCCTGGCCCGCCGCGAGCCCGCTGTGCCGGGTGAAGATCACATCGGCGGTGGCGGCGGCGAAGTCCCGGCCCTCGGGCGAGTCCCCGGCCTGGATGATGACGGGGTGGCCCTGCGGGGAGCGCGGCAGGGTGAACGGCCCGGTGAGGTCGAAGTGGGCGCCGCGGTGCCGGACCGGCTCGGGCGCCGGGCCGCTCCACGAGTCCCACAACTCCCGGGCCGCGGCGACGAATTCGGCGGCGCGGGCGTACCTGTCGGCGCGGTCGAGGTAGCCGCCGCGGCGGAAGTTCTCGCCGGTGAAGGCGTCCGAGGTGGTGACGACGTTCCAGGCGGCCCGGCCGTCGCTGAGGTGGTCGAGCGAGGAGAGCCGCCGGGCCAGTTCGTACGGTTCGTTGAAGGTCGCGTTGACGGTGGCGGCCAGGCCCAGCCGGTCGGTGACGGCGGCGAGCGCGGTCAGCACGGTCAGCGACTCGGGGCGGCCGACGACGTCGAGGTCGTGGATGCGGCCTTTGTGTTCGCGCAGCCGCAGCCCCTCGGCGAGGAAGAAGAAGTCGAAGAGTCCGCGTTCGGCGGTCCGGGCGAGGTGGACGAAGGAGTCGAACCGGATCTGGCTGCCGAGCGAGGGATGGCGGGCGGCGCCCCGGCCCGTGGCGGGCGGGGCGTCGTCCCAGACGGTGGTGTTGTTGACGCCCGGGAAGTGCGCGGCCAGATGGATCTGCCGGGGCGTGGACGGGTCGGACGGGTGCGGGGCGGCGGTCATCGCGAGACCTCTCGGGCGCGGGCGTAGCGGTTGGCGGGGCGGGGCAGGCCCAGGTGCTCGCGGAGCGTGGCGCCCGGGTAGAAGCGGCGGAGCAGGCAGCGGTGCTGGAGGACCGGGACGGTGCCGTCGACCAGCAGGCCCAGATCACGGGCCGGTTCGGCGGGGCGCAGATGGAAGCCGTCGGCCGCGCCGTCGGCGTACCAGTCGCCGATCAGCTCGGCGAGGGCGACGGCGTCCCCGGAGGCGTACAGCTCGATCTCCACCGAGGCGAGGACGAGCAGCCGGTCCGGGTCGCGGCCCAGCGCGCGGGCGCGGGAGCGCAGGTCGTCGCGGGCGGCGGAGGCGGTGCCCGGATCCTGGGCACGGACCAGCGCGACATCGGCGTGTGCGGCGGCCACCTGCCGTACGGTCGCGCCCTCGGGCCCGCTGCCGGTGGCGTCGATGACGACGGGCGGTCGGCCCTGCGGGGGCCTGGGCACGATGGACGGGCCACGGACCGAGAAGAACTCCCCGGCGTAGTCGGCGTAGTGGAGCTTGTCGCGGTCGATGAAGCGGCCGCCGGCCCGGTCGCGGATCTCGGCATCGTCCTCCCAGCTGTCCCAGAGCCGGGCGGCGACCTCCGCGACCTCGCCCGCCTCCCGCCACGCCGCGTCGGGCGCGGGCGCCGGGCGGCGGCCGAAGAGCGCCGCCTCCGCCGCGGAGAGCGACACCTCGGGCTGCCAGCCCGCCCGGCCGCCGCTGACCCAGTCGAGGGTGGCGATCGAGGTGGCGACGTGGAAGGGCTCGGTGTGGGTGGTGGTGACGGTGGGGACGAGGCCGATGCGTGCGGTGGCCGGGGCCACCCGGGACAGGACGGCGAGCGCGTCGGGGCCCGGCCGTCCGAAGGCGTCGCCGAGGGTGACGAAGTCGAGGGTGCCGCGCTCGGCGAGGCGGACCAGGCGGAGGTGGCCGGACGCATCGAAGCGTTCCGGGGCGGCCGGGCGGCCGGTGACCGGGGGGCCGTCGAGGGCGATGGCCAGCGGGATCGGGCGCCGCTGCGGTGTGGGTGAGGCCATGGGGGTTGCCTTCCGATAGGGGTGCCGGTCAGTGCGTCCGGGGCAGGCCGGGCGGGTTGATCTGCGAGGTGGTGAGGGCTTCGGCGCCCAGTCCCCAGCGGTCGAGGACCGCGCGGTAACTGCCGTCGGCGATGACGGCGCGCAGCGCCGCGGCGTACGCGCCGACCGGTCCGCTGCCCTTCTTCGTGGTGGCGGCGATCGTGCCCCGGACGACGTCGCCGCCCCCGGAGAACCGCCCGATGCTCTGCGTACGCCCCGCGGTGTTCACGTGGTATACGACGGACGGGTTGGGGCCGAAGTAGGCGTCGATACGGCCCGATCGGAGAGCCGGATGGGTGTCGGAGGTCTTCGGGTGGTAGCGGATGTCGACGGGCCTGCGGCCGGCCTTCTCGTTCCGCTCGCTCCAGTCCAGGAGGATCTTCTCCTGGTTGGTGGCGGTGCCGACGGCGATGGTCTTCCCCGCGACGCCCGCGGGGCCGCGGACCCGCCGGCGGGTGCCCTTGCGCGCCCGGCGGCGGTTCACGGCGAGGTTCCTCGGGGCGGTGTCTCGGGGTCCGGGCATGTCACAGGACCTTGGAGAGGAAGGCCCGGGTGCGGGCCTCGCGGGGCGCGCCGAGCACCTGGGACGGCGGGCCCTGTTCGACGATGCGGCCGTCGTCCATGAAGACGACGGTGTCGGCGACCTCCCGGGCGAAGCCGATCTCATGGGTGACGACGATCATCGTGGTGCCCTGCCGGGCTGGGGCATGCCCGTGAGGTCCCGTCGTCCGCCCGGAGGGCGGGACCTCACAGGCACGCCCCAGGTCCTTGATGACGTCGAGGACCTCCCCGACCAGCTCCGGGTCGAGGGCGGACGTCGGCTCGTCGAAGAGGAGGAGCTTGGGCTCCAGGGCCAGGGCGCGGGCGATGGCGACGCGCTGCTGCTGGCCGCCGGAGAGCTGCCGCGGATAGGCGTCGGCCTTGTCGGCCAGCCCCACCCGCGCCAGCAGCGCCAGCGCCGTGGCGGTCGCCTCCTTGCGGGAGCGGCGCAGCGCCGCCACGGGCGCCTCGGTGAGGTTCTCCACCACCGTCAGATGCGGGAAGAGGTGGAAGTCCTGGAAGACGAAGCCGATATGGGTGCGCTGCCGCAGGATCTCCCGTTCGCGCAGCTCGTACAGCTTGTCGCCGGAGCGGCGGTAGCCGACGAGCGTGCCGTCGACGGTGACGGTGCCGCTGTCGGCCTTCTCCAGATGGTTGAGGGTGCGCAGCAGGGTGGACTTGCCGGAGCCGGACGGGCCGATGACGACGGTGACCTCACCGGCGGCGACCCGCAGGTCCACCCCCTTGAGGACGTCGAGCGGGCCGAAGCTCTTGCGGACGGCGCGGACCTCGACCATCGCGGGCTGTGGACTCATCGGGTGGCTCCCTTGGCGAAGTGACGTTCGACGTGGTGCCGGAGGGCGGAGAGCGCGCCGGTCAGCAGCAGGTACCGGACGGTGGCGACCCTCAGCAGCGGGACGACGCGGCCGGTGCGGCCGTGGATGACCTGGACCTGGTGGAAGAGTTCGCCGACCGCCATGACGGAGACGATCGAGGCGCCCTTGAAGAGGGAGATGACCTCGTCGGCGGGACTGTGCGAGGAGCACGGCGGTCACGGCGACGGCGACCCAGCGCCAGGGGTCGCGTACGGGCGCCACCCGCAGCGTCTCCGGGCCGTCCGCGCCGGGCGGTGCCGGTGCCGTGGCGGCGGGTGGTTCAGCGGTCAGCGGCATGGCGGTCCTCGCGGGTGGCGGTACGGGCGGTGCGGGGCCGCGCGGCGGGCGGGGCCGCACGCTCCGTCAGGAAGGTGAGCAGCGCCCGCGCGCTCGCGTCGTTCTGCCGGAAGGCGGGGGCGTTGGTACGGGGTCGGGTGAAGGCGCCGCCGGAGCGGGCGTCGGTGTGCGGGCCGAGGGCGAAACGGCGCGGGTGCGGGCGGCCCGCCCGGTCGAGGACGCGGCCGTCGGCGGGGTCCACGGCGAGCAGTCCGGCGGGGGTCGCGGCGGCGCCGTCGGCGTGCAGGGCGCGCAGCAGACTGTCGGCGGAGCGGGCCACGGTCGGCTCCGGCAGCCGCGCCTCGACCAGCGCCCGGGCCGGGGTCGCGGCGCCCGGCACGGTCGCCGACCGGGCCGTGAACCGTCCGGTGACCGCGTCGGCGGTGACGGTGGTGTCGGAGCCGAGGAAGCGGACGAGTCCGGCGCGGGAGAGGGCGAGCAGCTGCCGCAGCCGGGGGCCGGGCGGCCCGGAGGCGAGATAGCTGAAGAAGCCGTGCCACCAGGGGCCGCGGTCGCCGATCCGGATCAGCTGGCCGTAGACGGAGAGCAGCGCGAGGAAAACGGCCTGGTCGGGGCTGTACGCCGGATCGTGACGGCGAGTCAGATCGGCCTCGATGTGGGCGCGCAGCGCGTCCTGGAGGGCGTCGCCGTCCGGGAGGCGCAGCCCGGCCAGCGGGTGGTCGAGGGCGGTGAGGTCGAGGCGGTCGGCCGCGTCCGGTACGGCCTCCTCGGCCAGTGCGCGGCGGGCGGCCGCGTCCCCGGCGGCGTACCGGCGCTCGAAGGCGGGCCAGGGCATCCGGGTGCGCTCGGGGTGGGCGGCGAACAGGCGGTGGTAGTGGGCGAAGCCCAGCTCCGCCTCGATCAGCGGGCGGACGTCGGCGTCGAAGGAGAAGCCACCGGGCCGGGCGAGCAGCGCGTCGACCTCGGCGGGGCCGAGGAACCGCGGCAGCGGCGGGCGGGGCGCGTCCGGTTCGTAGCCGATCTTGGAGCGGTAGGGGACGCCGCGCCGCGACCCGACGTGCAGCACCGGTTCGCGGCCCGACGGGTGGTACGTCAGCTCCCCGGCCCCTCCTTCGACGGCCTCGGTGTACCGGCCGCCGCGGCCCTCGGTGACCAGCACCATCAGGTCGATGAAGGCGAGGCCGAACCCGCGGACCAGCACCGGCTCGCCGGGCCGCAGCCCGCCGAGGCCGGCGTCGGCGGTGAAGCCCGGCGGCAGATACGTCAGCCCGTGGCGCTTCGCGAACCGGTCGAACTCCCGCTGCCCCGCGTCGGGTTCGGCGTCGAGGTGCCCGAGGGCGAGCACCACGGCGTCGGCGGTGAGCGGCGCGGGGCAGCCCTCCAGCCACACCTGCTGGCGGCCGTCGGCCGGCCCGGCGAGGCGGACCGCGCGCCGCCGGTGCTCATGGATGGCGATCCGCGGCGGCAGCGCGGCCACCGCACGCTCGTACGCCCAGGTCAGATAGGCGCTCTGGAGCCGTCGGCCGGGGAAGTCGCGCGGGCCGAGGGCGGCGACGGCCGCGGCGACGTCGGGGGTGACGCGGATGCCGCCGGAGCGGACCGCGGCGCACCACTGGGCGAGCGACGGGCCCGGGCGCACCGGACCGGCCATCTCCACGGTGTCGTCGGTGAAGAGGGTGGAGTCGTCGGGCAGCGAGTTCATCCACAGCAGCGGCGACTGGTCGCGGCGCCAGATGCGGCCGCCGCCCGGCGGGTACGGATCGACGAGGTGCAGGTCGAGCGGGGCGTCGCCGTACAGCTCGGGGGCGTTGGCGGCGATCCGCTCGATGAGACCGGTGGCGCGGGGCCCGGCGCCGACGACGACCACGGCGGGGCGCCCGGCCCCGCGCGGCGCGGCGCTCACCGGGCACCGGCCGTTCCGCGGGCGTAGCGCCGCTCGACGTAGTGCTGGCCGATGCCGAGCAGCGAGGTGATGATCACGTACCAGACGGTGGCGACCATCAGCATCGGGATGACCTGGTACGTGCGGTGGTAGATGAGCTGCACGGAGTAGAGCAGGTCGTTGACGGCGATCATGCTGACGACGGAGGTGCCCTTGAGGGTGCCGATCAGCATGTTCCCGGCGGGCGGCACGATCGACCGCATGGCCTGCGGCAGCACGATCCGGCGCAGCCGCCGCCACCTGCCGAGCCCCAGCGACTGGGCGGCCTCCGTCTGCCCCCGGTCGACGGAGAGGATCCCGGCCCGGACCACCTCGGCGGCGTACGCGGCCTCGTGGAGGGTCAGGCCGAGGACGGCGATGGCGGGCGGCGCGAGCAGATGGACGGTCCTGACGCCCAGGATCGTCGGGTAGAGCGCGCCGATGTTGAACCAGAACAGCAGCTGCACCAGGATCGGCATCGACCGGAAGAGCCAGATGTACCCCGAACTTATGCCGCGCAGCACGGGGTTGGCGGACAGCCGCATGGTGGCGAGCAGCGTGCCCAGTGCGAAGCCGAGGACCATCACGGCGGCGGTCAGCCAGAGCGTGAGCAGCAGACCGTTCAGGACCGGCGTGGTGAGGAAGTAGGCGGCGACGAGGTCCCACCGGAAGGCGTCGTTCCCGGCGACGGAGCGGAGTACGAGACCCAGCAGGACGAGGACGACGACGGCGGCCGCCCACTGGCCGAGCGGGCGGCGGGCGACGATGCGCGGTGGCGCGTCGCCTACGGGACGCCCGTCGGCGGGCGGGGCGGCGGAAGAGGAAACGGCAGGGGTGCGGAGGGTGCCGGAAGGCATGCGAAGGCTCCGTGGATGCGGTGATCGAACACGGGAGATGCGCCTTCACAGGCAGAACGGTCGCGCCCCTCAGCACGGCCGTGGACCGAGGCTATGGGGTCAACACGCCGTTCTGTCAAGGCTGTCCACACTGTGAGCAGTCCGTCTCGGGGCAGTTGACGCGCCACCGGATGCCTGTTCCACTTGGCCGCATGAACGCATGGCAGTGGCTGGTCACCCGCGACCACATCGACTTCGGTCGCGTGTGGTCGTCGTCCTGTTGAGCTGACCCCCTGCCCTGAGGCCCGCCGCCTTCGCCGGACGGGCCGATCCGCGGTTCCGCCTTCCCGCCACCGCGCCTTCACATCGTGCCGCCCGTCGGCGCACCCTCCCCTCGCGCTTCCCGGAGCCCGGACGCCCGCCACCC
>NZ_VKJP01000170.1 GCF_007280575.1 Streptomyces benahoarensis
CCTAATCCGTCGTCGGCAGCGTCAGATGTGTATAAGGGACAGGCCCCGGCTCCCGGTCCCGCTCGCGCTCGCGCTCGCGCGCTCCCGCGTCCGCTCGGCCCCGGGTACGCGGCCCGCCCCCGTCCCAGAGCCTCAGCCCGGTGTCCGCCCTGTCGCGTAGCCGAGTTCCCAGGCGCGTACCGCGATGCCGACCCTGTTCCGTACCTGGAGTTTCCGTTGGATGCTGGCGACGTGGGTCTTGACCGTGCCCGCGGAGATGAACAGTTCGCGGGCGATGTCGGCGTTGGTTCTGCCCTCGGCGACCCTTCCGGCGATCTCCACCTCCCGTTCCGTCAGCAGCGGGTCGCGGCGCCGGGGGCGGCGGCCTGCCGGGGGGCCGGTGACGTGTTCCAGCAGCCGTACCGTGATCGAGGGGCTGATCAGGCTGTCGCCCGCCATCGCGGCCCGGACCGCCTCGATCAGCAGCGTCGGTCCCGAGCGCTTGAGCAGGAACCCCGAGGCGCCGAAGCGCAGCGCGGGGTAGACGTACTCGTCGAGGTCGAAGGTGGTCACGACGACGACGCGGACCCGTGAGCCCGTGGCGGGGTCGGTGAGGCGGCGGGTCACCTCCAGGCCGTCCAGCCGCGGCATCCGGATGTCGACCAGCGCGACATCGGGGGTGAGGGCACGCGCCAGTTCCACGGCGTCGACGCCGTCGGCCGCCTCGCCGACCACTTCCATGTCGGGCTGGCTCTCCACGATGCGGCGCATGGCCCGGCGGACCATTTCCTGGTCGTCGGCGATCAGTAGACGAATGGTCACGAGCGGGATTGTGCCGTACGGCGGGGCGGAGCACGGCGGGACGGGCGCCGGGAGCCCGGGGAGAGGCAGGGGAACAGGCGCCGCCGGTGACCTCGTGGACCGTGCTCGGGCGGTGGCGCGCGCGGCTGCGGGCGTGCGCGTCCGGCAGTGCGGGGAGACTGGGCCCCATGGACACGGTGCGGGTTCCGGAGGCGGTGGCGGGCGCGGGGTGTGACCCGGGGCGAATCTGGTACGCCTCCTACGGGTCGAACGCGCAGTGGGAGCGGCTGGCCTGCTATGTGAGGGGCGGGCGGCCCGCGGGGGCGGCGCGGACGTATCCGGGGTGCCGGGACCGGCGGATGCCCGCGGAGTCGGTCGCGGTGGGGTTGGCCGGGGAGATGTATCTCGCGACCCGTTCGCCGGTGTGGGGCGGCGGCTGTGCCTTCTACGACCCCGGGGCCGAGGGGCGGGTCCTGGCGCGGGCGCATCTGGTGACGGCGGGGCAGTTCGCGGACATCGCGGCGCAGGAGATGTACCGGACGCCCGGGGCCGATCTGGATCTGGCCGAGGTGCTCGCCTCCGGCAGGTCCGTGCTGGGGGACGGGCGGTACGAGACGCTGGTCTGCGCGGGGTGGCTGGACGGCGCGCCCGTGCTCACCCTCACGGCTCCCTGGGGCGTGCGGGACGTGGCGTGGACGGTGCCGTCCGCCGCGTATGTGCGGTGCGTGGGTACGGGGCTGCTGGCGGCCGGTGCGTGGGACGCCGGGACGGTGGCGGCGTATGTCGCGGGGCGGCCGGGGGCGGCGGGGCACTGGAGCCCGGAGGGCGTACGGGCGCTGATCGCCGGGCCGGGGGAGGGGGATGCCGGGCCGGGTGCGCCGTAGGCCCCCGGCCGCTGGCACCTCCCGGTGCCGTGAGGGAGCATGCGCGGTGCCCCGTCCGGGCCCGGCGTCCGCTGAGCCGGACCCGGCACCCGGCACCCGGCGATCGGCGATCGGCGCCCCGGCGAGTGGCGAGGCCGGGCGGCCCGCGGCGGCCCGGGGGCCCGGTGCGCAACGTTTGACAGGGGTGCGGAGCGTGGGAAATTCTCGTTTCCACTATCAACCGGGATGTCAGAGGTGGGCCGTGACCAGCGAGGAGCTTCTGGCTGTGCTCGCCGCGGTGGGTCACGCGCAGCGGCTCCGCATCATCGCGGAGCTGTCCGGGGGGCGGATGTACGTCAGTGAGCTGGCGCGCCGCCTGGGGGTGTCCCGGCCCCTGCTGTACATGCATCTGGAGCGTCTGGAGAAGGCCGGTCTGGTGGCCGGGAACCTGGAGCTGTCCGAGGACGGCAAGGCGCTGAAGTACTTCGAACTGGCACCGTTCGACCTGCACGTGAATATCGATACGATCCTCGCGGCCGTACGGGCCGACGAGGCGGCGGACGACGCGGCCCCGTCGGAGCGGGCGGGTGGGGAGGCCCCGGCTGACCGACAGGGGCCTGAAGACGTGAAGGGGAAACGCACATGACCGGGGCCGTCATCGCCATCGCCGTCGTACTGATCGTCGTCGGCGGGATCACCGGGAGCGTGGTCGCGTACTTCCGGCTCCAGCGCCACCGCGCGGACGCCGTGGCGATGGCCTCGTACCGCAAACTCGCCGAGGAAGCCGTCGCCCAACAGGAGTCGCTGCGCGGGCAGTTGGCGGAGCTGGATGCGCGGGTCAAGGGCGTGGAGAGTCTGCTGCGCAGCGTCGAATGAGGCGGGAAAGGGGGCGTCGGACGCCGTCGATCGCCCCTCCTCGCCCCGTTCCCGATCCCCAGAGCCCCCACTGCTTCTCGCCCCGGTACGCGGTACCGGGGCCGGCCCGTCAAATCCCTTGTGAATCAGCGGAGTTGGGGTTGGGCTGATCCCGTACCCCGGCCACCTGCCCCGGCTTGCCGCGGAGGGCCAGGCGGGCCGAGAGCAGAGTGTGGCGAGGGTCAGGACGATGGCCGCGGTGACCACGCCGATGAAGATCCACGGGGAGCCGTCCGGGATCGGCGAGCCCAGCACGCTGATGCTCAGCGGCACCAGCGTCAGCGCGGCCACCAGCACGCCGAGGACGATCCCGGCGATCGCCACCAGCGCCGCCTCCGCCGTCATCATCTGGAGCACCTGACGGCGCGTGGAGCCGATGAGGCGTTGCGGCATGAACTCCCGGCGCCGCTCGGTCGTGGCGACCACCTGCGTGTTCACCAGCGAGATCGTCGCGTACCCCACCACCATGCAGAGCAGCAGATACGACATCCACGTCTGTGTCCCGTCGGCGTCCGCCCGGGCGACGGCCGGCGCGTCGCGGTCGGCGACCCGCAGGCCCGGATGGTCCGCGGCCAGGGCGGAGAGCGTGCCGGTCAGCTTCGTCAGGTCCGCCCCGGGCGTCGCCTTCACCATGATCTGCGGCAGCAGACCGGTGCCGGTGTGCGGCGCCAGCAGGGCGGCCGGGAGCAGCGCCGTCTCGTAGCCGCGGCGGCCGTCGAGGGTGGCCACCAGGGTGAGGCGGACGGGGGTGCCGTCGCCGAGCCGCAGCGGCACCCGGTCGCCCAGCTGGTACCCGCCGTCGCGGACCAGCGTCGTCGGCAGGGCGACGGACTCGCCGGTCAGCGCGCTGACGATCTTTCCGTCGGCGAGGAACAGCACCCGGTCCGCGTGGGAGGCGGCCACCGGGTCGTGGGTGACCATCACGATCGTCTGCCCGCCCCACCGCACGGCCTCGCGCAGCAGTGTCAGCACCTCGCGGGCGGTGTACGTGTCGAGGGCGCCGGTCGGCTCGTCGCCGAAGACGACGGCGGGCCGGGTGATCAGCGCGCGGGCGATGGCAACGCGCTGCTGCCGGCCGCCGGAGAGTTCCCGGGAGGCATGTAAGTTCTGACTGTCGTGTAAGTTCAGACTTACACATGCATTTGTGGGCTGTCAAAGGTGAGGGTGGGCCTTCTTCCGGTCCGGCGGTGGGCGCCTTCCGGCCCGACGTACGGGCCCGGGCAGCGCGACGGCCCGGCCCCCTGGACGGGGACCGGGCCTCGTGGCGGCACGGCGTCGGACGGCGGATCAGGCGCGGAACTGCCGCGGTCCGTAGAGGGGCGGGGGCGGGGCCCCTGACGCGGGCTCGGTCATCGCGTACTGCTTTCCGTCTCCGCTTTCTGCCTCCGTGGGCAGCCCGGCGGCGCCCCGTACGGGTAATCCGGCGGCGTCCCGTACGGGTAATCCGTCGGCGCCCCGTACGGGTAGTCCGTCGGCGTCCGTCAGGGCAGCCCACCGGCGTCCTGTACGGGAAGCGCTCCCGGCTCGGGGAGCTGACCGGGGTCGGTGACCTGCCGGGGCAGGCGCGCGGCCGGGGGGCGGTGCGCGTCCCGGCGGTCGAGCAGGTTCAGCAGCGGGCCGGTCATCGCCGTCGTCACCAGCGCCATCACGACCAGCGCCAGGACCAGCGGCGGCGCCAGGATCCCGGTGCTCAACCCGGCCTGGAGCACGATGAGTTCGGTCAGTCCGCGGGTGTTCATCAGGGCGCCGATCCGCCCGGCCTCGGCGCGGCGCAGCCCGCCCAGACGGGCACCGGCGTAGCCGCCGAGCAGCTTCCCGGCGCAGCCGAGCGCCACCGCCACCACGATCAGCGACCAGGACGCGGCGGAGAACCCCCGGGTCAGCACGGTGATGCCGGTGACCACGAAGAAGGCCGGGGCCAGCGCCCGTCCGGCTCGGGAGACCGTATGCACCGGGCCCGCCCAGGGCGCCCGTTCGTCGCCCGGCACGGCCAGGCCGACGAGGGCCGCGCCGAGGATCGCCGTCATGCCCAGGTGCTCCATGGCGAGTGCCACGGCCAGGGCCACGGCGCCGAGCGCGACGGCCGCGGCCCGCGGCAGCCGGGTGCACAGGGAACGTGCCACACGGGTGCGCAGTCCGTACCGCACCGCCAGTGCGCATCCGGCGCCGAACAGCAGGGCCCGCAGGCCGTGCAGGGTGCCGGAGGCGTCCCCGGCGCCGAGGCCGATCGCGACGGTGAGGAGCAGCCAGCCGATGGCGTCGATGGCGATGGCCGAGGCCAGCGCGAGCCGTCCGGCGGCCGACTCCGTCATGCCACGGTCGGCGAGGATCCGCGACAGCACCGGCACCGCGGTGATGGACAGGGACACCGCGATCATCAGGCCCAGCGCGGGCAGCGGGGCGTCGCCGCGGACGGCGGCGGGCGCGACGAGCGTCACCCACGCGGTCAGCAGCGCCCCGGTGCACAGCGCGGGCAGCAGCGAACCGGCGATCACCCACCCCATGGCCCGGCGCGGTGGCCGGTCCGGGCCGATCCGCAGCTTGTGCGCGAGACCGACCAGGAACAGCACCAGACCGGCCTGGGCGAAGAGGGAGAGCAGGCCGAACACGGGGCGTGGCAGCACCGCGTCGAGGGCGGGGGCGCCGAAGGACGCGACCACGGCGGGCCCGGCCAGCAGGCCCACCGTGACCTCCCCGACGACTTCCGGCTGCCGCAGCCTGCGGGCGGCCGCCCGGCCGGCGGCTGCGAGCAGGAGAACGACGGCGAGCGCCGCCACAGCATGTGCGAACCGCAGTAACAGGTACAGGACGTCCATCGCTCAGGGGTCCTTCCCGATCGGGATCCGAGACGGGTCAGCGCAGTCCGGCGAAGTACGCGCAGGTGGGCGGCAGGGTCTCCGCCAGCCGTTCCGTCTTCTCCCGGATCAGCTCGAATTCTCGCCCGGCGACCGCCCCGTCGGACAGGCCCAGGGCGGGCGACGGCTTGAGATCGATGGCGCCGTGCTCGTCCATGCCCAGCGGGGCGCGCATGGACGAGCACGGTGGCAGCCCGTGGTGGCCGCCGAAGAACCTTTCAGGTACGCGGCACGCGCGTCAGCGGTCCGCCCCTCGCCGCAGGTGGGCGTGGCGGGTCCGGGCCACGTCGAGGAGGACGGTGCGGAGTTCTTCGCCGGTGCGGCCCCGTGTCTTGATGGCGTGGCAGTTGGGGCAGAGCGCGACCATGTGGTCCGGGAGATCGGGCCCGCCTCCGGCGAGATCGAGGACGTGATCGACCTCGAGTATCGGCTCGCCGCCGACCGTGACGTCGTCGGGCGCTCCCGTGCACCGCGGGTTCTCGCAACGGCGTCCGCTGCGCAGCAGCACGGCGCGCCGTGCCTCCGCCGACCGGACGGGCGCGGCGGAACGGGCCGTACGGCGGCCGCGGTTCTCCGTCTGCTGACGCTCGGCTATCCGGGACAGGCGGTCGTACTCGGCGGCCAGCACAGCACCACGCAGGTCGGCGTCGCCCGCCCCAAGCTCCCCCCATCCGACCTCAGCCAGCAGAGGCCCCGGGTCCAGATCCACGAAGTACGTGGTCAGCAGGGTGTCGACGACGGCGGTACGGGCCCGGTCCGAGCGGCCGAGGAGGGCGTACACCGCCGCGTCGAGGCCGCCGTCGGGCCGCTGCCGCCGGAACCATCCGCGCAGCGCGGTGTCACCGTGCGCGCGGGGCACCGGCTCCGTATGGCCGGTCAGTTCCCACAGCCCGGCGCGGTGCAGGGCGGCGAGCGGGTAGTCGGGGCGCGGGCGTTCGCGCTGGAGGCCGTGGCGGAGCAGCAGGGCGCCGAGCGCGTGCTCCGTTTCGGCCCAGGGCAGGATCCGCCGCTCACCGCGGCGGGCCCGTCCGACGGCCCACAGCAGCACGATCGGCTGGTGGAGGGCCGGACGCCCGGAGGCACGGCTCACCCGTAACCGGCCTATGCGGCCGAGGAGTTGCCCGAGGGCGTCGTCGGCCGGGGCAGCCTCGTCGACGACCTTGAAGCCGAGGCCGCGCAGCAGCTCGACGGTGTGCTCGGCGCCGCCCGAGAAGTCCCGCGGCCGCAGCGGAGCGTGGCCGTCGAGATGACCGTGGGCGGCGCCGGCTATCGCCTTGGAGTCGTACCGCCGGCCGTCGTGAACGAGGACGTACCGCAGGGCACGCCGGAAGCCGTATCTGCCGAGGAACGCGTCCTGCCCGAGGCGGTCGTACTCCTCGATCGCCCGGAGCACCGCCGTGGGAGTGAGGTCTGCCAACGCCATGCCGGAACAGTAAGCGAGGGCACTGACAACGGCCGGAGACCGGCAGCCGGACCGCCCGGCCGCGGCCTCCTCACCCGCTGAGCGTCACCACCGCCGGATGGCTCCCGAACAGACTCACCGGACGGCTGTCCTGCACCCGGAGCCCGGCCGCGCGGGCGAGGGAAAGGTGGGTCTCCGGATCGTGGAGCAGCAGAACGGCGCGGCCCGTGCCGGGCTTGAGGACGCGGCGGAGCTCGTCGTAGTACGCGGCGGGGCGGGTGGCGAGGGTGCCGCCGGGGGCGACCTGGAGGCCCCACGGGGGGTTGCTCAGGACGCGGTCCGCCAGGCCGTCGGCGACCGGCAGGCGTCCGGCGTCGGCGACCGCCCAGGCCATGGCGGTGTCGCCGGGCGGCTGGGCGGCGGAGGCGTTGGCCACGGCGGCGGCGAGGGCCGCCGGGTTGTGGTCGGTGCCGAGGGTGCGCAGGCCGTCGACGGTCAGCCGTGACTCGATGAGGAGGGTGCCGGTGCCGCAGGACGGGTCGAGGACCCGGTCGCCGGGGGAGAGGCCGGCGAGCAGCGCCATCGCGGCGGCGAGCGGCGGGTGCAGCGTGCCGGGCACCGACTCCTGCTTGTACGCGCGGCGGTGCAGGGGGCGCTCGGTGAGCCGTACCGCGAGCGCCGCCTCGGTGCCCTCGACGGTCACGCGGATCGGGAACGGCTGCCCGTCATCGGGCACCGCGCCGTCCCGCCGCGAGTGGTGCGGCAGCCCGAGAACGGCCGCGGCCTGCTCCCCGACGGTGTCCTCGATGTCGTAGCGGTTGTAGTTCCGCTTGCCGACGTACGAGGCGACGACGTCGATACGGTTCGCGGTGGCGGGCCCGCCGCACCGGCCGCGCAGCCGCAGCAGGCGGCGCCACGGTGCGGTGCGGGACGGCTGGGTGAAGCGGGCGAGGTCGGCCTTGGTGTGGCCGACGCCGCGGATCACCGCGGCCACCAGGAAGACGTCGTCGGCGGTGCGCAGGTCCAGCAGCCGGGCGTCCGGCTCGTCGGTGGTGAACCACACCTCGCGGTGGCGCAGGCGCTCCACGGTGCCAAGACCGCGGGCGGTGATCTCCTGCGCGCAGACCTCTTCCGTGCCCCGCAGGGTCCGTGCCAGCAGCCGCACGCCCACGCGCGAATCCTCCGCCCTCTGTGTCCTGTCCTGCCCCGAAACTCCCCGGGAGTCTACGGCAGCGCCGGGCCGCCCCCGGGCCGCCGCCGCACAGCCCCGGGCCGTGTGACGAGGGCGGATATCGTTGCGGAGGCGAGAGGACAGGACGGACGCGGTGCGGGAGCACGGCGGCCCGGACGCGAGTGGAGGAGACGACCGGTGGCTTACCGCTACGCGACGGAGCGCGTCGACCACTCCGACCTCGCCAGCGGCTTCGTCCTGCGCTCCGCGCCCGGCTTCACCGCCTTCCCGGTGCGGCTGGCCTCGGAGACGTTCCAGCGCGCGCTCACGCTGCGCGGCGGTGACGAACCGGCCGTCCTGTGGGACCCGTGCTGCGGCAAGGGGTACCTCTCGACGGTGGTGGGGCTGGTGCACCGCGACCGGATCGCGGCGGTGGTGGCGTCCGACATCGACGACGCCTCCCTGGAGATCGCCCGCGCCAACCTCGCCCTGCTGACCGCCCGGGGCCTCGCCGACCGCGCCGCCGAACAGGCCGGGAAGGCCGCCCGCTTCGGCAAGCCCGGCTACACCGAGGCCGCGGCCGCCGCCGAACGCCTCGCGGCCCGCCTCGCCGCGGACGGCGGCGACCTCCCGCACACCGTGCACCACGCCGACGTCTTCGACCCGTCCGCCCTGGAACGGGCCGCCGCCGGGTTTGCCCCCGACATCGTCGTCACCGACGTCCCGTACGGCGAACGCGTCCAGTGGCAGGGCGCGAGCGACACCGGGCTGCCCGGCATGCTGACGAGCCTGGCGCGGGTACTGCCGGAACGCGGCGTCATCGCGATCGGCATCCGGGGGCGGAAGTTCCCACCGGTGCCCGGGGTGGCGTCCCGGAAGTTCCGGGTGGGGACGCGGTCCATGGGGCTGTTCCGGGTCGCGGACGTGCGCGCCGCGGCATCGGACGCCTGATCTTTCCGGCTGGGTGCCTGATCGTTCTGGGGGCCTGATCTTTCTGGCTGCCTTCCTGTTCCGGCCGCCTGACCGGTCCTCCCCTCACTCCAGCATCTGGGTCAGCGCGCTGCGCTCCGCGGTGTGGACGACGTGGGCGCGCGCCCCGTTGACGAGGGGGAGGAACGGCGGGACATGGCCGCACTCGACGTCGGCGAGGAGCGGTACGCCCAGCGGGCCGAGCGCGTCCAGGACGGCCTCGTGCTGGCTGAGCGAGGGGGCGTCGGGCGCCGCGGTGCGGCCGACGAGTACCGCGGTGGCCTGGTCGAAGAAGCCCGCGAGCCGCATGCCGTGCAGCGCGCGGCAGATGGTGAACGCGTCGTCGCCGGACGCCTCGACGTAGACGAGCAGCCCCTCCGGTGCCGTGCGCCGGGCGAACGCGGTGGTGTCCAGGTAGGGCGTCCCGGTGAGGTGGCACAGCGTCTCGACGCAGCCGCCGATCAGCCGCCCGGAGGCCGCGACGTCCCCGGTGCCGTCCAGCCGGGTCCACCGCCCCACGGCGTCCAGGGTGCAGGTGCGGACACCGGGGTCGGCCGCGTAGTCGTCCCACCCGGTGGAGCGGTGGCGCCCCGGGGGCACCTGCGTGAACCGGTGCCCCCGGGGCGCGGCGACGACATCGAGCCAGGACAGCAGCCCGTCCGGCACCGCGTACGGAGTGTCCATCAGGTTGTTGCCGTGCAGCGTCGCGGTGCCGGTGCGGAGGGTCAGCGGGGTGAGGAGCGTCGACAGGTCGGAGAAGCCGACGAGCCAGGTCGGCTCGGCCGCCCGCAGCCGGTCCCAGTCCAGCCGCGGCAGCAGATCGATCGCCGTCTCCCCGCCCCACGGCGGCACCACCGCCCGGATCCCGGGGTCGCACAGCATCGCCGTCAGCTCGGCGGCCCGCTCGGCCGCCGGAGCGCTGAGATGCCCGGCACCGTCCAGGCACGCGCCGACGACCACCTCGTAACCGCGCGCCCGTACGTCGTCGAGCGCCACGTCCAGGCGGGCGCGCAGCCGGGCCGGTACGCCGCTCGACGGCGCGGTGACGCCGATGCGGTCGCCGGGACGTAGCGGGGCCGGGTAGCGGAGCGGGGGCGAGGGAGTCGAGGGAGGGGTCGGCATGGGGCGGAGCGTGGCATGCGGGATGCGCCGCGGTACACGGAATTCCCGGCGGCGCGCGACGGCCGCGTGGCCCCTCGCGCCGCCTTCGGACGCCCCTCACCTCGACTCATCACGATTGCTGATCGCTCCCGGTGCGGATTGCGCCTTGGCCGGTGCGGGGCCCGGTGCTGGACTGGAACGGACGCGGAAGTGCGGGACGTACAGGCCCCGTTGGGGCGTGCCCGGGAACGATTCCCGCCGTCCCGCGCCCCTTCACACCACCCCATCCGACTCGTACGAGCAGGAGACGCCATGCCTCTCATCCATGTGCAGCAGACCCCCGGGAAGACCGCCGAGCAGAAGGCCGAGCTGGTCCGCGCGCTGACGGACGCGTATGTGACCGCCACCGGCGGCAAGCGGGAGAGCGTCTGGGTCACGGTGCAGGAGATCGGCGCCGACAGCTGGTCCATCGGCGGGGAGACGCTGGCGGCGCGGGCGGCCGGACGCTGACGGCCGCGGGGCGGGCCCCGCACGGCGCCCGGTGACCGGCGGGCCCCGGGCGGGACAGGGGACCGCCCGAATCCCGCCCCGGATGCCGGTTCAAGTCCGGCCCGTGCAGCCACTTTTCGATGCGCGGTAGTTCAAAGGCAGAACACGACGACCTCAACATGACCCGCGCTCTTCACCGTGCCGGCAATCGCATAGGGCGGCACCACTGGGCCCGGGGGCAGGCTACGCCCCCGGGCCCGCTGCCGTTCCTGGAGCGGAACCCGTCCGATCGCCTCCGATCGCCTCCGATCGCCTCGGTACAGCTCAACCGTCCACCCATACCGTCCTGTTGACGCATGACGCATGACGCATGACGCATGACGCATGACGCATGACGCATGACGCATGACGCATGACGCATGACGCATGACGCATGACGCATGACGGAGCGTGAGCGACCGGCACGGAATCCGCTCGCGCCGAACGGGCAGAAACGGGCCGACGACCCGGCACGACGGGCGCATCCGACGACAAAATGGGCAGGTCACGGCCGAGTTGTCAGCTGAACGCGGCGCACCATCGACGACGGCACCCTGATGCCCCGGAGGGGCTATCCGTTCACTCCATGCGAGCAACCCCACGCGTCCCACCCGTCGCGCACACAACTTCTCCACTCCACCGCAGCTCGTTACCGGGCTATGACATACCGGGCTTGACGGTCGGTGTCCGCACACAAGTAGGTTCGGTATAAACCAAGTTGCCTCACCTACCGGCGTTCTTGCGCCGGGAGAAAGGGATACCCATGGGTTCCCACGCCCGCCCGAACCGGATACACCGCACCGGGGTCCGGATCGCGATGGTCGCGATGGTCGGCGCCGCCCTGCCGATCACCGCCACCGGCCTCGCCCAGGCCGCCACCCCCGGTGCCACGCACTCCGCCGACGACAACCAGGACGCGCACCGCCAGCAGGCCGCCCAGAAGGCCGTCCAGCAGCGCGCCGCCGACGCCGCCCAGGACCTGAAGGCCCAGGACGCTCCGCAGGTCAAGGCCGACCACGCCTTCCTCCTCGATGCCCGCGACGGCAGCCAGGAGCGGGAGATGTGGGCCGGTGCCAAGGCCGACGAGAGCGTCTCGATGGCCAGCACCACCAAGATCATGACGGCCCTCGTGGTGCTCAAGCACCCCGAGTGGCTGGAGCACGGGATCCAGGTGAAGCAGGAGTACCGGGACTACGTCCAGAAGGCCGGCGCCAGCACCGCCGACCTCCAGACCGGCGACACGCTCACCGTCCGCCAGCTCCTGCACGCCATGCTGATCCCCTCCGGCGCGGACGCCGCGCTCGCCCTCGCCGACAACTACGGTCAGGGCGCCACCCAGCAGGAGCGGATCGCCGACTTCGTGCGCCAGATGAACGACGAGGCGAAGCAGCTCGGCCTGACCGGCACGCACTTCGACACCTTCGACGGCATCTCGCACGGCGACAACCGCAGCACCGCCCGCGACCTGGCCAAGCTCGGTCAGCGCGCGATGCTCCAGCCGGTGTTCGCCGAGGTCGTCAAGAACAAGCAGTTCAAGGCCGAGGCCCCCGCGGCCAACGGCCACACCCGCTACTACACCTGGAACAACACCAACACCCTGCTGAGCACCTACGACGGCGCCCTCGGCATCAAGACCGGCAGCGGCCCCGAGTCCGGCTACTGCCTCGTCTTCGCCGCCGAGCGCGACAACCGCACCCTGGTCGGCGCGATCCTCAACGACGACAAGGGCCGCTTCGACGACGCGACGAAGATCCTCGACTGGGGCTTCGCCCACTGACCCCACCCGAGCGGTAGCGCCCCACCGACGCGCGCGCATCCAGGCCCCTGCCTCGTCCCCGCCCCCACGGCGGATGGGTGGGGGTCTTTGCG
>NZ_VKJP01000171.1 GCF_007280575.1 Streptomyces benahoarensis
GAATTCCCCACCGCATCACCACTGCAAGGTTCCCCCGCCTCCCGAACGGAAGCTAACTCCCCCCGCTACCCCGCACCACCATTAACACTCCACAATTCCCACAGATTCCGCACAACCCCATGTGGCATGGCGCCATACAGATCATTTAAAGTGAGAGCGTTGGATGTGAAAATTGCCATGCAAGAATGGGAATGCAACGGGGGTAGCGATGACAGGCAAGGCTTTTGACGTAGATCCCGACGTGCTGAAAGCACAGGGCGCCGCGTTCGTCCACATCGGCAGCGACTTCTCCAAGGCGTCGAAGAAACTTCAGGACGATCTCGAGGGCATCGGCGACCCCTGGAATAAGTGCGACTTCGGCGAGATCTTCGAGACCATCTACGACCCGGTCAAAAAGGGCATGTTCACGTCGATGGACTCGCTCGGAGAACGCCTCGAAGGAATAGGCGAGAAGCTCGGCGAGATGGCCCAGTCCTACGCGGACTCCGACGACCAGGGCATCCACACCATCAGCGCCGTCGGCCGCCCCGTGATCTAACGGGGGGGGCGACGCCGCCGCGCGATCCCGCATCGCGCTCTCAGATTTCCCGGTACCACCCGGCATCCATTCCCACGGCTCGGCCCACTGACCGCGGCCACGTCACACTTCTCTGCCACACCGTACGGGGGACAACACCGTGTCACTGACGCTTCCAGGAGAGGTCACCTGGGTCCTGGACCTCCTGGGATACGAATGGCCCGAGGCCGATGAGGACGCGCTTTTCGCATGCGCAGCGGCCTGGCGCACCTTCGCCGAGCAGGTCAACGAAACCCTGTCCCAGGGCTCGTCCGCGGCCAACGAGGTGACGTCCGCCAACTCCGGTGAAGCCATTGAGGGATTCACCGACGAGTGGGGCTCTTTCGCCGGCGGCGGGAACAGCGGCGACAACTATCTCCGCGACGCCGCCGCGGCGGCCGAGGTCATCGCGCTCGCCTTCGACGCCGCCGCACTCGCCGTCATCGAAGGGAAAGTCGCGGTCATCGTCCAGCTGGTGATGCTGGCCGTGGAACTCATCTCCGCACAGGCCGCCGCGCCCTTCACCCTGGGCCTCTCCGAATTGGGTGCCGCCGGCGTCACCCAGGCGACGCGCCTGATCGTCCGGCAGATCCTCGACAAGATCAAGCGCGAAGTGATGCAGGCCGCCACCAAAGCCATGGAGCACGCCACCATGGACGCCATCAAGAAGATGGCGAAGAAGGCGGTCTCCAAGGAATCCCGCAAACTGGCGGCCGACTACATCAAGAAGACCGTCAAGGAAGAGGTCAAGGACAAGGCCGTCACCGCGGGCAAGGACCAGGCCAGGGAATTCGCCAAGGAAACCCTCGTCGAGGGCGCCAAGGAAAAGGCCAAGGAAGCCGGCACGGAGATGGGCCAGAACGTCGCCGAACAGGGCATCGAAACCCACTTCGGCGAACGCGACGGCATCCGGTGGAACGAAACCGCCGACATCGGCAAGGAAAAGGCCAACGAGTACGCCGACGACGTCCAGAAGGACGCGGGCGAAAGGCTGCAGACCTATCAGGACGGCGTCACCAGCCTCACCGACCCCACCGCCTACGTCGACCGCGCCCAGTCCGACCTCACCGAACGCGGCCTGAACCACGCCCAACGCCAGGCAGACCACCACACCGGCGGCGCCGCCACCCGCCACCAGGAACACACGGACACGGCCAGGGAACACGTACGGTCCGTCTTCGGCTGAGCCGAGCCGCGGCCCCGGCGCCGGGGCCAGGGGCCGCAGTCTGGGGACTCGCCCTGCCGGACATCCGGCTCCCGGCAGGCCGCAATGACTGCGAACGCATAACGGGGCGGGGCCTGCTGCAACGTCCCTACGTTGCAGCAGGCCCCGCTCATCGTCTGCTTCAGCCACCCACTCGACGTCCCAGCGGCGGCCTCATCCCTGCGTCACTGCCCGGGAGGCGGCGGGTACTGGCCAGGCGGCGCGGAGTACTGCCCGGGAACGCCACCCTGCTGCTGATACGGCACCTGCTGCCCGCCGAAACCGGGAGCACCGGGTCCACCCGGCGGCGGCCCATTCCGCCGGCCCTTACGCCGCACCACCATCAGCACGATCGCCAGAACGATCCCGATGACGACGAGGCCCCCGACCACGATGATCACGATGAAGAGCGGACTCATCCCTGCCTTGCTCGCGGCCTGCGTCGAGTCCCCGGACCCGTCGTTGCCCTGCGAAACCGCCGAATCCCCTGCGGCCGGCGAGGAAGCAGCCGTCGGCATCTTCAACGGCCCGTTCTTCGGCCCGGCCGGAATATCCCGCTTGAGCGCGGCGAGCGGCTGAATGAATCCGTAGCCATACTTCTGATCGGGAAGCTGACTCCCCTTCGCCGAAGCCGGGAGACCGGCGCTCTTGGTGAGGCGGTTGACCAGCTGGCCTACGGAGAGGTCGGGAAACTTCTCCCGAAGAAGAGCGATGGAAGCCGACACATAGGCAGTCGCGTCGGACGTTCCCGTACCCTTCTGGTACATGGAGGTGCCACTGTTCCCGGCCGATACGATCCCGACGGCCGGAGCGCTCAGCAGGACGGGGGGACCGTAGTTGGACTTGCTCCAGATCTCTCCGGAGTTCTGGACACCGCCAACCGTCAGGACACCGGGGTAGCTGCCCGGGTACTCAATTGCTTCCGCGCCCTTTCCCTCATTTCCGGACGAGGTCACCACCAGCACATCGTGCTTCAGCGCGTAGGCGATGGCTTCGACGTCGCCATCGCTCTTCGTGGAGACGGCCTGCGAAATGTTGATGACCGAGGCGCCGTGATCGACTGAGTAGCGAATGGCCGGGCCGAAGCCCTTTTCCGTCGTGCCGGAGTCCCGCACAGGAAGAATCTTCGCATCGGGCGCCAGACCCTTGACTCCGGAAGCCCCTCCCGGGCCGTGCCCGTGACCGGCGATCTCCGACGCCATCTGCGTACCGTGGGTGTCCCCGTCCTCCGGATCGGCGGATCCCCCATCGTTGAAATCCTTGCCGGGGAGAACATTTCCCTTGAGGTCGGGATGCCGGGAGTCGACGCCGTCATCGATAACGGCGACGGTCACCCCCTTACCCGTCGAAAGCTCCCAGATCTTCTCGGCATCGAAAGCCTTCAGAGGCCACTGCGCATCTCTGATCTGATCCGCCGACGCAACCGGTGCGGTGCCGAAGAGCAGCGCACCGGCCACCACCGCGCCACTCACCACACGTAGCTTCCGAGTGAAGCTCATGTCATTACACCTCTCCCAACAGGACGGGGCCCCGGCCCGGAGAGCCAGGGCCCCGCCTTGTTACCACCGATCGACAGCCGACAGGTTCTTACTCGATGACCTTCGGCGCAACGTTACGCTCCGACGCCCAGGTCTCTTCGTCCTCGACAAGGTAGTCGGGACGCTCGCCGTTGTTCTGCCCCTTCTCCTTGCCCTTGGCGCCGTGCACGCCGGGTGCACCCGCCATGCCCGCGGGACGACGGCCGCCGGCGCCGGCGCCGGCCTGCGCTCCGCCGCGGCTGCGGTGCAGTCCCGAACCTCCCTGTCCGGCACCGCTGGCCTTGCCCTTGCCGGCGCCGATGACACCGCCCTTCTGACGGGCAAGGGCTCCACCACGGCCGGCGCCGCCCGCGCCCTTGGCCCCGGCGCCCTTACCGGCGCCCGCGGCGCCGCCCATCCCGGGCATTCCGGTGCGGCCTGCACCACGAGCGCCGGCACCTGCTCCACCGGCACCCGCGACGCCCATACCACCGCCGATACCGCCGCCGCCGATACCGCCGCCACCTGCTCCGGTGCCGCCACCGATACCGCCACCGGCACCGCCGTTCAGGCCGCCGCCGACACCACCGCCGATACCGCCGGACAGGCCACCTCCGCCGCCGCCCTTCGGGGGCTGGAAGCTGTCGAGCCCGGTGTTGACGTCGGGTGTGTACGAGCCCTTGCCGGGCTGTGCCGAAATCCCACCGCTGACCCCCGACGGCTTAGGCGCGTGCAAGCCGTCGGACGAGAACCCCGGCCCCTTGCCGACGGGCTTGAACGACGGGGCCTCGGCCTTGCCGGGCCCCGGGCCGCCCGAGGGCACCGGCATGGGGATGGCAGCAGGCGGCTCTCCGCCCGGCGTGCCGGGATAGTCTTCCGAGTCGTCCCGGCGCTTGCCGCCCTTCCACGTCCCCATGGCCTTGGCCTGCGAGACGTAAGCCGCGCCCAGCTGTTCCATCTTGACGGCCATACGGAGCTGCTGCTCCTTGCCCGACGACAGGTTGCCGGAGTTGTTGTCCAGTGCCTGCTGTGTGGTCATGCCCGGGTTGGCGAGATCGCGCTTGAGGCCCGCATCGTCGCGGCTTCCACCGTCCTCAAACCAGTTGACGGCGCTGTCGACCTTGCCGGGCTTCTCCATCGACTCGACCTCGGGCTTGAGCTGCTCCAGCACGTTCGCCGCGTTCTTCATCGCGCGCGACGTGTAGTCGGCGTAGAGAGAGCAGTCCGAGATCTTCTTGCTGATCTTGTTGGCCTGCGCCCTGAACTTCTCCGCCGACGGCCCCTGCCAGTGTGCGAGGACTTCTTCGACAGCCTTGTCGAAGGCTCCCTTGATGCCTCCGCTGCTGCCGCCCACGAGCTGGTCGTGAACGTCCTTCCAGCCATGGGAGACGTTGTGCACCTCACTCGGGTTGGACGCCTTCACCATGCCCTGCATGGTGTCCATGTCCATCTCGGCGAAGTTCGTTTCGTGCTTCGCGGCATAACACATCGTTGCCGGGATGTACTCAGCATCGCCACCGCTCATGACCTTCTCCCCCTCTGCTTCTCCACACCAGCCGCGGATCCTCCGCGCTCGACCGACCGAAACCTCGGATCACTCACCGGACATACTCCCGGCTGTCGCTGCTTCCTGGTCCTGGTAATTGCCGTGTGCCTTGCGCGTGTTGGTGCCGAACTTACCCATGACGTCGTTGAGATGCTGCACGATCTCTTCGATGTGCGTCTTCATCTCCGTATGGGCTTCCGTCAGCTTGCGCGCCTCCAGGAAGGTGGCGCCGGGAGCATCGGCACCCAGCGCATTCGGCGACAGCGACGTCTTGTAGCGCGTATCCGCGTGCGCGTTGCCGAGGTCCTTGATGATGCCGTTGAGCTTCCGGACCGTGTCCTCGAGTGCGCTGAGATCAACGCGGTATTGATCACCCATGATGTGTCTCCCCGTGTGATGCGATTGCCGTCTTCCGCCGCCAGTCCCGAAGCGCGATGGACGCACCCACCACTACGGCGACCGCCAGAAGTCCTCCGCCCACAATGTAGAGGGAAATCCGCGCCCGCCGGTCCTCCGGGCTCTCGCCGATGGTGAGGGCGGCCGGTTGGATCTTGGTGTTGTTCTGGCTGGTGGGCTTGTCCGGAGTGGGGTGGCCGGTGGGCCTGGTGGTGTCGTTGAGGGCGGCCACCGGGTCGATGACGCCCCAGCCGATGTTGTGGTCCGGGCCGCGGTTGACGCGTTCGGCGGTCTGTTCCAGGTGCCAGATCAGCTCCCGCGGCTTCCAGTCCTTGTGCAGGGACTTGAGGAGCGCCGCGGCGCCGGCCGCGTACGGGGCGGCGAAACTGGTGCCCTGGTCCACGCAGTTGCCGCCGTCCGGCACCGTGGAGACCATGTCGACGCCGGGCGCCGCGATGTCGACGTAGTCGCCGGGCTGCGAGAAGGCCGCGCGTTCGTTGTTGCGGTCGGAGGCGGCGACGGCCAGGACGTTGTCGTACTCCTGGAACGCCGCCGGGTACATGCGCTTCTCCTTGCCGGAGGCGCCGTCGTTGCCCGCCGAGGCGACGATGAGGACGCCCCTGTCCGCGGCCTTGGCGACCGCCGCCTTCAGGGTGGGGAGCAGGTCCTCGCTCGCGTCCGTGCCCTGGGAGATGTTGATGATGTCGACGCCCTCGTCGACGGCCGCGCTGACGGCCTTCGCAAGGCTGTCGGCGGTGCCGGGCTTCTCCTGGTCGGTCTGCTGGAACGGGATGACCTTGGCCGCGGGCGCGAGGCCGTAGAAGCCGGACGTGGACCGCGGCTGCGCGGCAATGATGCCGGCGACCTTGGTGCCGTGGCCCACCCGGTCCTCCGTGGCCTTGCCGTCCTTGACGAAGGTCTTACCCCCGGCCCCGATGGCCGGTTTGATCTGGTCGTTCCCGGCATCGATGCCCGTGTCGATGACGGCGACGCGGACCCCTTCGCCCTTGGTGTGCGCCCACAGCTGCTGCATCATCAGGCGCTGCAGGGACCACGGGGTCTCTTTGATGTCGGTGGTGTTGAACTTGCACTCACCGCTGTTCAGCGGAACGTTCTCGTCCGCGGCCGCCGGGAGGGCGGTGACACCGGAAAGAGCGATGGTGCAGGCCGTTGTCACCAATGCGCCTGCCGCGCGGCGGTGGTGCCCTGCTCGGTGACCGTTGGCGCGAGATCCCACGGGTTGTCTGCTCTCCATGCGTGGTGGACGGGACGAGGCGAAGAAGCGGTGCCGAGGTGGCCATGGGGTATGGAAACGAGCAGTGCGGGTGCGGGTGTGGACGCCAGAAGGGCGGGCGCACTGGTGCAGCGCGCCCGCCCTCTTCTGCCACTGTGCGAGCCTCGTGGCTGCTCAGCCGTTAGCCGTTTCCACCTGCGGCGGCGGAAGCTCCTACCACATGGCGGCGTTCCGGTGCTCCGTGTCGCGGTAGTTCACGGATGCCTCGTGGAGCGCCTTGGAGATGGCCTCCAGCGTCCGCTGCAGGGAGTCCGCGCGCTTGTCCCACTCGCGCTGGCGGGCCTGGTAGCCCTCCTTCGCCGCACCTTCCCAGGTGGTGGCGATCCGCTTGACACCGGCCTCCAGGTCTTCCAGCTGCTGCCGGATCTGGTTGGCGGTGCGCTTCACATCCTGGGACGCCTGCTCGATCGTCTCGGAATTGACGAGAATGTGGCCCGACATGATGTCTCCTCGGGAGTTTCTGGAACTGATCGATTCACATGGCCGCGGTACCGTTCGGCGAACGCCGAATCGTGATTACCGCGATTGCTGACTCACCGTGTGCCGCCGTAGCGGCGCCGGCTCACCCGAAGGGGGAGTCCGAGGAGGAGGACACGTGGGACATCGATGCGTTCTGCGCTTCTTCCGAGGCCGCGTAGTTCTTGGTCGTGCCGTCGATCGCTTCCTTGATCTCGCTCAGAAGCTGGTTGATGCGAGTCGCGTCTTCGTTCACCTTCGACTGAAGCTGGTTGTACGAATTGGCCGCCTGGCCCTTCCAACCGGAGGTGATGTTGTCGACGACCGTGTTCAGGTGCCGGATCTCACCCTCGATCGCCTGGGTGACCGACCCGATCTTGCCGCTGAACGCGACCATCTCTTCTTCGGTGACTGTGAACTGATTACTCATCGCAACGTCCCCCATGAGACTCGCACGTCACCCGCACCGCACCGGTGAGGGTGCCGCGCGGTCGGCGCCGCCTGCTGACGCCATCGACCACTTTAACCACTCCGTACGGCGGCCCCCAACAGAGGGAGCAATGTTGTGACGGGATCACCACAACCCCAACTGACCGCCCCGTAAGGCCAGTTCGACGGAATCGTCACGCGAAGCGGACACATGCGATTCTATCGGTCCGCGGAGAAACACATCAAGATTTTCCCGGGCTTCTTCCGGGGGGTAAGGGAAGCCGTGGAGCAAATCCGGAAATAGCCGGGCGGGTCACCGGAAACCGGTGACCCGCCCGCGGAATCCGGCGCGAGGCAGCGCGGGCGGCCGTGCCTCCCGCCGCCCCGTTACGACGTGCCGGTCTTCCGGGCGGCCCCGACGCTGAGCGCCGGGCCCTCCGACAGCAGGTCCACCCACGTCATCAGCATGGGCTCCGCGTGGACGTCCTTGTACCCGAGCCGCAGGGCCGCCTGGTTGACCTCCTGCTTGGCGTTGCCCGCCTTTTCGGAGCTGTCGTTGTTGACCGGCACCCGGTAGCGCAGCCCGGTGTCGGTGATCAGGTAGAGCGAGCCGTCCTTCTCCTGGGGTGTGCGGACCCGCTGGAGGAGCTGGCCGCTGCCGGGCGTGACGTAGGAGGAGGCGCCGCTCGCGATCTTCGCCGGGTAGTCCTTGCCGATCCAGGTGCCCATGTTCGGCAGGCCGTTGGGGTAGCCGAGGGCCTTGTCCGCGCCGCCGGGGAGCTTGGTGGTGGTGCCGTCGTAGAGGCTGCAGGAGACGCCGTTGTCGGTCGGGGTGGTCAGACCGCCGGTCTGGGAGCCCTCGGCGAAGTTGTTGGCCATGTCGACCTCTTCGGTCGGCCAGGGCATGTCCACATCGGTGTGCGGCACCTTGCCCAGGTACGAGATGAACCGCCCCTTGTCATCCGTCATCGGGGTGATGCTGGAGGTGGAGACCTGCTCCGCCTTCATGAGCGAGCCATCGGGGTGCACCTTTTGGGCGTTCGGGCCCTCCATCAGGAGTTTGGCGACGAAGCCCGACACCTGCTGTACGCCCTCCGCGGTGACGACGTATTTTTTGCCCGCCTTCTCGCCATCCGTCGTGCTCTGATCCGCGCTGCCGGGGATTTCGAGGACGGTCCCGATGGTCCGGTACTGCGACGGGACGCCCTCGGCGTGCGAGGGCTGGCCGGCTCCCTTGATCATCGGCAGGTAGATCGGCACCGGGCTCTGGATGAGGGTGTCGATCCACTGCTGCGTCACGTCCTGCGGCTCCGCCTCCTTGAAGAGCACGCGGCGCAGGAGCAGGTCGGGGTCCTTCGCGCCCGTACCCGCCAGCGCGGCGTTGCGCCCGCCCAGGGTGGCGTCGAGCGCGAACTTGAAGCCGTTGTGGTCGACCAGCCAGAGCTTCTTCTGCGGGTCGCGCACGAAGAGCACCTGGTGCATGTCGAGACGTCCCTTGTCCTCGACGAGACTCTTGTCCTTGCCCCCGAGCACGAACACGGCCTGCTGGGCCTTGCTGTTGACGCCGCTGCCCGGACGGTCGCAGACAGCCCAGGTCTTCGCCTTCCCCGCGTCCGTGGCATTGGGGAGGCGGTCGGGGGCGAACGGAATTCCGACGGCGGGACCGTGCGCGATCTTTCCGTCCAGCTCGGATTCCTTGACGTTCACGACTTTGTACTTGTCGGGGTCGAGAAGGAGTTTCGCGGAGGCGAGGTTCAGGACGGGGTGGAGGAGTTTCTCCTTCTTACCCTGACTGTTGTCGCTGTCCAGAACGACGTAACGGGTGGTCGAATCGGACCCCACAATGACGTTTTCCCCGACCGCGTCCCACCCCTGGGGCGCCACCGGCCTCACGATGCCGCAGGCACCGAAGCCGACCAGGATCACGACGCCCATCAGGACGCTCGGCAGCACAGCCTTCAGAGGGCGCGGCGCACTCTCGATCGACCCGCTCGGCAGCGGCTTCAGAAATGCGGCATTCGTACGCTTCCGCGCGAATGAATACGCATTGAGCTCGTCCCGACGTGATGCCATTGTTGCTTTCTCTCCCCGCGTGTCGGATCCACCTCGACCGCCCCCGGCACTCACGCCGTAGCGCCCTCTACTATGCCGTGTGTCGATCGACCCGTACGGTACGGGTGCCACCTTCCAACGCACCAGTCTCAACGGCGATTGATACGCCGCGAGGCCACACCACCAGTAGAGGAGCAGGCCGGGGGATGTCCAGCGCCACCAGGGCTCGACGCCGCAATGGGCGGCAACAGCAGCAACAGCCTTCCACGGCACCGCGCAACGCGGAAAACGGCGGCCAGGACGGATCAGATCCGGCCAACAGCGGGGAAAGGGGCCGGAGTTCGTCGGGCGGACCGGTGGCCCCACGCCTGCGACCTCAGATCGGCAGCATCGGCCCGGTCCGCGTCCAGCAGCTGGCCATCATCGAGATCGCCGCCGCACTGGTCCTGGTCGGGGCGTCCGTCAACGTGATCGCGCTGACCGTGGCAGCCGTGCTGGCCGCCGTCCTCGTCATCTTCGCGCTCGGCCGGCGCCGCCGGATCCCGCTCCCCGAGTGGATCACGACCGTGCGCGCGATGAAGCGCCGCGGCAAGGCCGTGAGTACGGCGGTGACGCAGGGCGTCGAGCCGGCCTTCGCCCCGGTCGTCGAGTGTGACCCGGCGCTGCGCACGTACGAGTACGCCGACGCCGAGCAACGCGCCGTCGGCTTCGTCGGGGACGGCACCTTCCTGACCGCGCTGGTGCAGGTCGAGCCCCGGGACGAACCGCTGCGGCCCGCCCGCGGGAGCCACATGCTGCCGCTCGATGTGTTGCACACCGCGCTCGACATCGAGGACATTCACCTCGAATCCGTGCAGTACGTGCAGTACACCCAGCCGGCCCCGGCGCCGCACCTGCCCGAACAGGCCGTCGCCGCCCGGTCGTACGCGCCGCTGCAGGCACAGTCCCAGACCCCGGCCGTGCAGCTGACGTGGATCGCGCTCAAGCTCGATCCGGAGCTGTGCGCGGAGGCGATCGAGGCGCGCGGTGGCGGTATGGAAGGCGCCAAGCGGTCGCTGCTGCGCGCCGCCGACCAGCTGGTGAGCCGTCTGACCGCGCACGGCGTCCGGGCGCGCGTGCTGGCCGAGCGGGAGGTCGTGGCCGCGATCGGCACGGCGGTGTGCGTGAGCCCGCGGGCCGCCAACGGCGCCATGGGGCGGGACGGCCGCTCCGGGCGCCGCACCCAGGAGACGACGCGGGCATGGCGCTGCGACGACCGCTGGCACACCACGTACTGGATCGGGCGCTGGCCCCAGCTCGGCCCCGGCGGCGCGCCGTTGGCGGCCGTCACTCAGTTGCTGACCAGCACCACGGCGATGGCGAGCACCTTCGCGCTGACCGCGACGCACGGCAGCGGGCGGGCGCCCGCGATCTCGGGTTACGTCCGGCTGTCGACCCGCAGTGAGAACGAACTCGACGCCGCACAGCGGGAGTTGGAGCGGCGTTCCGGCTCGGCGAAGGTCGGTCTCGTCCGGCTCGACCGGGAACAGCTGCCCGGCCTGCTCGCCACGCTCCCCCTCGGAGGTACCCGCTGATGGCCTCTCCCACGTATCAGCCGCGCGTGAACAACTCGGGGACGGGCTGGCGCAATCCGCCCATCGGCGCGCCGGACACCGGCCAGGAGCGCCGCCCGTCGCACCAGCCGCGTCCGGACGAGCAGCGGTCGGCGCAGTCCGGGCCGACGCCGCAGCCGGGCTTCGGGCTGCGCGGTCCGCGCCGCAGCCCGCATGTGCTGACGGCCGATTCGCTGGCCTCGCTGACCCTGCCGGTCGGCGACGACGGCGTCATCATCGGCATCGACCCGCAGAACCAGCCCGCGGTACTGAGCCTGCTGCGCCCCGCGCCGCTGGAGATCGCGCTGGTCGGCAGCATGTGGATGGCGCAGGTGCTGGCGCTGCGTACGGTCGCCACCGGGGCGCGGGTCGCGGTGGAGACGGCGCGGCCGCCGGCCTGGGGGCAGATGGCGCAGGCCGCCGGTGGTGGTCAGCAGTGCGTGTCGGTGCACGAGGTGCGTCAGATCGCGCCCCAGGGACCGTCGGTCTCCAGCCCCGTGCTGGTGGTGCGGGACATGGGCGCGCGCCCCCCGCGCAATCAACTGGCGCCGAGCCCGTGGCAGTCGGTGCTCACCGTGCTGCCGTTCCTCGGGCCGCGGTCGCCCCAGATGCTGAGCCGGGCGGATCTGGTCGGGCTCCAGCGGCTGTCGCCGGAGGAGGCGGAGGTCGTGACGCGCATCATGCGGCTGCCGGAGCAGGTCGGCGCGGTGCTGCCGACGCTCAGTGACAACGCGATGCTCTGGTGCACCCGCGACAGCCACCAGTTCGTGATGACGCAGCCCACCGAGGCGGAGACCAACCTGCTCGGCGGGCCGCGCCGGATGGACTGACGGCCCCGGGCGCACCGCGCCCGCCGGCCGGGACATTTCCTACGGGCGCATCCTCGGATGCGCCCGTAGGCGTGCCGCAGGGTCAGAAGACGACATGACGTCGACTGCCGTTCGGGCCCGACTCTTGATTAGGCTGTATGACGCCGCAGGAGCACACCGGACGGCAGCCGATACGGGGATGGAGAAAGCAGTGTTGGCGCAATCCCGGGCGGCGTGTTCCGAATTCCGTGACATCCGATCGATCCGCCTGTATCCGGTCCTGCCGTTCAGGTGCGTTGCAGTACACCAGGAGGCACAGTGAACGAGCGGGAGGCTTTCCGCCCGGACGGGAACGACCCTGACGACGAGCAGTCCGAGTTCGACCTGACGGGCGAATTCAAGATCGATTTCGCGGCTCCAGCCTGGTACGCGAGCAACGACACCAGCGGCGGGGCGGGCACCCCCATGGCGCCCGCCCCGTCCCCGGCTCTTATAAACATCTCCCAGCCCACCAGAA
>NZ_VKJP01000172.1 GCF_007280575.1 Streptomyces benahoarensis
ACCCTCCGCGCACCGTCCCGCCCCGTACTTGTCCGTCCGGCCGGTTTGGGTGCGGATGGGGGACGTGGGGTGCGGCGGGGCGTGTCGGCGCCGGGGCGTGGCCGGGCGGCAACCATGATCACCACCGGGGCGCCGGGCGTACCGGTGGCCGACGGGCCGATGTCCGCCGCCCGTTCACGTCCGCGTCGCGTCGCGGAGATCGGCCGGCCCGCCCCGCCCGCTTGACTCTCCGACCGTTCCCTTCCGGCCGGGACCTCTCAGGAGAGTGACGCAGTGCGCGAGATCGGACGACGTTCCTTCCTCACCGCCGCCGGAGCGCTGGCCACCACCGGCGCCCTCGGCACCCCCACCTACGCCACCGGCCACGCCCGCGACGCGGCCACCGCCACCGAGTACGTCGACGTCCAGCTCCTCAACATCACCGACCTGCACGGCTACCTTCAGGGCGCGCCCGGCGGAAACTCCGTCATCACCGGCGCGGGCGGCCGCAGGTACACCGTCGGCGGCGTCGCCTCCATGGCCGCGCATCTGAACGCGCTGCGCGCCGGGCACACCAACTCGGTCTTCTTCGCGCCCGGAGACCTCTTCTCCGGCTGGGAGTTCGACGCCGCCTCCCTCGCCGACGAGCCCACCATCGAGGCGCTCAACGCCATGGGCCTGGACTTCGCGTCCGCCGGGAACCACGAGTTCGACAAGTCGGTGCGATACCTCACCGCACACATGGCGGGCGGCAAGCCCTACCCCGTCGTCGATCGCGACGACGCCTTCAAGGACTCCACCGGCACCCGCTTCAAGGGCGCCGACTTCCCCTACTACAGCGCCAACGTCACCGACGCCGCCACCGGGAAGACCGTGCTGCCGCCGTACAACATCGTGCGGGTCGACGCGGGCGGCGGCCGCACCCTGCCGGTCGGCTTCATCCACCTCACCGCCATCGGCACCGAGGCGTTCCCCGGCTCCTACCAGCCCGGACTGCGCACCCTCGACGAGCTGGAGACCGCCAACCGCTGCGCCGCCGAGCTCAAGGCCCAAGGCGTCCGCGCCATCGTCCTGAGCATGCACGACGGCGCCGTCGCCGGATCCGACTTCAACAGCGGCACCAACCCCTCGGGCCCCGCCTACGAACTCGCCCTGCGCGCCTCGTCCGACATCGACGCCATCGTCACCGGCCACTGGCACTGCGCCTTCTCCATGATGCTGCCGGACCCGTCGGGCAACCCCCGCCCGTTCGTCGAGGCGGGCTGCTACGGCCAGCTGATCAACGAGATCACGCTCCGCCTCGACCGCACCACCGGCGAGGTCGTCCGCGAGCTGACCACCACGACCAACCACCCCAACACCCGCGACATCGCCCCCGATCCCGTCCTCCGCGAGATCGCCGACTACTGGGCCGGATACGGCACCCGCCGCGCCGCCACCCCGATCGCCACCCAGACCGCCTCCTTCACCCGCACCCGCAAGGCCACCGGCGAGAGCACCATGGGCAATCTCGTGGCCGACTGGGCGCTGTGGGCCGGACGGCAGCCCCTCGACCCGATGGCCGACCCGGGCGGACCGGCCAACGCCCCCGCCGACCTCGCCCTGATCGCCGTCGCACCCCGCCAGGGCCAGGCCGTCATCGCCGCCGACCTGGTGCACGACGCCCAGAGCGGCGGCACCGTCACCTTCGGCGCCGCATGGAACGCCGTCGGCTTCGGCGACCCGGTCATGACCGTCACCGTCACCGGGCGCCAACTCCACGACGCCTTGGAGGAACAGTGGGCCCCGGCCCCGGGCGGCGGCCTCGGCTTCTCCCCGCTCGCCGTCTCCGGCAACGTCCGCTACACCTTCGACGCCACCGGCCCGGTCGGCAAACGCATCGACCCCGCCGAGGTGTTCATCGACGGCGAGCCCCTCGACGAGAAGCGCACCTACCGCCTCGCCGCGCCCTCGTACACCCTCATCAACCAGGACGGCTTCAGCGCCTTCCTCGGCTTCACCGAACCCGTGCGCCACACCCGCGACTTCGAGAGCTTCGTCGCCTTCGTCCGGCAGGCGAAGAGGCTCACCCCGGCGGCCACCGACCGGGTCCGGGTGAAGAACGCCACCGGACCCGGCGCCCGCACCGGCACCATCACCGAACGCCCCCGCCTGCTCCAGTACGACGGCACCGCCGTGCCCCGCCCCGAAGCGGCCCTGCGCACCGCCCGCACCAGCGGCACCGAGGGCGGGCGCGCCGCCGGCGGCTTCCGCGTCCCCTGCTGAGAGCGCGCACACGACGACGGGCCGCACCCCCGAAGGGATGCGGCCCGTCGCGCGGCGTACGGTCAGGCGGCGCGCGCCTTGGTGGCGTACATGTCCACGTACTCCTGGCCGGACAGTTCCATCACGTCGCTCATCACCTCGTCGGTGACGGCCCGCAGGACGTAGCGGTCGCGGTCCATGCCGTCGTAGCGGGAGAAGTCCAGCGGCTCACCGAAACGGACCGTCACCTTGGCGATGCGCGGCATGCCCTTGCCGTCGGGCTGCACCTTGTCCGTGCCGATCATCGCGAACGGGATGACGGGCGCGCCGGTCATCAGCGTCAGCCGGGCGATGCCGGTGCGACCGCGGTAGAGACGGCCGTCGGGGGAGCGGGTGCCCTCCGGGTAGATGCCGAACGCGTGGCCCTGCTCCAGGATCCGGCGGCCGGTCATCAGCGCCGCGACACCGCCGCGCCCGCCGTCGCGGTCCACCGGGATCATCCCGGAGCTGCGGAAGAACCACGCCATCAACCGGCCCTTGAGGCCCTTGCCGGTGACGTAGGAGTCCTTGCCGATGAAGTACACCGGCCGCTTGACGACCAGGCTCAGGAACAGCGAGTCGATGAACGTGACGTGATTGCCGGCCAGGATGACCGGACCGGTCTGCGGGATGCGCTCGACGCCCTCGACCGTGGGGCGGTACAGGACACGCATGACGAATCCGAGAATCGCCTTCAGCAGAATGCGGGACAACGGGCCCTCCGGGCGTGACGGGTCGGCGGTGGCGGGTGGAGACGGAACGCGAGGCTCAGGACGATACTCGCGGGTCACCCGTGGTCGCACACCGGGTTCATCCGGTCGCTACGCGCAGTTGGCCCCCACCTGCGCCCTGTTCTCCCGGAATCCGCCGCCCGTCTCCCCGAACGCCCCGGGTCGAGCATACGATCGACCGGCCGCCCGGCCCGTAGCCACGGTCCGGCGCGGCCGATCACACGAACCGGAGAGCAAGGAGCGGGGATGCACCAGGGGCAGCAGCCGGGACGGCGCAAGATACTGGGGGCCGCGGCCCTCGGCGCGGGCGCGGTGGTGCTCGGCGCCGCCGGACAGGCCGGAGCGGCGGACCGCACCGGCACGGCGGCGGGCGGCCGTCCGGGCCACGGCGGCGTCGGCGGGGAGCTGCCCGTCCCGCTGATCGTCGGCCACCGCGGCGCCAGCGGCTACCGCCCGGAGCACACCCTCGGCTCCTACCAACTCGCCCTGGACATGGGCGCCGACGTCATCGAGCAGGACCTCGTCCCCACCAAGGACGGCCACCTCGTCTGCCGTCACGAGAACGACATCACGGCCACCACCGATGTCTCCGCGCACCCCGAGTTCGCTGACCGCAAGACCACCAAGACCGTCGACGGCGTGCAGCTCACCGGCTGGTTCACCGAGGACTTCACGCTCGCCGAGCTGAAGACCCTCCGCGCCAAGGAGCGCATCCCCCGGACCCGTCAGCACAACACGCTCTACGACGGCGTGTGGGAGGTGCCCACCTTCGACGAGGTGCTGCGCTGGGCCGACCGTGAGGGCCGCCGCCGTGGCCGCCGCGTCTGGCTCCACATCGAGACCAAGCACCCCACCTACTTCCGCAAGCTGGGCCTGGGCCTGGAGGAGCGGCTGGCGAAGGCGCTGCGCGCGTACGGGCGGCACCGCCGCACCTCCGCGACCTTCCTCCAGTCGTTCGAGCCGAGCAGCATCCAGCGCCTGGGCAAGCTCGTGGACTGCCCCAAGATCGTCCTGCTCGACGCCCCCGACACCCGGCCGTGGGACTTCGTCGAGTCCGGTGACCCGCGGACCGTGGCCGACCTCATCGAGCCCGCGGGGCTGCGCTGGATCGCGGGCTTCGCCCAGGGCATCGGCCCGGCGCTGGACCAGATCATCCCCCGGGACGCGTCCGGGAAGTCCGGTGCGCCGACCTCGCTGGTCAAGGACGCGCACGCCGCCGGTCTGGTGCTGCACCCCTACACCGGCCGCAACGAGAACACCTTCCTGCCCACCGACTACCGCCGCGGCACCGACCCCAACGCCTACGGCGACGCCCGCGGCTACTTCCGGGCGTGCCTGGCGACCGGCCTCGACGGGATGTTCTCCGACAACCCGGACACCGCGCTGCTGGTGGCCGAGGAGTTCCGCACGGCCTGATCCGGTCGGCGCGTCCGCGGACCGGCCGCCGCCCCGCCCCGTCGCCCCGGGGTGGGGCGGCGTCGGGAATGTCACAGCGGGGCGCCGGTCCGTTCCGGTTGCGGTGCCGGGCCCGCAGAATGCCAGGGCCTGTCGTCACCCTCCCGTTGTCGCCCGGACGCCGTGAGGCGGACGGGAGTGTGACGACAGGCCCTCGCGGCGCGATTGCCGCCGGTGCTTTCCGGGGAGCCCTGGAGAGCCCGGCGACGGCCACGCCGGGAGCGGCGGTGCCTGCCGGGCGCCGCCGGTCAGGGCCATCGTTCCGGGAGCCACCACCCTCAGGGCGCCCGGACACCGCGAACCGACAAGGGGAGGCAGACGCGCATGGGCACGAGCGTGACCATCTCTGCGGCGACCGACCAGGACGCCGAGCAGATCCTCAAACTCCAGTACCTCTGCTACCAGCCCGAAGCGGCGCTGTACGACGACTACGGCATCGAACCGCTCACCCAGAGCCTGGCCGGGCTCCGGGAGGAACTCGCCACCGGCTGTGTGGTGGTCGCCCGCCTCGGGGACGAGGTGGTCGGCTCGGCCCGCGGCACCGTCGACACCGACGGCACCGCCCGCATCGGCAAGCTCATCGTCCACCCCCGGCTGCAACGGCACGGTCTCGGCGGCCGGCTGCTGGCCGCCGTCGAGGCGCGCCTGAGCGCCGAACGCGCCGCCACCCGCTACCGCCTCCTCGCCGGTCACCGCGGCGACGGCGGTCTCCGCCTCTACCGCAACCACGGCTACGCCCCCGTCCCCACCGAGGAGACCGGCCGCCGCCTGGGCCGCATCACGCTGGAGAAGCCCGCGGCGGCACAGGCGTACGCCACCGGAGCCTGAGCCTTCGCGCCGCGGGGCTGCCCTCAAGGCCCCGCGGCACGGCCGCGCCCCGGAGGCGTCACGCCGTACGCGACCGCCGCAGCCAGAGCAGACCGGTGACCGGCAGGAAGACCGGGATGAAGAGATAGCCCATGCCGTAGTCCGACCAGACCGTGGCGTCGGGGAAGGCGGACGGGTCCAGCAGCGTCCAGCTGCCGACGCCGAGGACGCCCAGCAGCTCCAGCGCACAGCAGACCAGCGCCGCCCGGCGGGCCCCCTCACCGCCGCGCACCAGCGAGAAGGTGATGAAGCCGTAGACCACCGCGGAGACCGCGGAGAGCGTGTAGGCCAGCGGCGCCACATGGAACTGCGCGATCAGCTGGTACAGCGAGCGGGACGCGGCGGCGACGGTGAAGATGCCGTAGAGGGTGACGAGCAGCCGCCCGGGGCCGGTGCCCAGCGACCGGCGGCCGTCCGCGGCGACGGCGGTGTCCTGCGCGCCGGTCTTGGTGATGTCATCCATTGCCGCCTCCCCAGATGTCGAACAGCCGGACCTCCAGCACCGCCAGCACCACGGCGCCCGCCGCGACGGTGGCCGAGCCCCAGCGGGTGCGCTCCGACAGCGACATGAAGCCGGTGCCCGGTACGCACGCCGCCGCGCCGATCAGATAGGCGAGGAAGAGCGCGGTGCCCTTGGCGGGAGAGTGCCCGCCCGCCAACTGCACGATGCCGACGACGAGTTGCACGATCCCGAGGAGGGAGACGACGGCCATGCCGATGAAGTGCCAGTCCTTCGTGGGCTCGTCGCGGTACGCGGCGAAACCGCACCAGGCGGCCAGGGCGAGAGCGGTCGCACCGACCGCGATCGTCAGGGCGTCGATCACCGGGACCTCCGCGCGGCACGGCGGCGCACCGTGGGGTTGTGGGGCATGAGGCGATGCTAATCGGCCCGTACCGGACGCTCGCGCGCGGGCCCGGCGCGGCGGGGGAGCGGCGCGGCGGGGCCGGCGGCTTCCCCTTCCGGGCCGCCCCCGGGACCCGGCCCGTCCCGCCCGCCGTGGCGTTGGCCACACGGCCCGTGCCCGCGCGGGGCGCACGGGGTGCCCGCCCGGGTCCGTACGCGGGCGTTCGCGCAGGCCGCGCGGCCCGGGGATGGCGGATGCGGCGGGCGGGCGGGTCGCGGAGCCGTCCACGTTCCGACATTCGCCGTCCGCTATTCGGACGCGCTGGCTCGACTTGCACGCTTGTCTGGTTTACTTGCCGCCATGACCACGACGAGCAGCCGCACCCCTGCGACCGAGGCGATGACGACGCCCGGTGCTCGTTGCATGTGTCGAATGTGTGACCGCTGAGGGCCCCCGCCTGAGCCTCGCGCCCCGAAGCGAGACCTGCTGCCATGAGCCGAAAGTGTCCGTCCCCACGGAACCGGCCACCCCGCGTCACCGGAACCCGAAGCCCGCTCTTCGGCGTCTTTCAGGTCCCCGGTTTCCCATGCCGCGAAAGAATGCCCCGTGTCCGGCGGGCGAGCCGCCGGGCACTCGACAGTGACGGAATTCCCTGTGATCACCACAACGGGCCTGACCAAGGTCTACCGCTCAGGAGACCGCGAAGTCACCGCGCTGGACGGCGTCGACCTGCACGTCCGCGAGGGTGAGGTCTACGGCGTCCTCGGCCAGAGCGGCGCCGGCAAGTCCACCCTGATCCGCTGCCTCAACCTCCTGGAGCGCCCCACCTCCGGCACGGTCACCGTCGCCGGGACCGATCTGACCGCGCTGGCCGGACGCAAGGAGCGGGCCAACGCCGCGCTGCGCGCCGCCCGCAGCCACATCGGGATGGTCTTCCAGCACTTCAACCTGCTGTCCTCGCGCACCGTCCAGGACAACGTCGAACTGCCGCTGGAAATCCTCAAGGTCGATCGCCGCGAACGCGCCCGCAAGGCGCTCGAACTCCTCGACCTGGTGGGCCTCGCCGACAAGGCCAAGGCGTACCCGGCCCAGCTCTCCGGCGGCCAGAAGCAGCGCGTCGGCATCGCCCGCGCCCTCGCCGGTGACCCCAAGGTGCTCCTCTCCGACGAGGCCACCAGCGCCCTCGACCCGGAGACCACCCGCTCCATCCTCCAGCTGCTGCGCGACCTCAACCAGCAGCTCGGCCTGACCATCGTCCTCATCACCCACGAGATGGACGTCGTCAAGACGATCTGCGACTCCGCCGCGCTGATGAAGGGCGGCCGCGTCATCGAGTCCGGCACCGTCTCCGAACGCCTCGCCACCCCCGGCTCCGAACTCGCCCGCGAACTCTTCCCCGTGGGCGGCGAGCCCTCCGGGGACGGCCGCACCGTCGTCGACATCACCTTCCACGGCGCCGCCGCCACCCGCCCGGTCATCTCCGAGCTGTCACGCACCTACAACGTCGACATCTCGATCCTCGGCGCCGCGATGGACACCGTCGGCGGCAAGCAGATCGGCCGGATGCGGATCGAACTGCCAGGCCCCTTCGAGGAGAACGTCGTGCCCATCGGCTTCCTCCGCGAACAAGGACTCCAAGTCGATGTCGCAGAGGCCGCAGACGTCGCGGATGCCGCACCCGCCGGAGCCACCGCACCCGCCACCACGCTCCGGAAGGACGCTGCCAAGTGAGCTGGAACGACATGCAGCCGCTGCTGTACAACGCGTGCCTCGACACCTTCTTCATGGTGTGGTGGGCGACCGTCTGGGCGGTCATCGGCGGACTGCCGCTCGGCGTGCTGCTGGTCCTCACCGAGCGCGGCGGCCAGCTCCGCAACGCCGCCGTCAACAAGATCATCAGCGTCGTGGTGAACATCGGGCGGTCGCTGCCCTTCATCATCCTGATGATCGCCCTGATCCCGTTCACCCGCTTCGTGATCGGCACCTCCATCGGCCCCAGCGCCGCGGTCGTCCCGCTGGCCATCGGCGCCATCCCGTTCTTCGCCCGCCTGGTGGAGACCGCGGTACGCGAGGTGGACGGCGGCCTGATCGAGGCCGCCCAGTCGATGGGCGGCGGCACCTGGACCATCGTCTTCAAGGTCCTGCTGCCGCAGGCGATGCCCTCGCTCGTGGCCGGTCTGACCAACACCGTCATCACCGTCATCAGCTACTCCGCGATGGCCGGCGCCCTCGGCGCGGGCGGTCTGGGCAGCGCGGCCATCACCTACGGCCAGCAGCGCTTCGACACCCGCTTCATGATCGTCACGGTGGTCCTGATCATCGTGATCGTCACCGCCGTCCAGCTCATCGGCGACCTCGCGGTACGCGCCCTCTCCCGCCGCTCCTCGCGCGCCGACGCCCCCCGCGGTCTGCTGCGCCTGCCCCGTCCGCGCAAGGCGAGCGAGCAGATCCAGCGGGACAACGCACACCTTCTGTGAACCCCAGGTCCGGACCCTTTGCCGGACGGTCGACGTCCCGCGCGCCCCGCGGGACCCATGAGAAAGGCACTCTTCGTGCGTAACGTCATCAAGATCACCGGGGCGGTCGCGGCCGCCGCCGCCCTCACCCTCGGTCTCGGCGCCTGCAGCGCCCCCTCGGACCCGGAGACCACCAAGAAGAACGACGCGAACGCGCCGCTCACCGTCGGTGCCACCTCCATCCCCCAGGCCCAGATCCTCGACTTCGTCAAGAAGAACCTGGCGTCGAAGGAAGGGCTGAAGCTCAACGTCCGTACCTTCGAGGACTACACGCTCGTCGACCCCGCCACCGAGAACGGGGAGCTGGACGCCAACTACTTCCAGCACAAGGAATACCTCGACGAGTACAACAAGAAGGAGAACGGCCACCTCGTCCCGGTGGTCAACGTCCACCTGGAGCCGATGGGCCTCTACTCCAAGAAGCACACCAAGCTCTCCGAGCTGGGCTCCGGCAGCGTCATCGGCGTCCCCAACGACCCCAGCAACCAGGGCCGCGCCCTCAAGCTGCTCGCGTCCAAGGGCCTGATCACCCTCAAGGACGCCAAGGTCGACAACCCCGGCCTCAACGACATCAAGGACACCAAGGGCCTGAAGTTCCAGGAGGCCAAGGCCGAGACGCTGCCCTCCTCCCTCCCGGACTACGACGCCGCGGCGATCAACGGCAACTACGCCATCCCCGCCAAGCTCAAGCCGTCCAAGGACGCCCTCGCCATCGAGCCGGTCCAGGGCAACCCGTACGCCAACTTCCTCGCCGTCAAGAAGGGCAACGAGGACGACCCGCGCGTCAAGAAGCTCGCCAAGCTCCTCAACACCGACGCGGTGAAGAAGTACATCGAGAAGACCTACACCGACGGCTCCGCGCTGCCCTCCTTCGGCAAGCCCAAGAGCTGACCGCACCCGGTGCCGCCGACGGCCCGTGCGCAGCCCCGCGCTGCGCACGGGCCGTCGTGCTTGGCGCATCCGCGCCGGGATGCTGCATGCTGGTGCACTCACGATGGTCGACAAGTGATCGAAAACGACCCGTAACTCCCCGGAGCCCTACGGTCGACAGCGTTGGAGCAGCGGCATGAACCCCACCTTTCCGGATATCTCCATCAGCACGGACCGGTTGACGCTGCGCCCGTTGGACGAGGACGACGTCCCCGCCCTCGCCGAGATGATGAACGACGAGCTGGTCGCCGCCTGGACCGCGATACCACAGCCCTACACCGAGGACGGCGCCCGCAACTGGGTCACCCGGTACGCACCCGGCGAACGCACCTCCGGACGCGGCATCGACCTCGCCGTCACCGAGTTCCTCACCCAGCGCCTGGTCGGCATCGTCCAGCTCGGCAACACCAACTGGCGGGTGCGCTCCTCCGAGATCTCCTACGTCATCGCCCCCTGGGCCCGCGGTGAGGGCTATGCCTCCGAGGCCGCCCTCGCCGTCGCCCGCTGGCTCTTCGGGGACCAGAAGTTCGAGCGACTGGAGCTGCGCACCGCGGCCGGGAACACCGCCTCCCAGCAGGTCGCCCAGAAGATCGGCTGCATCAGCGAGGGCGTGCTGCGCAACGCCTTCATCGCCCGCTCCCGCACCGAGGACGGCGGCTGGACGGACATCCGCACCGACCTCATCGTCTGGAGCCTGCTGCCCGAGGACCTGGACGTGCCCGGCCGGCGGGTCGACGCCAACGGCTTCGCCTACCCGGAGTGGAACTGAGGGACTGACGGACTGACGGGCACCGGGGGCCGTTCCGGTCGCCCCTCGGCCCCGGTGCGGCCGGGCGCGGACCGTGGCCGGGCGGCGCGCGCCCGCCGTACCCGGTCCGTGGTCCGGGCCCGTCAGGAGTAGTCTCGCGGTGCCGCGCCCGCACCGACCTGCGACGCGGCCCCGCCCCTCACCCGCGACAGGAGACTGACGAAGCATGGCCGACCGGGTCACGGTCATCGGATGGGACGGTTCGCCGCTCACCGCCGCCGCCCGCTCCGCGCTGGGCGCCGCGACCCTGGTGGCCGGCGCGGCGCACCATCTCGCCCTCCCCGAGGTACCGCCCGCCGCCGAACGCATCCGCCTCGGCAGCGTCGCGCTCGCCGCCCGCCGCATCGCCCAGCACCGCGGCACCGCCGTCGTCCTCGCCGACGGCGACCCCGGCTTCTTCGGCGTCGTCCGCACCCTGCGCGCACCCCTGTACGGCTTGGAGGTCGAGGTCGTCCCGGCCGTCTCCTCCGTCGCCGCGGCGTTCGCCCGTGCCGGGATGCCCTGGGACGACGCCCAAATCGTCGTCGCCCACGGCCGCGATCTGCGCCGTGCCGTCAACGTCTGCCGCGCGCACCCCAAGGTCGCGGTCCTCACCGCCCCCGGCGCGGGCCCCGCCGAACTCGCCCTGCTGCTGGGCGGCGTGCACCGTACGTTCGTCATCTGCGAGGCGCTGGGCACCGACCGCGAACGGGTCACCGTCCTCACCTCCGACAAGGCCGCCGACCACGACTGGCGCGACCCCAACGTCGTCATCGTCGTCGGCGCCGCCGGGCGCGCCGACGACGCCGGGGACCGTGCCAGCGGCTGGATCGCCGGCCACGACATCGGCCACCCGGCCGGCTCGCGCGGCTGGGGGCTGCCGTCCGGCGCGTACGGCGGGGTGTTCGGCGAGGGCGAGGCGGTGCAGCTGCGCACCGCCCAACTCGCCCGGCTCGGGCCCCGCCTGGGCGATCTGGTGTGGGACATCGGCTCCGGCAGCGGCGCCGCCGCGGTGGAGGCGGCCCGCTTCGGCGCCGCCGTCATCGCCGTCGACGCCGACCCGGACGCCTGCGGCCGCACCACCGCCGTCGCCCGCCGCCACGGCGTCCAGCTCCAGGTCGTGCACGGCCGCGCCCCGCAGATCCTGGAGGACCTGCCGGAGCCGGACGTGATCCGCGTCGGCGGCGGGGGAGTGGCGGTCATCGCCGCCTGTGCGGCCCGCCGCCCGGAGCGGATCGTCACCCACGCCTCGACCCGCGACGAGGCCGAAGCGCTCGGCCGCGCCCTGGCCGACGGCGGTTACGAGGTCGAGTGCGCACTGCTCCAATCGGTCGATCTGGACACCTCGGCCTGGGTCGAGCGGGAGCGCTCCGTCGTGTTCCTGCTGAGCGGATATCGCGTTCCTCACCCGTGACCAGGACCGTCGTCGACGCGGGGTAGGCTGGCGGATCGTTGCGCCGCCGTTCCGCTTTCGGCTTCGTACGTCAATATCCGGTAAACGTCACGGTTTTGGCTGGATATCCGGATAACCGGCTACGACGCTCGGAGGGCGGACGTGCCGCGAGGCGTGCCCGCTCGTTCCGTCACCGGGCCGAGGGCGCGCCCTCGGCCACGCGCGCGCACGAGCGGTGGTAAGGAGCACTATCAATGGGCGAGGGGTACGCATGACCGACACCGGCCAGGTCCCGGGCGAGGGACAGCCGGAGCACGCAGGCGGGCAGGCCGGGCAGCCGGCCACCGCCTCCCCTGCCGCACCCGGAGCTGCCGAACAGCCGGGCACCGCGCAGGCGGACGCGTACGGCCACCCCGAGCCGTCCGGTGTCGTGGTCGATGACGACGATCTGCTGCTGATGCCGGCCGCCCAGGGCGCCTGGACCGAGCAGCCGGACCGCAGGGGCCGCCCCGCCGCCCCCGCCC
>NZ_VKJP01000173.1 GCF_007280575.1 Streptomyces benahoarensis
ACCCCGACGCCGACCCCGACCCCGATGCCGACCTCGCCACCGGCCTCTACGCCGCCGTCACCCGCGCCGCCTGCCAACCCGGCCCCGGCCGGCGGGAGCACGGGTTCGCTGGCGCACACCGGTATGGCCGGGCTGCCAGAGATGATCGCCCTCGTCGTTCTGCTGGTGGGTGCGGGCTTGGTCGTCGCGTTCATGAGCCGGAAGCGTCGCGCCCAGAAACACTGAACGAACGGAACAACGGGTGGTCTGCCCGCCCGCGATCCGGATGGCACGGTCGGGCAGATCACGTCGCGGCCGGTCCGCGAGGGCCGGCCGTGGCGTCGTCTGTCACTGGACAGCCGAGTGCCGCCGCGACCGCACGGCGGCCGAGCAGTGTACTGATGGAGAGGGTGAATCAGCGGAGTGTCAGCGTTGAGCCGCGTGCGGAGCGTGAGAGTTCAGCGAGGTCTACGGAGCCTGGTGGCCGGCCGGCGCCGATGGCTGCGGCCACGCCGGGCGGCAGCCGTCATCGGCATAGCGGCCGTCGCGGTGGCCGCGTTCCTGATCATCGGCAGCGGCTCTGGCCCCAGCGGTCCGCGCGCACTGACCTCGGACGAGGCGAACCGGCTGGCGATCACGCGGTTCCGCAACTACGAGGCGCACGGCCGCGCGGTGACGATCACTGTGCCGGGCACCGCCGGCGGGCTGATCGTCACCGGGTCCGTCGACTACCAAGGCAAACTCGGTTACGGCGTGGTGCACGGCACCGGGCGCGACACGTCCAGCGACGGGCTGATCGAGTGGACGGCCGCCTCGGTGTTCGTCCACCCGATGGCGAACGCCCCGGCGCACGCACCCGCGTCGCCGCCCCGGTCGGGCTGGTACGGCCGTCCGCTGCAGTCGTCCGGCAGTTCGCTGGACAGTTCGCTGGCCATCGCGCTGAAGTTCGGCAGCGACCGGCCGGACAATGCCGAACTACTGCCACAGAACGGTGCCGCCTGGGTTGGACAGGACCGGTTGGACGGCCGTCAGGTGGACATCATGACCGGGCCGAGCGCCCGTGCCACGCGCGGTACGGCGGGTACGGCGGGTGCCGTGCGCTACTGGATCGGCTCGGACGGCACCATGTACCGGGTTCGCGTCGGCGTGGCTTCCGCATCGCAGCCGGTGGTCATCGATTTCGACACCCAGAAGTACGTTCCGGTCCGGCCGGTACCCGGAGTCACCCCGACGCGGTAGCCGCCGCTCAGGGCGTCCGTACCCGCGCGCCTGCGGCGAGCAGCGACGCCGACGGCAGCCCGATGCCCGCCGTGTCCGGTAGCGCCGGAATGGCCGGAACAGCGGTGGCGCCCGTGGTGGTGTTCGGGAACTGCGGCTGTGGCCCTGGCGCCGCCACATCGGTGAACGGGATACCCCTCGGTGCCGTCGGCGTTGCCCACGTGCCGGACGGCGAGGCCGACCGGGCGGGACGCGGGCAGGACGCGGTTGCCGCGAGGCGGGCGGGCACCGTCGTTCGTAGATCATTGCCGCGCAGGCAGTTGCCCCGTCCCCGCGTGGCGGTAGGGAACGTCCAGCCGACGTCAACGCCGTTGGCGACGAAGGTGTTGTCCAGGATCTGGTTGCCGTCCGGCGGTATGTCAGCGGTTGCGGTGATCATCAGCCCGGCGTTGCTGTTGTAGGCGATTCGGTTGCGGACGAACTGGTTGTCGGTGCCGCCGTCGACGCCGATGCCGATGCCCCACCCGCCGTCGGCCTGTTCGGGGGTCGCCGCCTGCTGGTTGGCCGCGATCAGGTTTCCCGCGACAACGGCATCCTGCTGCGGGAGCAACTTCTCCTGGTGGTCGGAGTTGGTGGTGAGTCCGACCCGGTTACCGACAAGGCGGTTACCGACCACGTACATGCCGCCACTGGCATTGGTGCCTTCGTAACCGACCGCGTTGAGTTCGGCAATGTTGTCCCGCACCACAATGTGACAGGGCTTGCACTGTCCGACATAGATCCCCGAGTCGGCCCCGCCTGACGCGTACGAGTGCTCGATGACACCGTTTTGCGCGGAGAACGTGTAGATGCCGTACAGCCCGTTGCGGGTCGCGGTCACGTGGGAGACCAGGAATGATTTCAGGAAGGTGACGGGCTCATCGCCGGTGTCATAGCCGCCGGACTGCCCCGGCATTCCGGCAGCCGCCTTCGCCGAACCGGTGACCAGGACCCCGTTCTGCGTGTTGTCCTCCACGGTCAGGTTCTCCACGGCCACCCCGGGCGCGGTGACGACGATGCCGTTCGGCTGCTGCAACCGCCCGTCGATGACGACCTTGTCCCGGGACTCGCCACGAAGAGTGACACGAGACGTGGAGACCTTCACCGACTCGTGGTACACGCCCGGCGCGACCAACACCAGGTCACCGGGGCGAGCGAGAGACACCGCATCCGAGATCGTCGGGGCGTCAGTCGGCACTCTGATCGTCACATGCGCGCCGGGCGGTCGCCGACCATGGCTCGACCCGTCATCGCCGGCCCCACAGCCCGCCAGTGCGCACGTCAGGGTGCTCAGTAACGCGACCATCACGCGAAGACGGAGACGAGGCATGACCTCATCCTGGCATGAAGTCATCCCGGGGGGGGGAGGCCGACCAACTCGCCACCGCCAGAACGGATATGGCATTCTTCACACCGTGAGCCGAGCCGACTCCCATCCGTCACGCCGCGCGTTCATCGGTGCCACCGGAGCCGTGGCGACCACCGGGCTCAGCGCCGGGTGCGAATCGCCTGCAGCTCAGCCAACCCGGCCCCCTTCCCCCGCGTCAACTACACGGGTGTCGCCAACCGGCCGCTATCAAGCAGGCATCACGCTCCCACAACCGGCCCAGCCGAACCTCCTGGCGGTGGTGGCCGACCTCGGCGACGCCGTGGCCGTCGGCCTGCTGCTGGCCGAACTCGGCCAGGCCATTCACACGCTCACCGCGGGGACCGATCCACGACTGCTGGGCCTGCCGCCAGGCGATCTCACCGTCACGATCGGGGTGGGACCACGGCTGGTGCGCATGGCCGATCCCTCCCTGCCCGGCGCGGCGGACCTCCCCCGGTTCTCCCGCGAGCAGATCGCCCCACAGGCACGCGGCGGGGACCTGTTGATACAGATCTGCGCCAGCGACGCCTTGCTGTTACCGGTCGTCGCCGCCGCACTTCTGGAGCAGGCCGGCGACCGGATACGTGAACGCTGGCGGCAGTCCGGACGGCGCGGTCCGAATACCCCGGTGGACAAGGGCATTTCCGCGCCACGAAACCTGCTCGGTTTCATCGACGGCATCGTGGGCCCGCACACGACGGCCGAACACCAACGCCACCTGTGGCTGGCCGGCCCGGCTCCCGTCGTCGGCGGCACGATCGCCGTACTACGGCGCATGGAACTCGACCTGCCGCGGTTCGCCGCGCTCTCCGTCGCCCACCAGGAGGCGGTCTTCGGCCGGCGCCGAGCCACCGGCGTGCCCCTCTCCGGCGGCACCGCAGCCTGGGATCCGAACCTCGGCGCCAAAACACCGGACGGGCGCTACCTCATCCCTGCCGACGCCCACGTCCGCCGGGCCAACCCCAACGTGGTCGGCGTCGGCCTCATGCTCCGCCGTTCCTACAGCACCGACGAGCCCACCCCCGGCCTGCTCTTCATCAGCTTCCAGAACGACATACGCACATTCACCAACACTCTTGCTCACATGGATGATTCCGACGCACTGCTGCGATTCACCACGACCACCGCCAGCGCAACCTTCCTCATCCTCCCCGGCTTCGACCAGCAGCACCCGCTCGGCGCCCAGATGTTCCACTGAACAGGTCGACGACGGCGCCGTGGCCGTTCGGCTACACGCCGATCCTCGTCGTGCCCCTGCGCGGCGCTGTCCCGGAGCAGGCCGAGCAGGAGCAGGGAGCCGACCGTCTGGGTGGCCTCGGCGGCGCTGATCCCGGCCAGGGCGAGGAAGCCGTAGCCGAGCAGGCGGACCGGTACGCCGCGGGCTGCGGCCACGATCTCATCCAGCGTCGCGAACGGCAGCGGCCAGGCGATGAGGACCACCAGCAGGCCGACTCGGCAGCCAGCAGAGCGGCGACGCCCGCACCGGCGGAGGAGCCTACGGGCCCTGGGCCTCACGTGACGAACCCGGACAGATCCCGATCACGCAATGATCCTGGCACTGGACTGGCTGCAGCGTCACTCGCTGCCGGTCAGCGAGTTGGAGGAACCTGACGTGCTGCGCCGGGGGCTTGACGCGCTGTGCCGAAAGGTCGATGGGACAGCCGCTGCCGCGAAGACTGTGATGCGTAGGAAGGCTGCGGTCAACGAGGTGTTCGGGGCTGCAGCGATCAAGGCCCTGCCTGGTCGCGGGCCGCACCTGTTCGCCTTCTTCGGCTGCATGTACTACGCCGCCATGCGCCCGGCTGAAGTCATCCGCCTGCAGAATCTCAGTGTCGCCTGCCGACGAGTGGCTGGGGGCTTCTCCATCTCAAGGGCGGGGTCGTGACGGCCGGGAAGGAGTGGACGGATGACGGCGCCGTCCACGAGATTCACTCACTGAAACGACGAGCAGCCAAGGCCACGCGGCCGGTGCCTATTCCGCCCGTACTCGTCCGCATGCTGCGCGAGCACATAGAGCGCTTCGGTGTCGTACCTGACGGACGTCTGTTCCGCAACGCAGCAGGAAACTACGTCGATCCTGCGGCGTACGGCATCACGTGGAGACGGGCGCGCGAGGCCGTTCTCACCCTCGACGAGCATGCCGTTGAGCTGGCGAAGCGCCCCTCCGACCTGTGCCACGCAGGAATCTCGTTCTGGCTTGCGTCCGGTGTCGACCCCGCGGAGTGTGCGCGCCGCGCCGGACAGAGCATCCAGGTCCTCTTCCGCTACTACGCCAAGTTCCTGGCCGAGGCACGAGATCACGCCAACAACTTCATAGAGGAGTCGATGCGGCGGTGGGAGGAGCCGGCGGGCGATGTGTAGGGCGCGTTAGCAGGACCTTGGCCCGGAAATGCCCCGGAACAGCTGGTCAGGGGTGGGATACAGGTGGAAGATATCGGGAGTGGATTCGTATTTCGCCCTACGGCTCAGATCTGCTCCACGAAGGGGCGCCTGACGGGTAACTTGCCTGGTCAGGCGCCCTTTTTCTGCGTCTGGAAGAACCCCAGTTTCTTCGCCGAGTACGACACAAGAAGGTTCTTGGTCTGCTGGTGGTACACCGCCCGCACGCGCCTGACCAGTGAATACGCTGAGGGGCGAGGCGAGTGGTGGTGCGCTGGTCCGGATATGGTCCGGATCCTGGCTCACCCACCGCGTGGTCCACGGAGGGTCAGGCCGACGCTCTCATCGCCTCTTGGTCCGTGTTTCTCTCCTCGGCCGCCCCGGAAGGCGTCGCCTCGTTGGTGATCTGACTGCTGGGGGCGGTGCCACCGCCGTCTGTCGCCCGTGGCGTGGACGGCCGCGCCAAGCTGTGTTCCCACCGTATTCCGCGAGGTTCTTGTGGGATACCCCTCATGTCCCAGGCGGGCGCCAGGCCATCTCTGCGCGCGCGGAGCCGACGGACCCGAGGCCGGACTTCAGGGCCGGGCGGTCGAGGTCGAAGCCGAGCAGGTGCAGGGCGATGACCGTATGGACGGCCGGGGGCTGGATGCCGCCCCAGCAGCCGTTGTTCTCCTGCCGCTCGGTGATCCAGCGGGCGGCCGTGTTCATCGCGGCCTTGCGAAGCGGCTTGAGGGCCACCTTCCGGTAGCCGTGTATGAGCCGGTCGAGCCATTGGAAGACGCTGTCCCAACTGGCCACGGGGACGAGGGTTTGGCGGGTTCGGGTCGCGGAGGCACCCACCGTCCTCACCGCCACTGCCGAGGCCGTCCGGCACAACCCCGCCCTCCTCGAACACGAGGTATTCGGCCCGGCCGCAGTCGTCTTCACATACACACCGGGGACGGACCTGCCAGACCTCGCTGCGCTCTTCGGCGGCCAGCTCACCGACACCTACCCGACGGTGTCCGACCTCATGGAACAGCCCGACCCCGCCCGCTCCGCCACCCAAGGGGCCGCGACGGCACCCTCCCGCCGGCCCCTCGATCGACGCGGTGACCCCGGGAAGTCCTGAGGCCGACCGGGTCAGGGAAGTACTGACCGCCGAGGGCCTGTGGTCGCAGTACCTCGAAGTCGGCCTCGGACCCCACCCCGAGGTCTTCACCAAAGCACCCGTACTCGCCTCCGTGGCCACGGCTCGGCGATCGGCATCCCCTCCTTCTCGGACTGGAACAACCCGGAACCCGAACTCGTCCTCGTCGTGAACTCCACCGGCCGCATCGCCGGAGCGACCCTCGGCAACGACGTGAACCTCCGCGACATCGAGGGACGCAGCGCCCTCCTCCTCGGTATGGCCAAGGACAACAACGGCTCCTGCGCCGTGGGCCCGTTCACCCGGCTGCTCCATGACGAGTTCGACCTCGACGCCCTGCGCCGGGAGGAGATCGTCCTGCGCATCGAGGGGGAGGACGCCCACCTGCTCGAGAGCCGCAACAGCCTCGCCGCGATCAGCCGTACCTTCGAGGACCTGGTCGCCGCAGCGTACGGCAGCCACCACCAACACCCGGACGGATTCGCCCTGTTCACCGGAACCCTCTTCGCTCCCACCCAGGACCGCGGTGAGAAAGGCATGGGCTTCACCCACCACGACGGAGGCACCGTCACCATCAGCAGCCCCTGCCTCGGAACCCTGCGCAACACGGTCCGCCCGACCGACGCGTTGCCGCCATGGGCTTCGGCCTGCGGGCGATGACCGCATATCTCACCCGGCTCGGCTTCCCGGCCCAGCAGGCCCGCTGACGCGGCACCGACCGCGTCGACTGAGTCGAACCTGCCGCGTCTTCGCCTCCTCACTGGTGATCGTGAGGAGGCGAAGACGCGGCGGCTCGGGCAGCCGGGCCCTTGAACGCGTCTGCTCGGGGCTGATGAGGGTGGTCATCACGGGATCGTCTTCGGCACTGCACCTGATGGCTTCATGCATCTCTAGGAACAGCAGATGGGGACGGGCTTGGGAGCCGAATCGTGATCTCTCGCCGCCTGGATGGCGATGAGAAATGACGGCGCGAGTTGTGGTGGAAGCCGGCTCATCTTCCTGACAGCCACCCGGCTTTCTGGGGGTGTGACCCAGATACGAGTCAACGGGGCAGCGAGTTGGTCTTGAGGTTCTGACCGGAATCCGGGCTCACTCGGTGCTGTCGGCGAAGACCCGGAAGATCGTGCCCTCGCCGATGCCCGCGGCGCGGGCGATCTTCGTGGTCGTCACCGCGGCGTCGTACTCGGCGATCAGCGGGATCGCGGTCTGGATGGCCATTCCGCGGCGCTGCTCCGGCGACATGCTGGGGCGCGGCGGCGGGTGCTGGTCTGGTTCTCCTTAGGTGTCGTCATGGCCCCGAGAGTACGGAGGGAGCCGCCTGACAACCGGTCCGGCGACGACACGTGCAACGGCATCGATAGGGCTGAGATGGCGCCGGTACGGGCCGGGAGTTGAGCTCTTGACCCAGCCCGGCAGGGACTGAACTTCCTTGTTTGGCAAGGCAGTTGTCCGGACGTTCTTGGCCGGTCTCATGCGTGCGCTTTGCCCTCGGCTCTCGTACGGTGTTGGCGGCCATATACGCCAACAAGGGGGAGATATGCGGAAAGTAAGGCGGTCGGGGAAGATGGCGCGCAATGGGGCCCGAGCCCTGGCGCTGCTGGCGGTCGTGGCGGCGACACCCGCGGTTGCGTCCGTTCCCGCTTCGGCCGGGACGTTGGGCTGCGATCACGCATGGAGCAACAAGAGCGCGTACTCGTCCCACGTCACCCGAACCGACGTCAACTACCGGAAGGGCCCGCACACCAGCTGCGACTCATTCGGGCAGTGGTCGCGCGTGAAGGTGTACTACCACTGCTGGACGTACGGGGACACCGTCGGTGGGAACCGAGGCTGGTGGCACGTCCGACGGGCAGGCACCCAGCAGCAGGGCTGGGTGAGCGAGACATACCTCGGCATCACCGGCAACGACCCTGCCGAACGCTGTTAGCTCGCATATCGAATCGTGCTCCCAGGGCGGCCCGGGTGAGGCCTTGATCCAGGTCATCAGGCGCGCAGTGCGGGCGCCGACGGCCAAGCCCGGACTGCACCGACCGCCTGCGCTCCGCACGGAAGGCCGCTGCGGCGACGTGCGGGGAGGCAGGTTCGGGGAGACGGCGGCCGCGATGGCTGTCCACTGATCGAAGACGCTGCTGAGACGACGTGGCGGCGCCTGGAACTGACAGTGCGTGAGGTCGACCTGCGCATCGGCGACACCGGTTTTGCCGTGTGCGTATGGACCGAACGGGAGGAGCCGCTCTGGCAGGTGCAGTCCCTGGCCGACGCCGCCGGGCGGATGGATGGGGACGTGTCGGTCGACTCCACCCCGGTCCGTGCGCACCAGTGACACGCTACGAACGTCTACCTCGGCGCCCTCACCACCGCGATGCTCCTCGCCTGGCTCCGCAGATGATCGACCGGACAAGCCCTGGGAGCTGTGCGATGGGCGAGTGACTGGTCCCGGCATGGGTGGGCTTGCCCCAGGCGGACGGTGTAGGCAAGGCGGGTCCCCTCCTCGGGCCAGTCGCCCGAGTCGGGCCGCGACGTGTCCGTGCCGACGACCCAGTCCGCGTACCGGTCCCGGTCCGAGAGAACCGCCCAGACCGTCTCCGGGGCCCGCCTGATCAGCCGATGCCGCACCGCCATGCATCTCGCCACCGTACTTCGACCATCGGAGGAGCCGTTCGTCAGCCGGCGCCACGGTGGCCTGCTCGGACTGGAAGAGGCCGAGCTCGCCCCGATGGCTGCCGCGTTGCCCGGCGTACACGCGTACCGCCCGGTCGACGTCACCTACGAGGCCACGATGGCGCGGACCGCCGCCGAGGTGACGCGGCGTCTGGGCCCGCCGTCCGTGGTGGTGGCCAACGCCGGGGTGGCGGTGGGCGGCCCGTTCCTCAAGACCGCTCCGGAGACGTGGAACCGCACCGTGGAGATCAATCTCCCGGGCACCGCCGTGACCGCCCGGGTCTTCCTGCCCGGCTTGCTGCACACCCGCGGCCACTGCCGCCAGATCCCCTCTCTGACGGGCATCACCGCCGCACCGCTGCTGTCGGCGTACTGCGCCGCCAAGTCGGGGGCGGAGGCGTTCGCGCACTCCCCGCGCGCGGAGGTCGCACACCGCGGCGTGGCCGTCGGGATCACCTACCTCAGCTGGACCGGTACGGAGATGATCCGCACCGCCGACGCGCACCCGGCCACGCGGCTGCTGCGCACCACGCTGCCGTGGCCCGTCTCGACGACGTACCGGGTGGAAGCGGTGGCCGCATACGGGTGGCGTTCGTCGGCGAACAGCCTGGCACGCCCCTCCCGCTGCCGGAGGACTGGGGCGGCGCACCGCCCCACGACACGGCTGGCAACGGCGCGGCCCTCGTCGTGGCGACACTGCACCCCTCGGCGGTACTGCGCTCCCGGGAACGCGAAGCCGCCTCCGCGGGCGTCGTTTCCGGCCTTCGCGTCGTCGCCGGCGCACTGGAGTGACAGGTGCCCCCGACCGGCTGCTTCTCCACGCCGGCCGTACGTCGGTGGCGGGGTGCGGCTCGCTCGCAGGCCCGGTCCGGCGCGGCGCAACGAGACCGTGCGCGGTCTCGCCCTCAGCCGCTCGCGGCTGGACCGCTTCCCACACGGCCCGGCCCCACACGTTCCCTTCGTCGGGTGGTGCGGCGGACCGGGTCCGGCGTGTCTGCCCGTGCTGCGCCACAGTCGCCGGGATCCGGGCCCTCACTCGATCGGGGCGGCGCGCCGGGCACGGGCACGGGTGTCCGCAATCGTGCCCGCGGACGCCGCGCACGCCGGTGACGCGACGGGCGGCGCCTCCGCACGGGTCAGGGCCGCCCGCCTCGGTCTGTTGCGCGCCCACAGACTTGTCACCGGCCGCCGCACCGGCATCGTCTATAGCCTCTGGCGACAACATGTCGCCCAGCTCCTGGACGAAGCCGCGTGCGGCCACGGCCCCGGCCTGCACGCTGTTCCACGAACCCGCGCCGCCCTTGTGGATCGGTGATGCAGGCTCCTCGCTCTCGTGGCGGGAGAGCGAGGAGCCGGCGAGGTTACGGGATGCGGCCGGCGGTCGAGTGCTGCGCCACTTCGTCGGCCGGTCGGCGCCTCATAGGGATCTCGAAGTGCACGGTGGCGACGCCCGGGCCGTGTTCGCCGGTGGTCCGGGCGTCGAACACCTCCTCGGCCATGCTCCGCCAGAAGGTTTCCACGCCCTCGACGTTGACGTTGGTGTGGAGGTAGATGCTGTTGTAGCCGGGCATGGTCGCGATGATGTCGCAAGCTGTGTGGACCAGGGTGCGGGCGAGGCCCCGGCGCCGGTGTTCGGGGCGTACGTAGACGCGGACCAATTGGGCGGTGGTTCCGGACGGGTAGCGTTCGGCGAGCCAGCGCGGGTGCGGGGGGTGGGCCGGGCCCGCGGATCGTACTCCGGTCGTGGCGACCACTTCGCCGTCGTGGACGGCGACGAGGAGCAGATGGCGGGGGTCGTCGAGGTAGGTGCCTTCGATGTCCAGCACGTCGTGGTGCCAGCGGGGCACGTAGCCGTATCCGAACTCGCGGTACAGCGTGTCGAGCATGATGCGGCGTGCGGGGTCCACGTCGGCAGGTGTCGCGGGGCGCACGGTGTATCCGCAATGTGCGGTCTCGCTCACGGTTTCTCCTGTCCGGCATGCGTTTCTGTGCTGCGCATGCGTCTGTGCGGCTGGCGTCGTGTGCGTGATGGCACTGCCGTCGCGGCACATGCCACCCTAGCAAATTCATGAAAACGATTTTCAGGAAGCTGTTTCGCTCCCGCGCTCACGGCACGTCCGGCAGCCCGGGGCCGATGCAGTTCACGTCCGCCTTCGGTGCCGTGCCGTTGACGAGATAGGCGGCCGCGGTGTCGTCCACGCATGCGTTGCCCCGGCTGGCGAACACGCCGTGCGAATAGTCGTTGCCGAGCGTGACCAGGCGCGAGCCGGGCAGCAGTCGGCGCAGTCGGCGTGCGCCCTCGATGGGGGTGACGGGGTCGTGCGCGGAGGCCACCAGCAGTACGGGTGGGGCGTCGGGGCTGCCGAGCGGGGTGCGGTGGGCAGGCTTGTGGCGCCAATAGGTGCAGGTGGACGCCTCCATGCCGGTCAGGACCGGCTGCGGGTCGAGCCGGCGGGTGCGGTGGATGTCCGCCAGGATCCGGTGAGGTGCAGGGGCGGGGGAGTCGGCGCACTTGACGACGCGGTTCGCTGCTTCGTAGTTGCGTGAATCCGGGCTGTCGAAAGCGGCGGTGGGGCGGAGCCCGTCGGGGTGTCCGGCATTCAGGTGGTCGCGCAGGCCCTCGGCGAGGCCGGCCCAGCGTTCGGTGCGGCCCAGTGCGCGGTAGACGGCGCGGTCGAACTCGGCGGGTCCGAAGCCGTCCACGGGGTGCCTGGTAAGTCCGTGGCGCACGCGCAGATAGGCCCGGCGCGCGGCGGCCGCGCTCCCACCGAGGCCGAAGCGTTCCGCGTGGGCGGCGGTCCAAGTGAAGAAGGTGTCGCGCTGCCGCAGCAGTGCGCGGCTCTGGATGACGTCGAAGTCGTACCAGTTCCACGGGCCCACGACGCTGTCGAGCACCATGCGGCCCACGCGATGCGGGAAGCGCGCGGCGTACGCGGCGCCGAGGTAGCTGCCGTAGGAGACGCCGAGGAAGCTCGTCCGGCGTTCGCCGAGTGCGGCGCGGATCGCGTCCATGTCCCGCGCCGTCTGTTCCGTGGACAGGTGGGACAGCGTTTCGCCGGCGCCCGCGGCACAGTCGTCGGCCATGTTCCGTAGCGATGTGAGGTAGTTCTTCTCCGCGGGCCTGCCTACGGGTACGGGGTTCGTGCCCGGGCTGGTGAAGAGGCCGCCCATCCGGCCGCAGTTCACGGGGGCGCTCTGTCCGACTCCACGAGGGTCGAAGCCGATGACGTCATACGCCCGTCGCACGCTCTGCGGCAGCTTGGCTCGCTTCGTGACCGCGTAGGAGAGTCCGGAGCCGCCCGGTCCGCCCGGGTTCACCAGCAGGATGCCGCGCCGCTCGCCGCGGGAGCCCGATGCGCGTATCCGTGAGACGGCCACCTCGATGTGTGGCCCCCGCGGATGGTTCCAGTTGAGCGGAACTCGGAGCCGCCCGCACGCGACGTGTTCCGGGGCGGGCGGGTTCGGCAGGGAGTCAGGGCATGCGCCGAAGCGTAGAGGGGGCGGCGGGGT
>NZ_VKJP01000174.1 GCF_007280575.1 Streptomyces benahoarensis
CGCCCCATGCCCGGCCCCACGCCGTGTAGCGGCATCCCCCTCAACGCACCAACGGCACCGTCGCCAGTTCGGCCACGCCCCACGTCAACGGGGCCAGGACAAGGAGCAGGGTGGCGGCGCGGAGGGTGGCGGCGCGGCGGAGGAGGGCGGCCGGTGCGCCGAGCCTGCGCAGGGCCGCGGTGGCCTCGGCCCGCGCGGCGCGTGACTCCAGGCCGGCGGCCAGCGCGCTCGCCAGGACGCAGCCCAGCACGACGGCCGCGCCGACCGCGGTCAGCGGCCCGAAGGTCTCCAGCGGCGCGGCGCGGAACACCTTCACCGCGGCATAGCCACCGGACACCACCGCGCACAGCACCCCGACGGGGCGGCCGATCCGCCGTGCCTCCTCCTGGAGCACCCGTCCCGCCAACAGCCGGAGCGCGCCGGGACGGCCCGCGCACAGCAACCGCCCGCACAGGTGCACCAGACCCGGGCCCGCCAGCACCAGTCCGACGGCGGACAGGGCCCAGCCCGCCAGGACGCCCGGGGGACTGCCCACCAGACGGCCCGGCAGCGGGAGCAGGCCGGAGCCGACGGCCGTACCGCGGCCCGCGTAGGTCTCGACGGTCAGCCCCACCGCCGTCAGGGCGATGCCCCACGGCAGGCCGGACGGGGCGGCGGGCGCCGTGCGGGGCGCCCCGTCGGCACCGTCACCCGCCTCCGTCGGTGCGGGCGTCGGCGGCGGGGCCGGGGCGACCTCGCGCGGACGCAGCGCCAGGGCGGTCGCCCCCGCCAGGACCAGCGGCACCAGCGACAGCAGCAGCACCGTTCCGGCGACCGGCAGTGGGTGCCCCGCGCCGAGCAGCTCCGTCGCGAGCTTCGGCCACGGCGCCGCGCCGAGTCCGCCGCGGAGTCGGAGGAACACCAGCAGTGCCGCGACGGCGCCCAGCACACCGGAGAGCGCGGTGGAGACGGCGGCGAGCAACGTCAGCCGGAACGGGCCCAACCCCGCCGCCGCCATGCCCCGTTGGAGCCGCGCGGCGGGATCCGTACGCGCCACGGCCACCGCGAGCTGCGCGGTCGCGGCGAGCGGCGCCAGACACCACAGCAGCCGCACCGCGGCCTGGCCGGAGTCCGTGGGGTGCGCGGTGGCGTGGCCGAGGGTGGCCAGCAGCAGGAACCCGGTGCCCCCGGCCGCCGCGGCGACGGCGGCGCGCCGCACCAGCACCAGGGGGCGCGTACCGCGGGCTAGACGGAGAGCGAGCACGCTGCCCTGCTTTCCGCGTCGGGGGAGGAGACGGCGCCGCCCCGGGCCCGGCGGCCGTCGAGGAGGGCGACGGTGCGGTCGGCGAGGGACGCCGCTTCCGGGTCGTGGGTGGCGAGGACCACGGTGATCTGGTGGGAGCGGGCCGCCGTGGTGAGGGTGCGCAGGACCTGGGTGGCGTCCGCACGGTGCAGCGGCGCGGTCGGTTCGTCCGCGAAGAGGACCTGCGGCGTGGTGGCCAGCGCGCGGGCGATGGCGACGCGTTGACGCTGCGACTGATCGAGCTGCGCGGGGCGGCGGCGTGCGCAGTCGCCGACGTCGAGCCGGTCGAGCCACTCGGCCGCGGTGTTCCGCGCGGCGCGGCCGCCCTCGCCGCGCAGCAGCAGCGGCAGGGCGGCGTTCTCCCCGGCGGTCAGCTCGGTCACGAGGTGGGGCTGGGTGTCGATCCAGCCGAAGCGGTCCAGGCGCAGCCGCTCGCGGTGGCGGGCGGCGAGGGTATGCACCGGTGAACTGTTGAACCACACCTCGCCCTCGGACGGGGCGAGTTGGGCGGACAGGCAGCGCAGCAACGTCGTCTTGCCGCTGCCGCGCGGGCCGGTGACGGCGAGGATCTCCCCTTCGCGGACGCCGAGGGAGACTCCGGCCAGTGCGGTGCTGGCGCCGTAACTGTGGTGCAGGCCGCGGGCCCAGAGAACGTCGTTGTCAGGTGGGGCCACCATCTGCGCACCTCTTGCGTTCGCGTCCGTTCGTTCCCTCGGCCGGGTGAACGACCATGGAGGGTATCGGTCACTGGCACGGTAAGGACTGCGGACCCTCATGATTCGGCGCTTGGCATGCACAACGGCCCGAATTCACTCCTATGGCTTCTCTTGAGCGAATTCGGGCCGTGCGATCTTCGGTTGTGCAAGCTCCTGCTCGGCGTCGGACCGGAGCGGACCGGAACGGCGCGGGGGATCAGAGCTTGGTCCACGCCTCCGTGAGGACGGTGCGCAGGATCTGCTCGATCTCGTCGAAGACCGACTGGTCGGCGATGAGCGGCGGCGCGAGCTGGATGACCGGGTCACCGCGGTCGTCGGCGCGGCAGTACAGACCGTTGTCGTACAGCGCCTTGGAGAGGAAGCCGTACAGGACGCGCTCGGTCTCCTCTTCGTTGAAGGATTCCTTCGTGTGCTTGTCCTTGACCAGCTCGATGCCGTAGAAGAAGCCGTTGCCGCGGATGTCGCCGACTATCGGCAGGTCGTGGAGCTTCTGGAGGGTGGAGAGGAAGTTGCCCTCGTTCTCCAGGACGTGCTTGTTCAGGCCCTCGCGCTCGAAGATGTCGAAGTTGGAGAGCGCCACGGCGGACGAGACCGGGTGACCGCCGAAGGTGTAGCCGTGCAGGAAGGTGTTGTCGCCCTGGTAGAACGGCTCGGCCAGGCGGTCGGAGATGATGCAGGCGCCGATCGGGGAGTAACCCGAGGTCATGCCCTTGGCGCAGGTGATCATGTCCGGGACGTAGCCGAACTTGTCGCACGCGAACATCGTGCCCAGGCGGCCGAACGCGCAGATGACCTCGTCGGAGACGAGCAGCACGTCGTACTGGTCGCAGATCTCGCGGACGCGCTGGAAGTAGCCGGGGGGCGGCGGGAAGCAGCCACCGGCGTTCTGCACCGGCTCCAGGAAGACGGCGGCGACGGTCTCGGGGCCCTCGAAGAGGATCTGCTGCTCGATCTGGTCGGCGGCCCAGCGGCCGAACGCCTCGGGGTCGTCGCCGTGGATCGGCGCGCGGTAGATGTTGGTGTTGGGGACCTTGTGCGCGCCGGGGACCAGCGGCTCGAAGGGCGCCTTCAGGGCCGGGAGGCCGGTGATGGACAGGGCGCCCTGCGGGGTGCCGTGGTAGGCCACCGCGCGGGAGATCACCTTGTGCTTCATCGGCTTGCCGGTGAGCTTGAAGTACTGCTTGGCGAGCTTCCAGGCGGTCTCGACCGCCTCACCGCCGCCCGTGGTGAAGAAGACCTTGTTGAGGTCGCCGGGGGCGTAGTCGGCCAGCCGCTCGGCCAGCTCGACGGCCTTGGGATGGGCGTAGGACCACACCGGGAAGAAGGCCAGCTCCTGCGCCTGCTTGGCGGCGGCCTCGGCCAGCTCCACCCGTCCGTGACCGGCGTTGACCACGAAGAGGCCGGCAAGGCCGTCGATGTAGCGCTTGCCCTTGTCGTCGTAGATGTTGGTGCCCTCGCCGCGCACGATCGTCGGCACGGGGGCGTTCTCGTACGACGACATGCGGGTGAAGTGCATCCACAGGTGGTCGTACGCCGTCTTGGAGAGGTCGGCGCTCATTGCTATCTCGTTCCCCAGGTGTAGGTCTGCTTCCGGAGCTTCAGGTACACGAAGCTCTCGGTTGTCCGGACGCCGGGCAGCGTGCGGATGCGCTTGTTGATCATTTCCAGCAGGTGGTCGTCGTCCTCGCAGACGATCTCGATCAGCAGATCGAAGGAGCCCGCCGTCATGACGACGTACTCGACCTCCTCCATGGCGGTCAGGGCATCGGCCACGGGATCGAGGTCACCCTCGACGTTGATGCCGACCATTGCCTGCCGCCGCAAGCCGACCGTGAGGGGGTCGGTGACGGCAACGATCTGCATCACGCCGTGGTCGAGCAGTTTCTGTACGCGCTGGCGTACGGCTGCCTCGGACAGGCCGACGGCCTTGCCGATCGCGGCGTACGGACGGCGCCCGTCCTCCTGGAGCTGCTCGATGATCGCCAGGGAGACGGAGTCGATCGACGGGGTGCGGTCACGTCTGTCGTGACTGTTGCGGGGGGCCACGCCCCACACTGTGCACGAGCCTCGTCGGTCTCGCAACCCGTGAGCGATGAAATCAGTTGCATAGCGATCGAATTTTCACTGATTCCGTTGTTTGGGAGTGGCGGGTGTGTTGAAAGCGTCAGCTTCATGGCTAGGGTGGGTGTCTCAACCACCGGACATCTGATTGAAGGGGGCGCACAGTGACCACCGCACTGCGTCGTCTGCGCAACTACATCGACGGGGAGTTCCGGGACGCCGCCGACGGGCGGACCACGGAGGTGGTCAACCCGGCCACGGGCGAGCCGTACGCCACCGCGCCGCTCTCCGGAGCCGCCGACGTGGACGCGGCGATGGCCGCGGCCGAGGCCGCCTTCCCCGCCTGGCGCGACCTGATCCCCGCCGAGCGCCAGAAGGTCCTCCTCAAGATCGCCGACCGCTTCGAGGAGCGCGCAGAGGAGCTGATCGCCGCCGAGTCCGAGAACTGCGGCAAGCCGGTCGGCCTCGTCCGCTCCGAGGAAATCCCGCCGATGGTGGACCAGATCCGCTTCTTCGCGGGTGCCGCCCGGATGCTGGAAGGACGCTCGGCCGGCGAGTACATGGAAGGCTTCACGTCCATCATCCGCCGCGAGCCGATCGGCGTCTGCGCCCAGGTCGCGCCGTGGAACTACCCGATGATGATGGCCGTGTGGAAGTTCGCCCCGGCCCTGGCCGCGGGCAACACCGTCGTCATCAAGCCCTCCGACACCACCCCCGCGTCGACCGTCCTGATCGGCGAGATCATCGGCGGCGTGCTGGACGAACTGGGCCACTCCCGCGGTGTGTTCAACGTCGTCTGCGGTGACCGGGAGACCGGCCGCCTGATGGTCGAGCACCCGGTGCCCGCGATGGCCTCCATCACCGGCTCCGTGCGCGCCGGCATGCAGGTCGCCGAGTCCGCGTCCAAGGACCTCAAGCGCGTCCACCTGGAGCTGGGCGGCAAGGCCCCGGTCGTGGTCTTCGAGGACACCGACATCGCCAAGGCCGTCGAGGACATCGCCGTCGCCGGGTACTTCAACGCCGGTCAGGACTGTACGGCCGCGACCCGCGTGCTCGTCCAGGAGTCCATCCACGACGAGTTCGTCGCCGCGCTGGCCAAGGCCGCCTCGGAGACGAAGACCGGCGCGGTCGACGACGAGGACGTGCTCTACGGACCGCTGAACAACGCCAACCAGCTCAAGCAGGTCAAGGGCTTCATCGAGCGGCTTCCCGCCCACGCCAAGATCGAGGCGGGCGGCGAACAGGTCGGCGAGAAGGGCTACTTCTTCGCCCCGACCGTCGTCTCCGGCCTCAAGCAGGACGACGAGATCGTCCAGCACGAGGTCTTCGGCCCCGTCATCACCGTCCAGTCGTTCCGCGACGAGGAGCAGGCCCTGGAGTGGGCCAACGGCGTCGAGTACGCCCTCGCCTCCTCGGTGTGGACCAAGGACCATGCCCGCGCCATGCGGCTGTCCAAGGCCCTCGACTTCGGCTGCGTGTGGATCAACACCCACATCCCGCTCGTCGCCGAGATGCCCCACGGCGGCTTCAAGAAGTCCGGCTACGGCAAGGACCTCTCCGCGTACGGCTTCGACGACTACACGCGCGTGAAGCACGTGATGACGTCGCTGGACGGGTGAGGGGGCGGGGCGTGGGGCGAGGTGCCCTGCGCTCCACGCCCTGTCCCGTGCCCTGCGCCTCATGCGTGGCGCCCCATGCAGGGGTTGTGTCGCGTGTGTCTCGTGGGCTGGTGGGCCCCATGCGCCGTGCGTCATACGCGGTGTGTGGGGCCCTGCGTGTGGGTACGGGGCGGGGCCCATGCGCTGCGCCCCATGCGGGACCGGGGTGCTGCGCCCCATGCGGGACCGGTGCGTGCCGCCCCATGTGCTGCGCCTCATGCGCGCCGCCCCATGCGGGCCTTCGCCCGGCAGACCGTCGCGGGTGGAGTTCCGGCAGTTGACGTTCTGTCGGCTTGCCGCCGCCGTCCGTGAGGCGTGAAAGTGCACGCCATGTCGGAACTCACGCGGCGTTCGCTGCTTCGGGGCACGTTCGGAATCGGTACGGCGGCGGCGCTGGCCGGACTCGCCGGATGCGGTGTGCCGCCCGCCTACGTCCGGGCCGCCGAACGTGCGGCCCCCGACCGTTCGGCGGCCGACCGCCGTCTCCTCTTCGCCAACTGGCCGCTGTACATCGACGTCGACGACCACGACAAGCAGCGTCGACCCACCCTCGATGCGTTCCGGCGGCGGACCGGGATCTCCGTCACGTACACCGAGGAGATCAACGACAACGACGAGTTCTTCGGCAAGATCAGCCCCGCGCTGATGAACCACCAGCCCACCGGCCGCGACCTGGTCGTCATCAGCGACTGGATGTGTGCGCGCTACGTCCGCCTCGGCTGGGTCCAGGAAATGGACCGCACGGCGCAGCCGCATGTCGCCCGCAACCTCGACCCGCAGCTCGCGTCCCCGTCGTTCGACCCCGCTCGCAGGCACAGCGTGCCCTGGCAGTCGGGCATCACCGGCATCGCCTACAACCGCCGCAGACTCGGCCGCGAGATCCGGAGCGTCTCCGACCTGTGGCACGACGACCTCCGTGGCCGGGTCAGCCTGTTCTCCGGTATCGACGAGGCGTTCGCGCTGCTGTTGCAGGGCGAGGGCGTCGACATCACCCGCTGGCGGCCCGACGACTTCCACCGGATGGCCGACCGGTTGCGTCGGCTCGTCGCACGGGGCCACATCCGCCGGTTCACCGGCAACGACTACATCAAGGACCTCGACTCCGGGGACGTGCTCGCCGCCCAGGCGTATTCCGGCGACGTCATCCAGCTGAAGGCCGACAACCCGGACATCGCCTTCGTGGTGCCCGAGGAGGGCGGCGAACTGTGGGCGGAGAGCATGATGATCCCCAACCTGGCGGCCCACAAGCGCAACGCCGAGCGGCTCATCGACCACTACTACCGGCCTGACGTCGCCGCCGACCTGGCTGCCTGGGTCAACTATGTCTGCCCCGTACCGGCCGCCCGCGAGGTCCTGGCCGCCTCCAAGGACAAGGAGCGCGCCGCCCTCGCCGAGGACCCACTGATCTTCCCCGACGCCGCCCTGCGCCAGCGCCTCGCCACCGCCCGCGACATCACGGCGGCGGAACGCCCGGCCCTCACGGGGGAGTGGAACGCGATCGTGGGGTTGTGAGCGCGGGGGCGGGCGAGCGCATGGGGCGGTGCGTCAACGGGGCGCCGCCTCGGGGCTGCCGCTGAACGAGGACGGGGCGCCGCCCCATGCCGTACGCAGGGCGGGACGGCGCGCGCAGGGGGTGGCGCGGAGCCCCGTATGCGGGCACGGTGCGGCGCCCCATGCGGTGCGGCGCCCGGGCCCCGCCCGTCTGCCGGGTGGGTTCCCGCCCCATGCGGCGGGAGCCCACCTCGCGTCATGCGCGCCGCGCCGCCGTGTAGGCGTCGATCTCGGCGGCCAGGCGGGCCTTGGACGGGGCGTCCATGAAGGATGCCGTCACCGCGTTCTTCGCCAGCGCCGCGACGCCGTCCGTGTCCAGGCCCAACAGTCGTGCGGCCACGCCGTATTCGGTGTTGAGGTCGGTGCCGAACATGGGCGGGTCGTCACTGTTGACCGTGAGCAGCAGGCCCGCTTCGGCCATCTCCTTGATCGGGTGCTCGTTCAGTGTGCGCACCGCGCGGGTCGCGATGTTGGAGGTGGGGCAGACCTCCAACGGGATGGCGTGCTCGGCGAGATGGGCCAGCAGCTTCGGGTCCTGCACAGCGCTGGTGCCGTGCCCGACGCGTTCGGCGCGCAGCTCGTGCAGCGCGTCCCAGATGGTCTGCGGCCCCGTGGTCTCCCCGGCATGCGGGACGGAGTGCAGCCCCGCCGCGATGGCGCGGTCGAAGTACGGTGTGAACTGCCCCCGCGGAACGCCGACTTCGGGCCCGCCGAGCCCGAACGACACCAGCCCCTCGGGCTGCAGCTCGCAGGCGATCCGCGTCGTCTCCTCGGCCGCCGCCAGGCCCGCCTCGCCGGGAATGTCGAAGCACCAGCGCAGCACCACGCCCAGCTCTGCCTCCGCGGCCTTGCGGGCGTCCTCGATCGCCTCGACGAACGCGGCGTCCGGGATCCCGCGGCTGGTCGAGCTGAACGGGGTGACGGTCAGTTCCGCGTACCGGATGTTCTGCCGTGCCATGTCGCGCGCGACCTCGTACGTCAGCAGCCGGACGTCTGCCGCGTCACGGATGAGGTCCACGACGGAGAGGTAGACCTGGATGAAGTGCGCGAAGTCGCGGAAGGTGAAGAAATCGGCCAGCGCCTCGGGGTCGGTGGGGACCGCGGAATCCGGATGCCGGGCAGCGAGTTCCGCGACGATCCGGGGGGAGGCCGATCCGACGTGGTGGACATGCAGCTCCGCCTTGGGCAGGCCCGCGATGAAGGCATCGAGATCGGACAACGTTCCTCCTGGACAGTGGCGCAGCGGTGTGCGGAGACGCTCGTCATCGTATGCGGCACCAGGGCGCCGTCCGAGGGCCGGTCTTGCGATGACAGGACCTCCAGGAAGGGGGAGTGCCATGACCGAAAAGCGCGAGGAACCCGAGCCGACGCTTCCATGGGGCCCCGCCGCGACCACCACGTCCGCCCCGTCCCCCGGCATGGGGCCCGTATCCGGGGCCGTGCCCGGCGGCTGCCCATCCCGGAGCGCACCAGGGGACGCCGCCCCGTCGCTTCTTCGCCTTTGCCGCTTCCACTCCGCTCCGCCCGTCCCGTCGGGTGGGTGCGCGCCGCCGCCGACCGTGTCGCTGTCGCCGGAGCCGTACCGCTGGGTGCGGATGCCCGACGGCTCCCCAGGCCGAGGCCGAGGCTGAGGCGCGGGCTGCGGGCGGCCATGGACGTGCTCCCGGCCGCGCAACGGCTACGGCACCGTCGCACTGATCACCGATGCCGTTGGGGTGCTGCTCGGCGTCACGCTCGTCATCTGCGTCCTCTTCGGCGCGCTCGCCATCCTTCTGGGGGCGCTCGGCAGGGCCCGCAGCGCCCGGGGCGAGGCCACGAACGGCAGGACTGCGCTGGCCGGTGCCCTGCTGGGCTGCGCCGCCCTGCTCCTCAGCGCCCTGACCGTCGCGGTCCTCGCCCCGGGAGGCCCCGGCCCCGGTGGAGACGGGGAGGAGGGAACGGGGGCGGGGCGGCGGCCACTGGCAGCAGCCCGGCACCACCGACACCTTCGAGGTCGCGCCCCGTCTGTCCGAGGTCCCTGTGGCAGGACACGTCGGGAGCGTGTGACACCGCTCGGTACGAGGAGCTGTGCGTTACGCCGCCCCCGGCCCATCAAGCCTCCGGCGGGCCTCCATGAGGGCGAAGCCGAGGAGGTTGGGGCCCCGCCAACGAGCCGGGTCCTCGGCCCGCTCGTCATCGGCGGCCAGGCCGATGCCCCATATGCGGTCCAGCGGGCTGGCCTCCACCAGGACGCGGTGGCGGGTGGCCCGCAGGAAGTCCCCCAGGGCAGGGTCGCTGCCGAATTTGTGCACGCTGCCCTCGACGACCAGCTCGAAGCGGTGCTCCTGCCACCGCGCGTCGTCGAAGCCGCGCACCGCGCGCCCCGCGGCCTTCGCCTCCCGTGGGTGGCACGCCTCGACGGCCCGCCGCTCCGCCTCGGTATCGCCGAACAGCCGGGCCTTGCCCGCCATCATCCAGTGCTCCGCGGTCGCGTACGTGACGCCGTCGACGGTGAACGGTGCGGGCCACCACTGACTGAGGCAGCTCGGCCCGAGCGTGCCGTCCCGGCGCGGGGCGTGGCCCCAGAAGTGGACGTACCGGAAACGCCGCCCCGCGGCCACCGCCTCGCGCAGCGCGGGCAGTGAGAGGGGCAGTTCGGTGGCGTCGGCTCGTGCGGTCCCCGTCGCGTCGTGCATCATGCCGGGATTCTGTCAGCGGGCACTGACAACGTGTCGGGCACCCACCCCACGGAATTCGCAGAATTCGTTGCGTAACCAAAAGGAAACTACGGAATCCCTTGTTGGCCACCAGGTGCTCTGCCAGGATCGGCCATCATTTCCGCAATGAGCTACGCCCGGTCGCGCCGTGGAACGGCTCTGGACCGGCTCAGGAGAGCACCATGGATCAGCGATTCGATGTGTCCGAGCGGTTTGCCGAGGGTGCGCAATTCATCGACGGACGGCTCCGGGGCGGCACATCGGGCCGCACCCAGGCCGTGGTGGACCCCGCGACCGGTGAGCAGATCCACACCTACGCGCTGGCCGGTACCGGCGACGTGGACGCCGCGGTCGACGCCGCGCGGCGCGCCTTCCCCGCGTGGAGCGGCGCCACCCCGGGGGAGCGCTCCGACACGCTGCACCGTTTCGCCGCGGCGCTCGCCGAGGACTCCGCCGACCTCGCCTTCGCCGAGTCGCTGAACTGCGGAAAGCCCCTCAAGCTCAGCGAGGAGTTCGACGTACCGGGCTCCGTCGACAACGCGGCGTTCTTCGCCGGGGCCGCCCGCCACTTGGAGGGCAAGGCCGCTGCGGAGTACAGCGCGGACCACACCTCCGCCGTGCGGCGTGAGGCCGTCGGCGTCGTCGGCTCCATCGCTCCCTGGAACTACCCGCTCCAGATGGCGGCGTGGAAGGTGTTGCCCGCGCTCGCCGCCGGGAACACCATCGTGCTCAAGCCCGCCGAGATCACCCCGCTGACGTCCCTGATGTTCGCGCAGGCCGCCACCCGCGCGGGGCTGCCGGACGGGGCCCTGAACATCGTCTCCGGCGCGGGGCGGGACGCCGGTGAACACCTCGTCGGCCACCCCGACGTCGCGATGACGTCCTTCACCGGCTCGACCGCCGTCGGCAAGCGCGTCGCCGAGGTCGCCACGGCCACCGTCAAACGCCTCCACCTCGAACTGGGCGGCAAGGCCCCGTTCGTGGTCTTCGACGACGCGGACCTGGAGGCGGCCGTGCACGGGGCGGTGGCCGGTGCGCTGATCAACTCGGGCCAGGACTGCACCGCGGCGACCCGGGCGTACGTCCAACGGCCCCTGTACGACGCGTTCGTGGCCGGAGTCGCCGACCTCATGGCGACCGTGCGGCTCGGCGACCCCTTCGACCGCTCCACCGACCTCGGCCCGCTGATCTCGCACGCCCAGCGGGACCGCGTCGCCGGTTTCGTCGACCGGGCCCGCGCCTACGCCACCGTCGTCACCGGTGGCGAGGCGCCCCAAGGCGCCCTGGCGAACGGTGCGTACTACCGGCCCACCCTGATCACCGACGCACCCCAGGACAGCGAGATCGTGCAGTCGGAGATCTTCGGCCCGGTGCTGGTGGTGCTGCCCTTCGACAGTGACGACGAGGGCATCGCACTCGCCAACGACACCCCGTACGGCCTCGCCGCCTCCGCATGGAGCCGGGACGTCTACCGCACCGGGCGCGCCACCCGCGAGATCAAGGCCGGTTGTGTCTGGGTCAACGACCACATCCCGATCATCAGCGAGATGCCGCACGGCGGCGCCAAGGCGTCCGGCTACGGCAAGGACATGTCCGCCTACTCCTTCGACGAGTACACCCAGGTCAAGCACGTCATGTACGACATCACCGGGACGGCGAGGAAGGACTGGCACCGGACCGTTTTCGGGGACCGGACGTAACCCGCCGGGGGCGCGCGGCACGGGGCGTGCGCCGTGGGACGTGCAGCGCGGGGCGTCTTGCGTGGTGCGAACTGCAGGGGGCGGTGCGCCATGCGGCCGTCCATGGGGCTGGCCCATGAGGCGTGTCTACGTATCTCGTCCCGGGGCCGGACCGAGGCGCGCCATGCGGGGTGGCTTCGGCACCGTGGCCCGGCGCCCCGCGCGCGGCCCCGCTGTACCGGCGTGGCCGTGGCACCGGTGGGGATCCCGGCGCCCCATGCGCGTGAACCTGTACCGCCCCGTGCGCTCCGAGTCGCCCTCGGCGGCCCCGCCGCCCCATGCGGGCCGCCCCCGTGCCCCGCGCAGGGGGCGGCACAGGCCGCGACACGCAGCCTCCGGCCCCCCGTCGCACGGCCCCGTGCCCATCGCGTAACCGCCCCGCGGCCCCGCCCGGCACCCTGTCTCTTATCCACATCTCCGAGCCCACGAGACGCTCATGAATCTCGTATTCCGTCTTCTGCTTGAAAAAAAAAATATAGCACATTAATTTCATTTTGAGTATCTTGAGTAATTTTATTGATTGCTACAATCACTGGCATGCCATAGCTGGACATATTTTCAAT
>NZ_VKJP01000175.1 GCF_007280575.1 Streptomyces benahoarensis
GGGTGGGGGCGGGCTCCGTCATGGGAACAGCCTACGAGCCGGGGCCCGCGCCCGGCACACGCGCCACCGGCGCCGCGTCCGGGCGCACCCCGTACGCCCGCGCCGCGGCACCCACCGGGCGCGGACATGCCGCCGCCCGGTCCCCGAGGCGTGGTCCGGGGGCCGGGCGGGCGGCGCGGGCGTGGTGTCGCAGGCCCTACGCGCTGTACGTCAGAATTTGATACCCCCGAGCATCCCGGCGACGTTCGTCGTCAGCTGCTTGATCGTCGGGGCCACGGACGAGCTGGCGAGATAGAAGCCCAGCAGCATGCACACAAACGCATGCCCGCCCTTCAGCCCGGCCTTCTTGACCAGCAAGAAGACGATGATCGCCAGCAGCACCACCGCCGAAATCGAGAGTGCCACGGCGGTTCACCTCCAAGTACGCACGGACCGGACAGATATGAGGGGGCGAAACCGCCGTCGCGGCTCAACTCCCGGGAATGCAAAGGGCTCTTTACCCCGCACCCACTACGCGCAAGGGATCATAACTTTCCGGGCGCGCGCATATGTCGGTGCACGGGAGCAGACGAGGGGCGCACGCCGGATTCGCTGGTGCGACGGCTGGCGTTCCGGCGCCGGGCCGGGCGGTATCCCAAGTTCCGTCCGCGGGCCGGAGTACGCCCTAGGCTCGGCCTCATGACCGGACAGCCTGCTTCTGTGCCCTTTCCGCGCCAGCACGCCCGTACGCAGCGCTTCACGCTGGGCGCCCCGCGCGGCTACACCGTCTCCCCGGACGGCGGCCGCGTCGTCTTCCTCCGCTCCGGCTCCGGCACCGACCGGACCCAGCGGCTGTGGGTCCTCGACGTCGCCGAGGGCCGGGAGTTCACCGCCGCCGATCCGCTCGCCCTGCTGTCCGGTGCCGAGGAGGAGCTGTCGGCGACCGAACGGGCCCGCCGGGAGCGCACCCGGGACGGCTCGGCGGGCATCGTCGGCTACGCCGTGGACGCGGCGGTCGAGGTGGCGGCGTTCGCGCTGTCGGGCCGCCTGTTCATCGCCGAGCTGCGGGCCGGGACCGCACGCGAGCTCCCCGCCACGGGCACGGTGGTGGACCCGCGCCCCTCGCCCGACGGCCGGTATGTGGCGTACGTCGCGGACGGCGCGCTGCGGGTGGTGCCGGCGGACGGCGGCGACGGCGCGGACAGCGACGGCGGCGGTGACCGGGCGCTGGCCATTCCGGACGGGCCCGAAGTGACCTGGGGACTCGCGGAGTTCATCGCCGCGGAGGAGATGGGCCGCCACCGCGGCTTCTGGTGGTCACCGGAGAGCGACCGGCTGCTGGTGGCGCGGGTCGACACCGCTCCGGTGCGCCGCTGGTGGATCGCCGACCCGGCGCACCCGGACCGGAAGCCCGCCGAGGTCGCGTACCCGGCGGCGGGCACCCCCAACGCCGAGGTGACGGCGGCCTTCCTGGGTCTCGACGGCTCCCGGACGGACGTGGCATGGGACCGCGAGCGATTCCCCTATCTCACGCGGGTGCACTGGTCGGCGGCGGGCCCGCCGCTGCTGCTCGTCCAGAGCCGCGACCAGCGCACCCAGCGTTATCTGGCGGTCGATCCGGAGACCGGCGCGACGCGCACGGTGCGCGAGGAGACGGACCCGGTGTGGAACGAGCTGGTCCCGGGCGTCCCGGCGTGGACGCCGGACGGACGGCTCGTCCGGATCGCGGACACCCCTGAGAGCGCGGACGGCGCGGAGCCCGGCGCGCGGCGGCTGTTCGCCGGGGACCGGGCGCTGACGGCGGCGCCGCTGCATGTCCGCGCGGTGCTGGACATCGGCGAGGACGACATCCTGTTCGCGGCGAGCGGCCCGGAGATGCACGACATCGGCGTCCACCGCGTACGTCACCGCGGCGACGGCCTGGCGGTCCCGGAGCGGGTCGGCGCCCGTCCGTACCCGACGGTGACGTCGGCGGTGCGCGGCGGCGAGGTGGTGGTGCTGTCGCAGGCGTGCCTGGAGCGGCCCGGGGCCCGGGTCGAGGTGGTGCGGCTGGGTGCGGACGGCGCCGAGGAGACCGTCGCGGCGATCGGCTCGTACGCCCAGGAGCCGGTGCTGACGGCGCGGCCGCGGCTGGTTCTCGCCGGGGAGCGGGAGATTCCGTGCGCGGTACTGCTGCCGGACGGCTACACGGAGGGCGACGGTCCGCTGCCGGTGCTGCTGGACCCGTACGGCGGGCCGCACGGCCAGCGGGTGGTCGCGGCGCACCACGCCCACCTGACGTCGCAGTGGTTCGCGAACCAGGGCTTCGCGGTGGTCGTCGCGGACGGCCGGGGCACCCCGGGACGCTCCCCCGCCTGGGAGAAGGCGGTCTCCCGGCGGGTCGCGGAGGTGGCGCTCCAGGACCAGGTGGACGCCCTCCAGGCGCTGGCCGAGCGCTTCCCGCTGGACCTGACGCGGGTCGCGATCCGTGGCTGGTCGTTCGGCGGCTATCTCGCGGGGCTGGCCGCACTGCGCCGCCCGGACGTCTTCCACGCGGCGGTGGTCGGCGCCCCGGTCACCGATCTGCGGCTGTACGACACCCACTACCAGGAGCGGTATCTCGGCCACCCGGACGAGGAGCCGTCGGTGTACGCGGCGAACTCGCTGCTCACGGACGAGGGGCTGTCCGGGGCGCGGGAGCCGCACCGGCCGATGATGATCATCCACGGGCTGGCGGACGACAACGTCGTGGTGGCGCACTCCCTGCGGCTCTCCTCCGCCCTGCTGGCGGCGGGCCGTCCGCACGAGGTGCTGCCGCTGTCCGGGGTGACGCACATGACGCCGCAGGAGCAGGTGGCGGAGAACCTGCTGCTGCTCCAGGTGGACTTCCTGAAGCGGTCGTTGGGCCTCCGCGACGCGGACTGACGGGTGCGGCGGTACGGGCTCCGGCCGGGGTGGCCGTTCGCCCCCCGGTCGGCCCGTGACACCGCACGGCCGTACGCAGTTCAGCAAGACGCGTCCGTATATCGGTGATGCGACGGTCAAGTTGCCGTCGCGTTACGGCAATTGAACACCTTATGTCCGTTATTCCGTACATCTCCCGAGGGTGTCAAGCACGCCCTGGCGTCAATCTGCGCAATCTTCGCTCAAGAAGCGAACCGCCTGCACATCAGCGCACCCGATCCCCTTGACTCCGCCATAAATCACTTGCGAAAGTCCGCTCATCCAGCGGTGCGACCGGCGCCGCTTCACGTTCCAAGAGAACTCGGCGCGGGGGCACTTCGCGATGACTAGTCCATCCCAGACCGCGGCTGCACAGTCCGATACCCCAGGGCTGGAGCCGGAGGGTCTGAAGAAGGAGAAGAACAAGGGCGGTGAGCTCGTCGGCCGTTCCCCCGGCCAACTGATGTGGGCGCGGTTCAAGCGGGACCGCACCGGCGTGATCTGCGCCATCGTCGTCCTGGCATTCTTCGCCGTCTCGGCACTGGCCCCCGTCATCGCGTCGCTGTACGGCAAGGACCCCTACACGTTCTACTCCAACAGCGACCCGAACCTCCTCGACGAGTTCGGCTTCCCATCGGGCCCGAACGGCGGTGTCTCCGGCGACTTCTGGTTCGGCGTCGAGCCCCAGCTGGGCCGTGACCTGTTCACCCAGCTGCTGTACGGCATGCGGACCTCGCTGGGCATCTCGGTCGCCGTAACGATTCTGGTGGTCCTCACCGGCACCGTCCTGGGCGTCACCGCCGGGTACCTCGGCGGGCGCACCGACTACTGGCTCGGCCGGGTCATGGACTTCCTGATGGCCTTCCCCAGCCAGCTGACGTTCGTGGCGTTCATGCCCGTCGTCGTGGCGCTCTTCGTGCCGCCGGGCGACGAGACCCCCACGTACATCCGTGTGGTGGCGCTGATCCTCGTCCAGTGGGCGCTGGGCTGGATGGGTCTGGCGCGACTCCTGCGCGGTCAGGTCCTCTCGCTCCGTGAGCGGGAGTTCGTGGAGGCGGCGAAGATCACCGGCGCCTCGCCCTGGCGGATCATCCGCAAGGAGCTGCTGCCGAACGTGGTCACGCCGATCCTGGTCCAGAGCACCTACATGCTCCCGCTGTTCGTGACCGCGGAGGCGGGCCTGTCCTACCTCGGCGTCGGGATCATGGAGCCGACCCCCGACTGGGGCCGCCTCTTCCGCACCGCGGGCAACATCTACGAGAGCGACCCGACCTTCCTGCTCTTCCCGGGCGCCGCGATGGTCATCTTCGTCCTCTGCTTCAACCTGCTCGGGGACTCGGTCCGGGACGCCTTCGACCCCAAATCCGGGCGCTGAGAGTCCACTTGAGGGGGGCCGCTGTCGCCCCCGCACCGGCCTCCCACCGGAAGCGTCAGACAGCACATCAGGACACCAAACTGACAGGCAGGTGCTTGACCTCATGAACGCACTCTCCACGCGCAGAGCACGCGCGACCATAGTCGCCCTGGCGGCCGGTTCGCTCGCGCTCACCGGATGCAGCGCCGGCAGCGGCAGCGGCAAGGACAAGTCCCAGACCGACGCCGACGCGGCGTCGCAGTCGGGCACCGTCCCCCTCGGCACCGCGGCCGACTCGACCGGCCCGGCCAAGGAGGTCAAGGACGCCAAGTCCGGCGGCACCATCCGCGTCTACCAGCGTGACAGCTTCAACCACCTGGACCCGGCGCAGATGTACGTCAGCGACATGAAGGCGCTGTCGCAGCTGATCTTCCGCGGGCTCACCAGCTTCCAGCAGGACGACAGCGGCAAGCAGAAGGTCGTCGGCGACCTCGCCACCGACGCCGGGCAGATGTCCGACGGCGGCAAGACCTGGAAGTACACGCTCAAGGACGGCATCAAGTTCGAGGACGGCACGCCGATCACCTCGAAGGACATCCGCCACACCTTCGAGCGCACCTACGCGAAGTTCATCACCGACGGCCCCACCTACATCCAGCAGTGGCTGTCGGGCGGCGGCACCACGTACCGCAAGGCGCTGCCGGACGGCCCGTACAAGGGCGACCACCTGCCGAAGAGCGTCCTGGACACCCCGGACGAGAAGACCATCGTCTTCCACTTCAAGCAGCCCCAGTCGCAGCTGCCCTACGCGCTGACCATGCCGGGCTACAGCGTGGTCCCGGACGGCGCCAAGGACACCCAGGACAACTACGACGTCAAGCCGGTCACCTCCGGCCCGTACAAGATCGCGTCCTTCAAGGCCGGCAAGTCCATGCAGCTGGTGCGCAACACCAACTGGGACCCGAAGACCGACGCGATGCGGCACCAGTACCCGGACGGGTACAACATCACCTTCAACCACCAGCCGTCGGACTCCACCAAGCGGCTGATGGCCGACCAGGGTGAGGCCAAGAACGCCGTCAGCTTCACCAACCCGGTCGAGCCGACGACGACCAAGCAGGTGCTGAGCGACCCCAGCGCCAGCAAGCGCCTGGTGCAGGGCTACCAGCCCTACGTGTGGCAGATGAACTTCAACATGGACCGCATCAAGGACAAGCGGATCCGTGACGCCATCACCTACGCGCTGCCCAGCAGCCAGATCGTCCGGGTCAACGGCGGCAGCTACGGCGGCGAGGTCGCGGGCGGTCTGCTCGCCCCCACCGTCGCGGGCTACAAGAAGGGCTACGACCCCTACGGCAAGCTGTCGCACCCCAACGGTGAGCCGGAGAAGGCTGCGAAGCTGCTGAAGGAGGCGGGCAAGAAGGGCATGAAGCTCGTCTACGCCTACTCCAACACCGAGGCCCGCCAGAAGGAGGCCGTCCTCATCGAGGATGCGCTGAACAACGCCGGGTTCAACGTGCAGAAGAAGGAGGTCGACTCGGCCTCCTGGTACCAGCAGATGGGCAAGGTCGACAACGGCTTCGACATCTACATGACCGGCTGGGGCCAGGACTGGCCGGACGCCTCCACGGTGATCCCGCCGTCGTACGACGGCACCACCATCCAGGACGGCTCGTCGAACTACGCACACATCAACGACAAGCACGTGAACGCCGAGATCGCCCGCATCAGCAAGATCGCTGACGCGAAGAAGGCGACCGAGGAGTGGGAGAAGCTGCACCAGTACATCGTGGAGAAGGTCAACCCGGCAGCCCCGGTCTTCTACACGAAGATGCTCCAGCTCTACGGCTCGAACATCGGCGGCGCCCGTTACAACAACGACGTCAGCTACCTCGACCCGAACACGCTCTTCCTCAAGAAGTAAGCGTCCGGAAGGCACTCCGGAGAGCGCGCGCACGGCGGAGCGCGCGCTCTCCGGGGCCTTCGCCACCACCCCTCATCGCCCACAGCCGCCGCCGTCCTGAGAGCAGCGAACTGTCATGCTTCCCTTTCTATTTCGCCGGACGTTCGGCGCGATCGTCACCCTCATCCTGCTGAGCGCCGTCACCTTCTTCGTGTTCTTCGCGGTCGGCGACCCGGCCCTGATGGCCTGCGGTAAGAACTGCACCGCCGACAACGTCGCCCTGATCCACCAGAACCTCGGCCTCGACAAGCCCCTGCCGACGCAGTACTGGGACTTCCTGTCCGGCATCTTCGTCGGCCGCGACTACAGCATCGGGCACTGCAGCGCCCCCTGCTTCGGCTACTCGTTCGCCACCAAGCAGGACGTCTGGGCGACGATGGTGGACCGGCTGCCCACCACCGCCTCGCTGGCCCTCGGTGGCGCCGTCGCGTTCCTCGTCATCGGCATCGGCGCCGGTCTGCTCGCCGCGTGGAAGCGCGGCACCTTCCTGGACAAGGCCGTCACCAGCGTCTCGATGATCCTCAGCTCGGTGCAGATCTACATCCTCGGCCCCATCGTCCTGGGCATCTTCGTCTACAGCGGCGTGATGGACTCCCCGAAGTACGTGGACCTGACCAGCAACCCGGCCGGCTGGTTCATGGGCCTGCTGCTGCCGTGGCTGGTGATGTCGACGATCTTCACCGCGCAGTACACCCGTATGTCCCGCTCGACGATGATCGAGCAGCTCCAGGAGGAGCACGTCCGCACCGCCAAGGCGAAGGGCATGCCGGCGCGTTACGTCTTCCTCCGCTACGCCTGGCGCGGTTCGCTGATCCCCATCGTCACCATCCTCGGCATGGACCTCAGCGCGCTGTTCGGCGGCGCCATGATCACCGAGTTCACCTTCTCGCTCGCCGGTATCGGCCGGCTGGCGATCGACTCCGTCATCACCCTCGATCTGCCCATGGTGCTGGGCGTGATGCTCTTCAGCGCCGCCCTGATCCTGGTGTTCAACATCATCGTGGACGCGGCCTACGCCTTCATCGACCCGCGCGTGCGCCTGTCCTAGGAGAGCCTGAAGTGACCACACTCCCCACGACCGAAGGCACACCGGCCCCGACCGGGTCCGACCCCTTCCTCTCCGTGCGCGACCTGCACGTGCGGTTCTCCACCGAGGACGGCATCGTCAAGGCGGTCGACGGCCTCTCCTTCGACCTGGAACGCGGCCAGACCCTCGGCATCGTCGGCGAGTCGGGCTCCGGCAAGTCCGTCACCAACCTCGCCGTCCTGGGGCTGCACAACCCCAAGTCGACGGAGATCAGCGGCGAGATCCACCTGGACGGCCAGCAGCTGACCGGAGCCCGGGAGAAGACCCTGGAGAAGCTCCGCGGCAACAAGATGGCGATGATCTTCCAGGACGCGCTGACCGCGCTGTCGCCGTACTACACGGTCGGGCGGCAGATCGCCGAGCCGTACATGAAGCACACCGGCGCCTCCAAGCGCGAGGGCCGCCAGCGCGCCATCGAGATGCTGACCAAGGTCGGCATCCCGCAGCCGAACCTGCGGGTGGACGACTACCCGCACCAGTTCTCCGGCGGTATGCGCCAGCGCGCGATGATCGCGATGGCGCTGGTCTGCAACCCCGAGCTGCTGATCGCGGACGAGCCGACGACCGCGCTGGACGTCACCGTCCAGGCGCAGATCCTCGACCTCCTCAAGGACCTCCAGCAGGAGTTCGGCTCCGCGATCATCCTGATCACCCACGACCTCGGCGTGGTCGCCGACACCGCCGACGACCTGCTGGTGATGTACGCGGGCCGGGCCGTGGAGCGCGGTTCCGTCAAGGAGATCCTGACGCAGCCGCAGCACCCGTACACCTGGGGACTGCTCAGCTCCATGCCGCGGCTGTCCTCGGACGTCAACGAGGCGCTGCACCCGATCCCCGGGTCGCCGCCGAGCCTGCTGAACCCGCCGTCGGGCTGCGCCTTCCACCCGCGCTGCGCCTTCACCGCCGAGGTCGCCGGGGGGCTGTGCACCGAGAAGCGCCCGGCGCTGCCGGACGGGCGGGCCGCCGCCTGCCACCTCGGCGCGGAGCAGCGCCAGACCTTCTTCACCGAGCAGATCAAGCCCCGGCTGGGCTAGGGAGCCATCACCATGACAGACAACGTCACCCTCCCCTCGCCCCGGGACGCCGCGCCCGCGGCGGGCGAGCCGCTGCTCGTCGCCGAGGGCGTCACCAAGCACTTCCCGATCTACGGCGGCTTCCCGTTCAAACGGAAGGTCGGCGCGGTCAAGGCGGTCGACGGCGTCGATCTGACCGTGCACGCGGGCGAGAGCTTCGGCCTGGTCGGCGAGTCGGGCTGCGGCAAGTCGACCACCGGCCGGCTGCTGACCCGCCTGATGGAGCCGACCTCCGGCAAGATCACCTATGCCGGGCAGGACATCACCCGCGCCAACCGCAAGCAGCTGGCGCCGGTCCGCTCCGAGATCCAGATGATCTTCCAGGACCCGTACGCGTCGCTGAACCCGCGGCAGACCGTCGGCACCATCATCGGCGGCCCGATGGAGATCAACGGGATCAACCCGCCCGGCGGCCGCGAGAAGCGGATCCGGGAGCTGCTGGAGACCGTCGGCCTCAACCCGGAGCACTACAACCGCTTCCCGCACGAGTTCTCCGGCGGCCAGCGCCAGCGCATCGGCGTGGCGCGGGCGCTCGCCCTGGAGCCGAAGCTGATCGTCGCCGACGAGCCGGTCTCGGCGCTGGACGTCTCCATCCAGGCGCAGGTCGTCAACCTCCTCCAGGACCTCCAGCGGGAGCTGGGCATCGCGTTCCTGTTCATCGCCCACGACCTGGCGGTGGTCCGGCACTTCAGCCAGCGGGTCGCGGTGATGTACCTCGGCAAGGTCGTCGAGGTGGGCACCCGCGACGAGATCTACACCCGGCCGCGCCACCCGTACACCCATGCGCTGCTGTCGGCGGTGCCGGAGGCGAAGTTCACCGAGGCGGCCGAGGAGGAGAAGCAGCGGATCCGGCTCGCCGGTGACGTGCCCTCGCCGGTCAACCCGCCGTCCGGCTGCCGGTTCCGTACGCGGTGCTGGAAGGCGCAGGACAAGTGCGCGACGGAGGAGCCGCCGCTGGTCCAGATCACCGGGAACGGCGCGGGCCACCTGACGGCCTGCCACTTCCCCGAGGAACCGACGATCGCGGCGCGGGGTGAGGACATCGTCCTCGACCCCGCACTGGCCGCGATCGAGGAGGCACCGCAGGAGGGCCCGGCGCACGACGCCGGTTCCTCCGGCAAGACCCTTTGACCCGGTCTCAACAGCCTCCACTCGGAGCCGGAGCCCGCTTCCCACACCCCAGATTCACGGGAGGCGGGCTTCGGCCTTTTCGGGGTCGGTCTTTTCGGGGGCCGGCTTTTCGGGGTTCGTGGTGGGGTCCGTGTGGGCGGGGTCCGATTCTTCGTGGGGCCCCTAAGGGGTACGGGGCGGGCATCGGCCTCTCGCAGGTCGGGGTCCCTTACGGGTTCGGGGTGAAGTCCCTTACGGGGTAAGGGCGGTGGGTGTGGGCGGCCGGGCGGGGCCGTCGTCCGCTCGCGGTCGGATTGTCAGTGGTGGGTGCGAGGATTCCTGCATGACGACCGATACGCCGCACGCGACCGGGACGCCGCTTCCGGACGCCACGCTCGACGCCGTTCTCGCCGACCCCACCCAGCTGCTCCGCGCCGATCGCGCGGAGATCCGCGAGCAGCTGACGTCGCTGCCGCGCGGCAGCGCCGCCGCGGAGAACGGCCGGACCGTGTTCCGTCAGGCCGAGGCCATATTCGGCGGGGCGGCGGTGGCACGCGCCGAGTTCGCTTCCTGGCTGCACTTCGCCGCCACGGTGCTGGGGCACACCGCGTACGCCGAGCGGGTCGCGGCGGCCGAGCCCGGGATGCCGTGGCGCACGGAGTGGGCCTGGTGGCGCCCGGTGGGCCACTACACGGCGCACCCCCATCTCAGCGGCGACAGCGGCGCGGCGGCATTTGTCCACGAGGGCCGGGAGCTGCTGGAGGTGTCCGGCATGTGGTGCCCGAGCCGCTGGTTCGACCTCGCCTCCGGTGCGCCGGTGGCGGCGCCGCCCGCGGGCGCGGCGGAGCGGCTGCGCGTCGCTGACGACGAGCTTCCCTACCTCTTCGGCACGGACGACGAGGATCCCGCACTGGCGGTGCCGCCCACCTGGGAGGAGCCCGAGCCGCTGGACACCCGGGGCCGGTATCTCCTCCAGGAGGCGCGGGGCGTCGCCGTGCTGCGGGTCGACGCCGCCGTGCTGAAGGGCTGGCCGACCGGCGGCGCGTCGTACGCCTCCGCCGAGGACGGCAGCCCGGGCGGGCTGGACACCCCGGACGACGACGGCCCGCTCACCGCCGCGCGGATGGACGACGCCTTCGGCCCCGACGGCGTGCGGCGCATACCGGAGGCCGAGCTGCCCGCCGCCCTGGAGCACGGCCCCACCCGGGCGTTCCTGCGGGACGTGGGTCTGCCCGCCTGGTGGGCCGGGGGTGTCTCCTCCTTCGCCGCCGCCGACGCGCTGCGGTCGCTGCCGGAGGACCCTGAACTGCTGGTTCTGGGCACGTTCGAGCTGCGGTACGACGAGACGGGCACGGTCTGCGTGCACCGCGCCACCGGTGAGATACGCCTGCGCCACACCGACGGCGATACCGTCCACCCGCCGTTCTTCCTCTCCCGGGACGCCGAGACGTTCACGCTCTTCCTGGAGTCCCTGCGCCGGTACATGGGCGCGAGTTGGGACCCGTACCCGGAGGAGGCGGGCGCGGAGTACGACTACGAGTTCCGGATGGCGGAGCTGGACCCGCGGGCCCTGGACGCGGAGGCGCCGTCGCGGGAGGTCTGGGCCCATCTCTTCGCCACGATCACGGAGTTGGGGGAGTACGGATACTGACCGGGCCGCCGCTCGGCCGGAGCTCATTCGCCGGGCACGACCTGCCGTTCCTCCGCGAAGTGGCAGGCCGACGGGTGGGCCGCCGGGCCCGCGTCCGGGGTGGCGAAGCGCGGCGGGACGTCGAGCGGCGGGACCTTCTTCGCGCACAGCTCCTGGGCCTTCCAGCAGCGGGTGCGGAAGCGGCAGCCGGAGGGCGGGTCCACCGGGGACGGCACCTCCCCGGCGAGCAGGATCCGGGTCCGGCTCTCGCGCGCCTCGGGGTCGGGCACCGGCACCGCCGACAGCAGCGCCTGGGTGTAGGGGTGCGTGGGGTGGTCGTAGATCTGCTCGTCGGTGCCGGATTCGGCGAGCCTGCCGAGGTACATCACGGCGACGCGGTCGGAGATGTGCCGGACCACGGAGAGGTCGTGGGCGATGAAGACGTAGCTGAGGTCGAAGGTGTCCTGGAGCTTCGCCAGGAGGTTGACGACCTGCGCCTGGACGGAGACGTCGAGGGCGGAGACGGGTTCGTCGGCGACGATGATCTCGGGGCGCAGCGCGAGGCCACGGGCGATGCCGATGCGCTGGCGCTGCCCGCCGGAGAACTGGTGCGGATAACGGTTGATGTACTCCGGGTTGAGCCCGACGACATCGAGGAGTTCCTGCACCTTGCGCCGCCGGTCGCCCTTCGGCGCCACCTCGGGGTGGATCTCGAAGGGCTCGCCGATGATGTCGCCGACCGTCATCCGGGGGTTCAGCGAGGTGTACGGGTCCTGGAACACCATCTGAATGTTGCGGCGGACGGCCTTCAGGGCGCGGCCGGAGAGCTTGGTGATGTCCTCGCCGCGGTAGCGGATCTCCCCGGCGGTGGGGCGTTCCAGGCCGACCAGCAGCTTGGCGACGGTCGACTTGCCGCACCCCGACTCCCCCACGATGCCGAGGGTTTCACCGCGTCGGAGGTCGAAGGAGACACCGTCGACGGCCTTGACCGCGCCGGCCTGTTTCTTGAAGAGGATGCCGCGGGTGAGCGGGAAGTGCTTGACGAGCCCGCGGACCTCCAGCACCGGCTCACCGCGGGCGGCCCGCCCGCCGGCC
>NZ_VKJP01000176.1 GCF_007280575.1 Streptomyces benahoarensis
AGCTTCCCGAAGGCGCGCGGGCTCAACCCGGTGAACGGGGCTATCCAGGACGGCTCCGACGCCGTGATCACACCAGCCACACCAAGATCATCTCACCTGTGACCAGCAGTTACGGGACAACCCTTAGATGATCTATTCCAAGGGGTCAGTGATCGTAGGCGATCAGTGAGCGTAGGACGGTTTGTCCGGTCGCGTCGTTGTGCCAGATCGCGGCGGTCAGCGCGAGGATGCGTTGCATGACGCGGGCTATGACCCCTCCGGGTGTGCGCCCTCGGTGCCGTTCGAGGTCAAGCTGTCCCTTGAAGGTCTCGTTGATCGATTCGATGACCTGCCGCAGCGGCTTGAACAGGACTGCGCCAGGCCGTTCCCGTTCACCTTTACGGGCAGGCCGCAGCAACTGGACTCCATGCTCGGACAGTTCGCGTTCGAAACCACGGCCGAAGTAGTTCTTGTCGCCGATGAGAGTCTGTCGGGGGCGCTCTCGCAGAAGCTCGCATTCGGCTGCCAGGAGGTCAAGGAGGGTCTCGCGTTCGTCGGCCTTGGCCCCGGTCAGGGCGAAGGCGATGGGCAGGCCCTGAAGGGTGCAGACCCGGTGCAGGCGCAGGCCCCAGAAGAAGCGGCTGTGGCTGGCGCAGTAGCCGTATTCGGCCCAACCTGCCAGGTCGGAGCGTTTGACGGTCTCGCGGGAGCGGCCGCATTCCACCGGGGTGGAGTCCACGACCCATACGTCGTCGCTCCACACCGAGGTGGTGGTGGCCAGGATCCGGTTGACGCTTCGCATCAGACCGGCGGCCTTGCGTAGCCGCTTGTTGTAGCCGGGCTGCTGGGGCAGGTAGGGGAAGAGGTGGCGCAGGTGGGCACGGGCATGGCGGAGCCATTTGGCCTCGGAGGTGTAGCCGAGTATGGCCTGCATCGTGGCGAGGGTGACCAGTTCGGCATCGCTCAGGCGGGGCGTAATGCCGACCGGCGGGCGCCACGGCGCCAGGTCGGGATGCTCCTTCAGCATGTCGTCGGTGGTCGCATAGAGTGCTGTCGCGAGGGTGTCCACGTCGTTCGTCACAAAACGATCTTGGACACCCTCGTTCTCGTCTCCGTAGGCGCCCCTTGGACCACACCACCGGGAGGAACCAGTGTCATACCCGCAACTGCTCACCCCCGAGGAGAAGCTCGCCGACGCGAAGAAGCAGCTGAGCCTCCCGCGTATTGTCGTGATCTGCGGCTCCACCCGCTTCATGACTGAGATGACCGAGGCCGATCTGCGGGAGACCAAAGACGGAAAGATTGTCGTCAAACCGGGCTGTAACATGAAGTCGCCGCACGAACTTTGGTCCGATCCTGTCGAGGCCGAGGCGCTGAAGGTTCGACTCGACGATCTGCACCGGGCGAAGATCCGGCTCGCTGATGAGGTGCTCGTAGTCGGCGACTACATCGGAGACAGCACCCGAGCCGAAATCGCCTACGCCCGGTCGCTGGGCAAGCCCGTGCGGTTCACGCACCCCGAAGTCGACCCTGACGCCTGACCGCCCGCTGCCACCTCGACAACCAGGGCCGACAGCCCGCCGCCTGACCGACTCGCGGTGGCTTCGGCCGCCGCCCACCCCACACCCTCCGCAGGCATCCCTTGGAATTGATCATCTAGAGCGCCAGCCTCGTTCCGGCCTGCTTCGCCACGGCGCGGTCGAAGATCGCGCGGCCGACGGTCACGTCGCAGACGGCCATGCCGATGTTGCTGTTGACGATCAGTTGGTCTGAACTCTCACGGCCAGGCTTGACGTCGGCGATGACCTCGCCGGTCTCGGCGCTGATGGCCGGGAGGCCGTCAGGGAAGTACCCCATGCCGGCGAACAGCTCGTGCTCCTCGATGCTGTCGACGATGTACTTGTCAGCGCGCTGAGCGATGCGGGGGTCCCAGAACGTATTGAGATCGCAGGGCAGGATGGTCTGGCCCGCGCCGACCCACTCGTCCTTGACGACGGAGAGGGGCTCCTTGAGGATCACGGTCGCGGAGCTCAGGACCTCGGCGCTCTTGGTGACCGCTTCGGGGGATTCGCCCTTCACGAGGGTGAACGGGACGTGGTCTTGGAGCTCGTCGATGAGCGCGTCGGCCGCGGCTTCGCGGTTGTCGTAGACGTAGAGGGTCTTCAGGCCGGGCAGGGCCTCGGCGGCGTACCGGACGTGCTCCTTGCCCTGTACGCCGCATCCGAACATGCCGAAGCTCTCGGCTCCGGGGTGCAGCTTGGCGGCGGCCAGCACGGTGACGGCCGGGGTGCGCATGGCCGTCACCCAGGTCGAGTCCATGATCGCGACGGGCACGCCGGACTCGACGTCGTTGATGACCATGAGGCCCGTGGTCTGGGGGATCCCGAACTTCTGCGGGTTGTTCGGGTAGCACTCGATCCACTTGCAGCCCACGGCGTTCATCCCCGGGACGTAAGCGGGCATCGCGTGGTAGAACACCTCCGTGTAGGGGTGGACGCCGATCTTCGCTGGCATCTCATACCGGTGGTTGCCGTGCTCGACGAGGGTCTCCCGGGTGATGTCGAGGATCTCGGAACGTGTGATCGCGAGGTCGAGGACGTCCTGCTTCGTGAGGTACAGCACGTCCTTGCCGAGCTCGAGGTCCGGGATCTGGATGGCCTGTTCGGCGATGTTCGTCATGGGCGAAGCCATTTCGGTTGCGGGGTGGATTGGCGAGGTTTTCCGCTCGCGATCCATCGTCCGTCGCGCAGAAGCGCCAGGTCATCCGCATCCGCGAGCATCATCTTCGGAGCATTTCCTCATTCCGGAGGAAGGCGATGACGTCGCTGTGAAGCACCCGACGCAGCTTGACGGCCAGGTGCAGGCCCAGCCTGCTGCGGCCGTCGGTCGGATCCACGCCGATGAGCTTTTGGACCTGGCTCAGGCGGTAGTACAGCGTGCTGCGGTGGATGAAAAGGGCTTCGGAGGTCGCGGTCCGGTCGCCGCCGTGGTCGAGGTAGGCCTCGACGGTCTCCAGGAGGGCCGCGTTGGCCGGGGCGAAGAGCGGGGACATCGAGGCCGGGGGCTGCGCGCCATCGGGGAGCGTCGCCGCCGTCTCGACGAGGAGCCGTTCCGGGTACAGGTCCGCCCATGCGGCCGCCGCGGGCAGGTGGTCGAAGACCTGGCTCGCGCACGCCGACAGCAGCGCCTGGCGGAGCAGGGCCCGCGAGTCCTCGACGTCGCCGGCCTCGCTGACCCCGATGCGGGCCCGCGATCCTGCGAGCTCGTCCGCCAGGCGGGAGGACATCCCCTGCACGCCGTCGTCCGTCCCGGCGCGGACCCCGCAGAGCAGCACCTGCACGTCGCGCTGGACCGCTTCCAGCGCCTCCCGGCCGGGCCGGCGCCACTCCTGGACCGCGGCCGACGTCGACAGGGCAGGAAGTCCGACGCTCCGCTGCTGGTCGGGCCGGACGACGGCGACCAGGCAGACCGATGCGCCCTCCGAGGCGAACCCGTGCTCGCGGAGCTCGTGGGCGGCCTGCTCCGCCTCGTCGCCTCCCCGCAGCAGCCGCTGGCCGAGCTCGTTCAGACGGCGGGCCTCGTCGTCGGCGGCTTCGGCCTCCTCGCCGAGCGCCTCGGCGATCTGACGGACGTACGGCATGACGACGTCGTCGGGGGCGTCGCCGTCGATCAGCCACAGGAAGCCCAGGAGCCTGTGCCCGCGGCGCAGCGGGTAGCAGCAGCGCGCCTTGAGCTCGAGCTCCGGCCGCGCCGGGATGAGGATCTTCTCTTCTGTGGAGCGGATCTTGAAGCTGTACAGGTACTCGGCGACGCGCTCATCGAGGTCGCGGTTGAGGAGGACCCCGATCCGCGGGGCGTCCTCGTCCCCGTAGTGCCGGCTGGACGCGACGAGGTGGCCCCGGGGAGTGTCGACGGTGGCCGAGCGCTGCAATCGATGCGCGAGCTCGTCGAGCAGGTATTGAATTGTGGGCATGTTCAATTTCATCACGGCTCTCCGGCCGCGGTCGGTCGCCGGGTGAGCGTCAGCGGCGTCCTGGACGAGCGATCGCCGTCGTGCCTGGGGGCCGGGCAGTGGGCCGCGCAGCCGGCGCGTCCTGTGCAGCGCAGGTCCGGGTGCATCATCCGCCCGACCTCGACGGTCGCCTGCATCAGGTGGTCGAAGGGCAGGACCGCGTCGAAGCCGGCGAGGGCCGCGATCGCCGAGCTGTGGGCGTGTCCGACGCCGGCGACGTTGCGCGCATGGCAGGGGATCTCGACCTCCCCGCCCGCGGGATCGCAGACGAGCCCGAGGGTGTTCATGAGGCAGAGGCTCGCGGCTCCGAACGCCCCCGTGGGCGGCGCGCCCATCGCGTGGGCGAGCCCGGCGGCGGCCATCGCCGCAGAAGCTCCGGTCTCGACGGAGCATCCCCCGGTCTCTGCGGCGAAGCTGCCTCGGGCGGCGAAGACGCCGCCGACGAGCGCCATGACCTGGAGGGCGTCGACGAGGTCGGGCTCGGCGACCTCGGCGCGCGAGAGCGCGTAGAGGGTGCCGGGCACGATCCCGGCGCTTCCGGCCGTCGGGGCCGCCACGACGACCTCTCGGTTGGTGTCCTGCTCCATGACGGCCAGCGCCGCGGCGATGGCGTCCTGCATGAACGCCGTGCCGAGCCGGCCCGGCAGGACGGCGGCGCGGACCCTGCGCGCCGACGGCGCGAGGTACTTCATCCGATCGTCCTCGATGGGCGCGTCCATGCCCGCCTCGACGCTCGCGAGCATCAGGGCCAAGCGCTCCTCGAACAGCTCCCGCACGCGCGCAGCGGGGAGGCCGAGGCTCGCCGCTTCGAACTCCAGGGCCCAGGAGGCGAGATCATTGTCGAGCTGGAGGAGCTCGGCGGCGGTCGGCGGCTCGGGGGCGTCGGCGAGGACGCAGAGCTGCGACGGCCCGGTCGTGCGCACTCGGACGACGCCGGGGACGCGGGCGATGCGCGAGAGCGTGTCCGCTCCCGGGGCCTGGAGCAGGTCCACCTGCACGACGCCTGTGCGGGCCCGCGATGTCGCCGACCAGTCCGCGCCCAGGGACGCCAGGGCATCCAGCGTCGATGCGGCCTCGCCGGTCTCGACGACCACGACGTGGGACTCGCCCGTAACGTCGATCCGGTGCCCGTTCAGGCCGTCGATGCAGAACATGTCTCCGCCCGTCGAGACGGCCTGGAAGCGGTCCGTGCGGACTCCTCCTGCCGATTCCTTCACCCGGACGTCGACCTGGACCCGGTTGGGGTGATCGTTCGGCGTGATCGGCTCGACGGCGAACTCGAGGCCGAAGGCGGCCCCCTCCTTGAACGTCACGAGGGCGGTTCGGTACGCCTCGTCGGCCAACGGGATGCCCAGTGCTCCGGCCGCGAACCCTTCGTCGCTGCCCTGCGACGAGTACACGGCGGCGAACGATCCCTTCGGGTCGAATGCGAAGCGGATGGCCTCGATCGATTCCTCAGGGCCGGCCGCGAGCTGCCGGATCGTGCTGGCGATGTGGTACGGGCCCGCGGAGCGCGAGCTCGACGGGCCGCGCATGACCGGCCCGATGACGGAGTTGAGCAGGCTGAGCTGCGGCATGGTCGAAGTCCTTGTCTCGGGGCCGGGAGGTCGTGCCACGCCGGCGGGCAGGGGCGGCGCGGCGGCACCCCTCAGTGGATCGCGGACCGGCTGGTCTCGGGGGCCCACGCGAGCGATGCCACGAACCCGATGAGCGGGAACAGGGCCAGGGCGAGCAGCGAGAGGTTGATGCCGATGGCGTCGATCAGGAACGGGAGGAGATAGGTGGCCAGAGCCGCGCCGACGCGGCTCATCGCCGCGGCGAAGCCGACGCCCGAGGAGCGCAGTCGCGTGGGGAACATCTCCGAGGGATAGACGAACTCCAGGTTCGCAGATCCTGCGGCTACGACGAGGTAGACGCCCGTCGCCGCTGAGAGCACCAGCAGCGGGGCGCCGGGGAGGAGCCCGAGCACGAGCAGCGATGCCAGGACGATGCCGAAGGTCCAGATGACCAGTGGCCGTCTGCGCGTCGCCGCGACGATCCAGATGAAGGCGCAAGCGCCGACCAGCTGCAGCATGTTCATGATGAAGTCGCGGGAGAAGCCGGAAGGCAGTCCGAGGTCGTCGAGCACTGGGGTGATGAACGTAAAGATCGCGAACAGCGGGGCGACCTGGCAGGCCCAGAAGATGCCGCTGTATGCCGTGCTGCGCCAGTGGTCCTTGCTGAACAGCTCGGAGAACCGGCCTTGCTCGATTGAGCCCTCGACGCGGGGAAGCGTTGTCCCTGCCGGGAAGTGCGCGTCCACGACCGCCTGGCCCTCGGTGTCCCTGCCGCGGGCGGCGAGCCATCGCGGCGATTCCGGCAGCCAGATGCGAGCGACCGCGATGACGATCGCCGGGAGCGCGCTGCTGGCCAGCACCGCTCTCCAGTTCGCGTCGGCGAAGTCGAGCGCCACGAAGTTCGCGGCGACGAACCCGGCGAACCACGTCGCCTGCAGGCTCGCCAGCAGCGGCCCGCGGCTGCGGGTGGGCACGAGCTCGGAGAGCATGGCCGCGCCGACCGCGTACTCGACGCCGATGGCGACCCCCATCAGCACGCGGTAGACCGTGAGGTCCCAGGTGCCGACGGCGAACAGCTGCAGGACGGACAGCACGACGAAGGCGATGAGGTTCCACTGGAACACGCGCTTCCTGCCCCAGCGGTCGGCGGTGCGGCCGAAGAGGATCCCGCCGATGAAGATGCCGATCAGCGCGCTCGCGCCGATGAGGCCCTGGCTCAGCGGCGTGAAGTGCATCTCGTCACTCGCCGCGGTGATCGCTCCGCCGACGAGGCCGAGGATGTAGCCGTCGAGCGCGGTCCCGCCGAGGGTGCAGAACGCGGCGAGCGTGTGGAGACGGTTCCACTTCGCGTTGTCCATCGACGTCGCCGCCCCGCCGGCCTCCATCAACGACGTGGACGGCTTGCGGGAGTCATCGCACTGCATCGTTCGCTCCTCTCACGACGACGTCTGCGTCGACGCTAGAAATCTTGAGCCCCCAGCGTGAGGAGCGTCATGCGCGGCGGTCATCGTGAGATGCGTGGAAGATGCGCCGGGAGATTGCGACGTTCTGAGGAATGCCGTGGTGCCATCCGCGCGATGAGCGCAGCGTGCCGTGCCTGCACGCCCCCAGACGGGTCCTCGATGCTCAGCTGGACGCGGGCAGGAGGGCCCCAGGGACGTGGAACAGCGGGTGATCTCCGAGAGCGCGGGTCGAGCCGGGAAGGTCGATCTCGCGGGCGCCCTCGGCGTGGACGGCTTCGAGGAACCGTTCGACGGGCAGGCCGGCGAGCTGGTCCGGGCGGTAGCGCAGGGGCAGCGCGTACCAGGCGGGACCGGCAGGGGTTGGCGGGTACGGCACGTCGATGCCCGGCACGCCGTGCAGCGCCCGCTGCATCCGGGCGGCGACAGCTTCTCGTCCGGCCAGATAGCCCTTCAGGCAGGGAAGTTGGGCGTTGGCCAGTGCGGCTGCCAGGGGGTGGATGCGCAGCTTGAGGCCCATACCGGTGACCGCGTACGGGGCGAGGGCGTGGTCGGCGGGGATCTCGCGGCGGCACCGTTTGTTGTACTGGCTGTGCAGCAGCGTGCGGTAGTACAGCTCGGTGTCGTCGGTGGCGACGAATCCGCCCTCCCCGGCGGAGAGAGGCTTGGGTCCGTTCAGGCTGAAGGCCGCGGCGCGGCCGAAGGAGCCGACCGGCTGCCCGTGCCAGGGGCGCCGTGGGCGTGGGAGCCGTCCTCCAGCAGCATCAGGCTGTGTCGGGAGCTGAAGTCGGTGAGTGCGTCCATGTTCTCGGGCAGGCCCCACAGGTGGACAGCGACGATCGCCTTCGTACGCGCCGTGATGCGGCGAGCGGCGTCGTTGAGATCGAGCTGGCCGTGGGTGTCGACGTCGGCGAGCACGGGACGGGCGCCGAGGTGGAAGAGCGGGGTGGCCGTGGCGTGGAACGTGAGCGCCGGCACGATCACCTCGTCCCCCGGGCCGATGCCGGCGGCGGCGTACATCGAGTGCAGGGCGGCCGTTCCTGTGCAGGTGGTGACGGTGTGCCGGACGCCGAGGAAGGCCGCCAGGGCGTCCTCCAGCTCGGCGACGATGCCGGAGCGGCCGGCGATGGACACCGCGGACATCAGCTGGCTGGTGACCGCCTCGACGTCGCGGTCCTCGATCAGGGGCCAGGCGAAGTGCGGGCCGGGGATGGTGATGGCGGGCGGGCCGCCGAGGAGGGCGAGGGGCGCGGTGGCGGTCACAGGTACACCTTCGGATCTGCGGGCGCGAGGGTGGTCCGGGAGGTGTAGGCGGCGGCCAGGAACGCGGCGTGCGCCACGTGGGTGCGGGGGCCGGAGGGGTTGGTCCGTTCGCCGTCGAGTACGCGGCAGAAGCCGTCGATCTGCGCGGTCGCGGAGCAGGGCCAGACCGGTTCGAGGGTCAGGGACTCGATCTGCTGCCCGTCCGGGGCGAGGCGCTGCATCCGTCCTCGCGCGATGACGACGGCACCGCGGGGGCCGGTCACCGTCAGTTGTTCGGTCTTCGGCCCGGCGGAGCGGGAGATGAGCAGGGAACCGTACAGGCCGGTGTCGTAGGCGAGGTGGACCAGCGCGGTGTCCTCGGCGTCGTAGTCCGCGTCGGGACGGGCGGCGGTGGAGGTGTCGGCCAGGATGCGGTCGGGCAGGCCGAGGTACCAGATGAGCAGGTCGATGAGGTGGTAGCCCATGTCCATCAGGGCTCCGCCGCCGGCCAGGGAGGCCCGGCCGCGCCAGCCGGCGGCCGGGTCGGAACAGTGGAAGGTGTAGCGGCCCTCGACCAGGTACGGCTGCCCGATCTGCTCCAGCAGCTGCACCGCCGCGGTGTAGACCGGGTGGAAGCGGCGCTGGACGGTGACCATCAGCTCGATGCCGGTCCTGTCGCACAGTGCCGTCAGCTCGGCGGCCTCGGCCGGACTGGTGGCGAACGGCTTTTCCTTCATCACGTGCACCCCCGCCGCCGCACAGGTCTCGATGACCTCGCGGCCGGCATGATGGGGTACGGCGACGATGGCGAAGTCCGGCCGCACGTCCTCCAGCAGGGAGCGGGTGTCGGTGAAGCCTGGCACGCCGTGCCGTTCGGCCTGGGCGGCGGCCTTGTCGGGGTTGGTGTCGCAGACCGGGGCGAGGTGGGCGAACCGGGAGTCGGCCAGCCCCGGAAGGTGGTCCTCCAATGCCTGGTGGCCGAGCCCGATGACGACTGCTTTCTTGCGTACGCTCATTCGCGTTCACACCCCTTGGTGAAAGCGCGTCGGCCCGCCTGCTGCTGGCCTTGGCACGCTCCAGAGCACCGCACCCGGCCCAGCTGCGGCAGGGGCGCTGCCGCGTGCCGCAAGACGCTTGCATCTGGTGCAAAACCGCTGTTGCCACCCAGCAACCCGGTCTACGGTGGGCGGGGTCACCTCGGCCGTCGACGGGGGCGTGGATGCCAGGCAGTGCGACGCGATCTCGATCCGAACGAGCAGGAACGCCCGGCGAGTTAGAGATCCCGCGGGTAGGGGCGCCGTCACGAGCGCCGCGATACCGCCGCCCGGACCAACGGAATCGTAGCGATCGAGTGATGATCGGTCGTGGCGACGGACCCGCGAGGACGGTTTGCCGTCGGGAGGGCTGAGTAGTGCCCCACGCGCTCGGCCAAGAATTGACAGTTTGCTACTCGCTACCACTGGGTTCTCTGGTACGTCTGGCCGAAACGGTCGAAACCTGACAGGGCGCACATGCCCCACGCCTCCGAATTCCGGACCGAGACGTATTGCGTTAGAGCGCACTCCAACTCCTAGGTTCGGAAGCATGCGATACATCAAACTCGGAACGACCGGACTGGAAGTCTCCGCCATCACCCTCGGCTGCATGAGTTTCGGCGAGCCGGACCGGGGCGGCGAGCCCTGGTCGCTGGGCGCGGACGCCAGTCGGGACATCATCAAGCAGGCCCTTGAGAGCGGTGTCAACTTCCTCGACACGGCCAATGGGTACAGCGCCGGAAGCAGCGAGGAGATCGTCGGCCAGGCGGTCAAGGACTTCGCCCGGCGCGAGGAGGTCGTTCTCTCCACCAAGGTCTGGATGCGGATGCGCCCCGGCCCGAACGGCGCCGGGCTGTCCCGCAAGGCGATCTTCGCCGAGCTCGACGCTTCCCTGAAGCGGCTGGGGACCGACTACATCGATCTGTACCAGATCCACCGCTGGGACTACGACACCCCGATCGAGGAAACCCTCGAGGCGCTGCACGACGCGGTCAGGTCCGGGAAGGTCCGCTACATCGGAGCCTCTTCCATGTACGCTTGGCAGTTCGCCAAGGCCCTGTACCTGGCTGACCTGAACGGCTGGACCCGGTTCGTGTCGATGCAGGACCACTACAACCTCATCCACCGGGAAGCAGAGCGGGAGATGCTCCCGCTCTGCGCCGACCAGGGCATCGGCGTGATCCCGTGGAGCCCGCTGGCGCGGGGCAGGCTGACGCGGGCCCGGGACACCGCCACGGCGCGTGCCGAGACCGACGAGGGCGGCAAGATCCTCTACCGCGACGGGGACCAGGCAGTGGCCGAGCGCGTCCACGAGATCGCGGGCAAGCGGGGTCTGTCCCCGGCTCAGGTCGCCCTGGCCTGGGTCATGCGCAACCCGGCGGTGACCTCGCCCATCGTCGGGGTCACCAAGCCGGTCCAGCTGGCCGACGCGGTCGCTGCGGTGGACGTCGAACTCGACGAAGACGAGGCTGCCTACCTGGAGGAGCCCTACCGGCCGCACGAAACAGCCTACCTGGAGGAGTCCTTCTACAAGTCGCGCCCTGTGGCGGCCTCCCGGTAGTCCGGGCTACCTCCGGGCCTTCGACGAGTCCTTGGCCCCGGTTTTCACAGCCCTGTGGTCGGCCCGGCGATGCGTGCGGGCGGTCGCGCGCAACTGCATGATCCGCGTGCCGCCCGCCAGCGCGGTGAGCAGGATGCCCCACCGCGGCCAGCAGCAGGGACACGCACAGCGGAACGTGCCCATGGGCACCGAAGTAGCTGACGCCCACCGACTGCTCCTGAGTTTGGTCGATGGGTAAGACATCTCACGGGTAGGGGCGTCAGGATGATGTGACGCGGGCATCGCGATCCGTTTTGACGTGGAACTCCTACATCTCTACATCTGAAAACGGAGCTCCGGTGCCCGCCGTCGAAGCATGGGCGATCGAGCCCTTGTGGGTCCAGTTCGAGGCCCTCCTGCCACCGCACCCCGAGACACATCCGTGGGGCTGTCACAACCCACGGATCCCGGACCGGATCGTGTTCGACAAGCTCGTCGCGAAACTCGTCTTCGGCGGCTCGTACGAGAAGCACGCCGATCAATCGTGCTCGGCAACCACGATGAGAACCCGACGCAACGAGTGGATCGCGGCCGGTGTCTTCGCAGGGCTGGAGCAGATCGTGTTGGAGACCTACGACCGTGTCGTGGGCCTGGACCTGGCCGACATCACCGTCGACGGGCAGATCACCAAAGCGCCCTGCGGTGGCGAGGTCGCAGGGAAATCACCGATTGACCGGGGAAAACTCGGGATCAAGTGGTCGCGGATGACCGACGGACGCGGGATTCCGCTGGGCTGTGTCGTGACCGGCGCGAACCGGCACGACTCCCCGTTCCTGCGCCCGACGCTAGAGAAGCTCGGGCGTTTCGAGCTCGCGTTGCCTGAGCAGATCACGGTGCACCTTGACGCAGGCTACGACTCCACGGTCACCCGCAAACTGCTGACCGAGCTCGGCTGCGAGTGGCGGATCCAGCCCAAGGGCGTCGGGATCCCGATCAACCACACTCGCCGCTGGGTCGTCGAGCGCACCAACTCCTGGTACAGCCGCGGCTTCAACTTCACCCTGTCCTGCACGGAACGTCGAGCGGTCGTCATCAACTCACTGCTCGCGTTGATGACCGCGATCATCGTGATCCGACGCCTCATCCGCGAAGCCTGGACCAGCCAACGCTGGGCCGCACGGCCAGCCCGTCGACCATGACGCCTTGCCCTCTACCCGCGGAATCTCTTAGTCAAGCCGTCTGAACCTCGTCGGCCGCCTTCTCGCGGGGGTTGTACTCCCTCTCATAGAGTCGGCCGTCCCGGAGCATGGCCCACAGGACGGAGACCCGCTGGCGGGCGACAGCGATGACAGC
>NZ_VKJP01000177.1 GCF_007280575.1 Streptomyces benahoarensis
TCCGGGGGCCGCGCGGGCTCCCCTGGCGGGCGGGCGGAACGGTCACAGCTGCCCCCAGCGGCGGATGGCGGGGGCGACGCGCTGCACTCCGTGGCGGTAGGCGCCGCGGGCGGCCTCGCGGACCGCGTCGCGGGCGACCCGGCGCAGCCCGCCGGGCGCCTCGCGGCCCTCGGGCGCGCAGCCGGCGACGGGCACGCCGTGCGGGTCCAGGCCGTGCCTGGCGAGGATGCCGGGGAGGTGGCCGGGGGCGGTGCGCGGTGTGTAGTACGGGGTGAGCGGCGGCAGCGGCCCGGCGGCGTGCAGGGCGGCGACCTTCGCGCGGACCGCGTCGAAGGCGCGCGGGTAGCTGCCGTCGGCGCAGACGCCTTGGCGGGCGAGCCAGTCGGCGTCGGGCTCGGGCCGGTGCCCGGCGTCGAGGTCGTCCCAGGAGGCGAGGCAGCCGGAGCCGAGGAAGTGGTGGTTGCCGAGGACCTCGCGGATGCCGAGGTCGGTGAGGACAGCGGTGGGGACGCCGCGGTGCAGCGACTCCAGCGCGGCGGTCGAGGAGACCGTGACCATCAGGTCGGTGCGGTCCAGGACCTCGCCCATGTTGCCGTAGACCAGGCGGCAGTTGGCGGGCAGTCCGCCGGGGACCTTCGCCGCGAGCTTCTGGTACGGCAGCTCCTCGATGTGTGTGGTGTGCTCGCCGGGCTTGCTGCGGAGCTTGATCAGCACCTCGCGGTCGGGGTGCTCACGGGCGTGCTCGACGGCGCGGCGCAGCAGGTAGCCGCGGTCGGCGCGGTTGTCGGGCACGGACGGCTGGGCGGCGAACACCACGGTGTACGGGGCGTGTTCGCCGGTGTAGGGGTCGCCGCCGAGGAAGGGCAGGGCGCATTCGGTGACGGCGGAGTCGTCGGCGCCGGCGCCGCGGTAGACGGCGCGGAAGCGGTCCGCGTCGTGCCGGGAGTTGGCGAGCACCACGTCCGCGCCGTGGCGCAGCAGCAGCCCGTCGGCGAGCTTCTCGTAGACCACGCCGACGTAGCCGGTGACGACGGCGGGGCGGCGGACGGTGCCCTCCCAGGCGCGGGCCAGGCCGTGCAGCATCGCCTGGACACCGCCGCCGACCAGCGCGAGGACGACGGTGTCGTAGGGCTCGGCGGATCCGGCGTCGGCGCGCATCAGGTCGAGGAAGTCGATCCCGCGGATCTCGCGCAGCGTCTGCGCACGCGCGCCGACCTCGTGGAGCTGGCGGACCGTGGGGGTGGCGCGGCCGCGCAGGAGGTAGCCGTCGAGCCGGGCCTCCGGGTGGATTCGGTACGCTGTCAAAGCGCCCCATTTCCACCGGGTGTCCGAATCGGCGAGTACCGCGACCCGCGGCGTAGAAGAGGTACGTGAGGGCACGTCGATGACGCTAGGAATCGATTCGGTTCGGCGGGCCAACCACCGCGCAACAAACGGTTAACAGCGGGTCGCCGAATGGCGAACCGGCCGCCGATGCGGTCCGGTTAACCGTCCCGCCATTCTTCGTTCACCGTGCCGTCCGCCCGCGGTAAAGACGAATGGCGGCGCCGCCCCTAACGTCACCCGGGTGGTTAAGCTCTCCGTCATCGTGCCGTTCTACAACGTGCAGACATACGCGCCCGACACCCTCAAGAGCCTGGCGGCGAACGCCCGGGAGGACTTCGAATTCCTGCTCGTCGACGACTGCTCGCGCGATGAGACGCCGCAGATCCTGGAGCGTGCCGCACGCGAGCTGCCGGGCGCCCGGCTGCTGCGGCACGAGAAGAACGGCGGACTCGCCACCGCCCGCAACACCGGCCTGGACGCGGCGCGCGGCGAGTACCTCACCTTCCTGGACGGCGACGACTGGCTGGCGCCGGGCCATCTGAGCGATCTGCTGGGCGCCATCGAGGAGTTGGGCTGCGACTTCGTCCGCACCGACCACGTCCAGTGCACCGCGCGCGCCCGCACGATCAGCCGGGTGCCGCACGGGCGGCGCGGTGTGGTGATGAACCCGCGCGACGTGATCCTGCCCGCCGACCGCTCCACCTCCGTCGACTACGCGTACGCCTGGGCGGGCATCTACCACCGGCGGCTGCTGGACAGCGGTGTGCTGCGGTTCCGCGACGGGCTGCGGACGGCCGAGGACCGGCCGTGGATCTGGCGGCTGCACCGCGAGGCGGAATCGATGGCGGTGGTCGGACTGCTCGGCGTTTTCTACCGGCGCGGGGTCGCGTCGTCGCTCACGCAGATCGGCGATGTCCGGCAATTGGATTTCCTGCGCGCATTCGATCAGGTAATCGAGGAAACCGCACAGGACCGCGATGCGGACACGCTGCTGCCGAAAGCGGTCCGAACGTATTGCGCGATCATTTCGCACCATCTCGGTTCCATCGAACGTTTCGAACCGCAGGTGGCGCGCGCGCTGCGGGAATTGAGCGCGGCGGCGCTGAAGCGTATGCCGCAGGACGTACTGAGGGAAGCGTTGGATTCCATGGATGTGCAGCGTGCGTCCCGGCTGCGGCGGCTGCGCCGCCGGCCCGTCGCCTCGGGGGTCGCCGCCTGATGGGTACCCGGCCACTGACCCGCATCTTCCTGGCGTCGACCCTGTACGGCGCGGCGACCCTCGCCGCCGCCCTGGACAGCGACACCTTCTCCCCCACCGACCGCAACCTGCTGCTGATCTGCAACAACGCGGCGACGCCGGAGACCACCCCGGCGCTGGATACGGCGCCCGGCTTCGCGAAGCTGCGCGCCCGCTTCGACGGGGCGCTGTCCTGGAACGACACCATCCGCCCCTTCCACCCGGGCGGCTGGTCGCCGCGCCCGGACGACGTACCGCTGTGGGAGCGGTATCTGCGCAAGGAGTGGGGGCTGGGCGACGACCGCGTCGCGCTGGTCGTCGAGTCCCTCCAGGTCAACCCGGCGCTGGCGGTGGCCCAACTCTTCCCGGACGCGCCGGTCGACGTCTACGCGGACGGGCTGATGAGCTACGGCCCGACCCGCGACAAGCTCGACCCGCTGGTCGGCACCCGCATCGACCGGCTCCTCCACCTGGACCTGGTGCCGGGCCTCGTCCCGCTGCTGCTCACCGAGTTCGGGGTGACGGCGCAGACCGTGCCGACGGAGGCGTTCACCAAGGTCCTCGGTGAACTCGACGGTGCGGCCGGCGAGTTGGACCTCCCCGAGGGCGGGGCGTTGCTGCTGGGGCAGTACCTCTCCGCGCTCTCCATCCTCACGCCGCAGGAGGAGGAGGACCTGCATGTGCGGATGGTGCGCGGCGCGGTCGCGCGCGGCCACCGCACGCTGGTCTTCAAACCGCATCCGTCGGCCCCGGCCCGCTGGTCGCGGCTGCTGGAACGGGAGGCGGAACGGCTCGACGTCACGCTGACGGTGCTGGACACCCCGGTGCTCGCCGAGGTCGTCTACGCCCGGATGCGGCCGGATCTCGTCGTCGGCTGCTTCTCCACGGCGCTGCTGACGGCGTCCGCGTTCTACGGGTTGCCGGTCGCCCGGACCGGTACCGGGCTGCTGCTGGAGCGGCTCACGCCGTACCAGAACAGCAACCGCATCCCGGTGACGATCGTCGACGCGACGGTCCCGGACCTCGACGACCCGGCGGCCACCGCGGTCACGCCCGTACCGGCGGGGCTGGTCGAGGCGGTCGGCTATGCGATGCAGCACCAGATCTACCCGCGGCTGCGCCCGGCCGCCGAACGCTACCTGTCGGCGCATCTGACGCCCTACACCCGCCGGTACTTCAAGCGGCGGCGGCTGACCGCGCTGGCGCTGCCCGGCGCGGTCCCCTCCCAGCTGGCGTTCCTGCCGCGCAACCCCGCCGTGCTGCGGGTGGCGCGCCGGGCGCGGGCGGTGCAGCGGCGGCTGAAGAGGCGGGTCGCGTCGGCATGACCGGGCAGCTGACGGTTCCGGCGCCCGCCGCCGGGGGGACCGGCGCCGCGCCGTCCGGCGCCGCGGAGCGGGCGCGCCGCGCGCCGTCCCGGCTGCGGGCGCTGGACGGGCTGCGACTGCTGGCCGCGCTGATGGTCGCCGCGTACCACTACGGCGGACGCGACGGCGAGATCGGCACGGCGTGGGGCTCCTCGCCCGCCGTGCAGTTCCCGACCGCCTCGGGCTTCTTCGCGTACGGCTGTCTGGGCGTGCAGATCTTCTTCGTGATCAGCGGTTTCGTGATCTGCCTCAGCGGCTGGGGCCGCACCCTGCGGGCGTTCATCGCGTCCCGGATCTCGCGGCTGTATCCGGCGTACTGGGTCGCGGTGCTGCTGGTCACGGCCGTCTTCGCGCTACCGGGCGTGGTGTACGCGACGGTGTCGCCCAGCGAGGTGCTGACCAATCTGACGATGCTCCAGATGCCGTTGGGCGCGCACCGTGTGCTGGGCGTGTGCTGGACGCTCTGGGCGGAGATGCGGTTCTACGCCCTCTTCGCGCTCTGTGTGGTGCTGCCCGGGGCGACCCGGCGCCGGGTGGTGCTGTTCTGCGCGGGCTGGACGCTGGCCGCGGCGCTGGCACAGGCGGCGCACGAACCGCTGCTGGACACCGTCCTGATGCCGGAGTACGCACCGTTCTTCATCGGCGGCATCGGGCTGTACCTGCTGCACCGCTACGGCGCCCGCGATCCGATCGCCTGGTCGATCGTGCTGGTCAGCTGGCTGATCGGACAGCATTTCGCGGTGGCCGGGCTGTGGCATCCGGCGTCCGCGGGCGGCTTCTCCTACCGCTCGCAGTTCGGCATCGTCGCGGTCGTCACCGCCGGTTTCGTCCTCGTCGGGGCCATCGCACTGGGCCACTTCCGGTGGGCGAACTGGCGCTGGCTGACCGTCGCCGGAGCGCTGACCTACCCCTTCTACCTCGTCCACGAACACCTGGGCTGGGTCGTCGTCCACGCCCTGCACATCGGCGCCGGACTCCCGTCGTCCGCGACGCTGGCACTGACCGTCGCGTCGATGCTGCTGCTGGCGTGGCTGCTGCACCGCTGGGTGGAGCGCCCGCTGACGCCGGTGCTGAAACGGGCGATCGCCCCGAAGCGGTGAGCGAACGGTGAGTACGTACAGGGGCGCGGGCCGGTCGGGTCCGCGCCCCTGGTGCGTGTCGGCGACGCGGCGCGGCGCGCGGCCGGGCGCCGCAGGCCGGGGGCGTCTCAGCTCGCGTCCGGCCGTATCTCCACGGTCGCCTCGATCCCGGCGATGATGATCCGCAGGCCCGCCTCGAAGTTCCGCTCGATGTCGCCGAACAGCTCGGCACCGGCGCGCGCCGCGTACGGGTACCGGTCGCCGAGCCGCCGCTCACGCTCGGCGCTGTCGTACGCCGGGTCGCGGTACTCGGGGTGGGCCGGATCCGGGTGGACCGACTGCTCCTCGATGACCAGGCCGACGGTGAAGTTGTAGGCGGTCCACCACGCCTGGACCGCGTCGGGGAAGGCGAAGCCCGCCTCGACGAGCCGCCGGATGAACGCGTCGAACGGCGCGGCGTACCCCTGGCCGACCATCCGGGTGCCGCCGAAGACCTTGGCGCCGTCGCGGTAGGCGAGCAGTCCGCGGCGCAGGCCGCGGCAGGCGTCGGCCAGCTGCTTCTGCCACGGGGTGGCGAGCACAGGCTCCGCCATCAGCGGGGTGGCCATCCGCCGCATCATCTCGGTGGCCATCTCATCGAGGAGTTCCTGCTTGTTACGGACGTGCCAGTAGAGCGCGGGCGCCTGGACGTGCAGCTCCGTGGCGATGCGGCGGACGGTGAGCTTGTCGAGACCGACCTCGTTGAGCAGCCGGAGGGCGGCGTCCACCATCTTTTTCCGGTCGATGCGCGAAACCATGTTGACAACTTAACACCGTTAAGCGCAGCCTCGGAGGCATGGAACTTAACAGCGTTAAGGAAGACTCCGGCGCGGCCGTTCCCACCCCCGACGGCTCCGCCGGCGAGATCGACGTACTGATCGCCGGAGCGGGCCCGACCGGCCTCGCCCTCGCCATCGACCTGACCCGCCGCGGCCTGCGCGCCCTCGTCGTCGAGCGGCAGCGGACGCTCTCCCCCGGCGCCCGTGGCACCGGCCACCAGCCGCGCTCCCTGGAGGTCTACGACGACCTCGGCCTGCTGGACGCCCTCCTGGCGGCGGGTGGCCCGTACCCGGAGATAGGGATCTGGCGCGACGGCCGCCTCGCCGAGTCCTTCCTCGCCATCGACCGCTACGAGCCGACGCCCGCCATCCCGTACGCCAACATCCTGATGGTGCCGCTCTTCCGCGCCGTCGAGCTGTTCCACGACCGGCTGCGGGAGCTGGGCGGCGAGGTCCGCTTCGGCACCGAACTGACCACGTTCGCCCAGGACATGGACGGCGTGACCGCCACCCTCCGCGGCCCCGACGGGGCGCACCCGGTCCGCGCCCGCTATCTGGTCGCCGCCGACGGCGGCCGCAGCACCGTCCGCCACGCCCTGGGCGTCACCATGAGCGGCCCGACCCTGGAGGAGGGCGCCGCGCTCCTCGCCGACGTCCGCATCGACGGTCTCGACCGCGACCACTGGCACCGCTGGATCCTGCCGGACAAGCGCGGCTTCGTGATGCTGCTCCCGCTGGCCCGCACCGACGTCTTCCAGGCATTCGTCATCGCCCGGGACGAGACCCCCGACCCCAGCGAGGCGGGCGCCCGCGCCGCCCTCGCCCGCCACACCCACCTCGCCCCCGAGCAGATCCGCGACGTGCTGTGGACCTCCGTCTACCGCCCCCGGGCCGCCCGCGCCGACACCTACCGTGCCGGACGCGTCTTCCTCGCGGGCGACGCCGCCCATATCCACTCCCCCGCGGGCGGCCAGGGGCTCAACACCGGCGTCCAGGACGCCTACAACCTCGGCTGGAAGCTCGGTCAGGTCCTGCGCCACGGTGCCCCCGACACCCTCCTCGACACCTACGAGGCCGAGCGCCAGCCCCTCGCCACCCGCATCCTCGACACCAGCACCCGCCTCCACCGCAACCGCAACTGGCGCCGCGGCCGCGACCTCCACCAACTCGGCATCGGCTACCGCGACAGCACCCTCACCCGCGAGCTACGCCCCCACATCCCCGAAGACGCCCCCCACGCGGGCGACCGCGCCCCGGACGCCCCGTGCACCACCCCTGACGGCTCCCCCCTCCGCCTCTTCGACCTGCTACGGGGGCCGCACTTCACGCTGCTGGCGCTGGGCGACGTCGACCTCGATCCGGCCGCACTTCCGGTCGATCCGGACCTGGTGCGCATCGTCCGCACCGGGGGCGCGGCCCCCGATCTCGTCGACGCGTACGGCCATCTCCGGGACGCGTACGGCCCGGATCCCGTCCTGTACCTCATACGTCCTGACGGCTACATCGCCTGGGCGACACCGGCGGAGGATGCGGCTGCCCATGCGGTGGAGGGCCTGCGGTCCTTCTTCGGGGAGGGGGCGATCGGGGCGGTGGGCTGAGCGGTGTGGAGCATGCCCGACCAAACTTTTCATCCATCCCTCGAAACAGGTTGAAATGTCAACGTCCGCGTAGAAGCAGGAGTGGTCCTACGGTCAGGCACTGAGGAATCCTCGTCTTGCCTTCTTCCTCGGGGGAGTCGCCCTTTCCAGCATCGGCGAGGGCATGCTCATCACTGCGATTCCGCTGGTGGCCCTCAAGAACCACGGCCCGCTTCCGGCGGCATTCCCGGTTTCCCGTCGGCTGCCGCTCCGTACCATCGTGAAACCGGGAACCGAGATCACGCCGGCCTGCTGGTCGGCCGACCGACACGGGTTCGTGGTGGTCGCAGGCGCCACGGCGCCGGAAGTCGACGCCCGTCTCGCGGAGATCCGGGACCAGGTCGTCTGCCGGTTAGTACCGACGGGCTGATCGGATGTACCTCCGCAGGCGGACGTCGGCGGCGACTGACCGAGCCCTCCCCCCGTAGCGCCCGCCTACGCGAACGGGGCCGCACCGGCGGCCCTCCCGCCCGTACGGCCCCGTCGCGAAGAGGCATCGCGTCGCTCGCTAGACCACCAGAGACAGCAGCAGCACACAGGCGATGCCGACCACCGAGATCAACGTCTCCATCACCGACCACGTCTTGAGCGTCTGGCCGACGTTCATGCCGAAGTACTCCTTGACCATCCAGAATCCGGCGTCGTTGACGTGGCTGAAGAACAGCGAGCCGGTACCGATGGCGAGGACCAGCAGGGCGACATGGGTGCTGCTCATGTCGGCGGCGAGCGGGGTGACCAGGCCCGCCGCGGAGATGGTGGCCACCGTCGCGGAGCCGGTCGCCAGGCGGATGGCGACGGCGATCAGCCAGGCCAGCAGCAGTGCGGAGATGTTCCAGCCCTTGGAGATGTCCAGGATCATCTGGCCGACGCCCGCGTCCACCAGGGTCTGCTTGAAGCCGCCACCGGCGCCGACGATCAGCAGCACACCGGCGATCGGGCCGAGGGACGACTCGACGGTGGTGGCTATCCGGCCCTTGGTGAACCCGGCCGCGCGGCCCAGCGTGAACATCGCGACGACGACACCGGTCAGCAGCGCGATCATCGGGGAGCCGATGACGTCGAAGACCCGCTGCACGGAGTGCTCCGGATCGTCGATGACGATGTCCACCAGCGCCTTGGCCAGCATCATCACGACCGGCAGCAGCACGGTGGCGACGGTGACGCCGAACCGCGGGCGCTTCGCCAGCTCCGCCGAGGCGCGCTCGGGGATCATGTTCTCGGGCGGCCGGATGTCGACCCAGCGGGCGGCGTAGCGGGAGAAGAGCGGCCCGGCGACGATCGCGGTGGGGATCGCCACGACGACGCCGAGGGCGAGGGTGATGCCGAGATTGGCGCCGACCGCGTCGATCGCGACGAGCGGCCCGGGGTGCGGCGGGATCAGGCCGTGCATGACCGAGAGTCCGGCCAGGGCGGGGATGCCGATGCGCATCAGCGAGAAGTTGCCGCGCTTGGCGACGAGCAGGACCACCGGGATCAGCAGCACGATGCCGACCTCGAAGAAGATCGGCAGCCCGACGACGCAGGCGATGAGCACCATCGCCCAGGGCATCGACCGCCGGTTCGCCTTCGCCAGGATCGTGTCGACGATCTCGTCGGCGCCCCCGGAGTCCGCGAGCAGCTTGCCCAGGATCGCGCCGAGGGCGATGAGCACGCCCGTACCGGCGACGGTCGAGCCCAGCCCGGTGGAGAAGCTGGCGATGGCCTTGTCGAGCGGCGCCCCGGCGGCCGCGCCGAGCACCAGCGAGCCGATGATCAGCGACAGGAAGGCATGCAGCTTGAACTTGGTGATGAGCACAACGATGACGGCGATGCCCGCCAGAACGGCGATGCCCAGCTGCGCATGACCGGCCGAAGTGATCGGCTCGGCCGCGTCCGCTGCCAGCATCTCGACGCTGAGATGAGTCACGGCGATTCCTAGGAGGAAGAGGGAGGGGAGGGAGGTGCGGGGGCCGCCGGGCCCGAGGGCCCGGCCCCGGGTTCAGGCGGCCGGGACGACGCGGAGCGCGTCGGCCGCGCGGGCGGCGATCTCCTCGGGGGTGCCCGAGACGTCCACCGCGACGCCGCGTTCGTCGGCGCCGAGGGGTTCGAGGGTGGCGAACTGCGAGTCGAGCAGCGCGGTCGGCATGAAGTGGCCCTTCCGCTCGGCCATCCGCCGTTCGATCAGCGCGCGGTCGCCGGTGAGATGGAGGAAGACCACCTCGGGGGCGGCGGCGCGCAGCCGGTCGCGGTAGCCGCGCTTGAGGGCGGAGCAGCTGACCACGCCGCCGCGCCCGGCCCGCTCGTGGGCCCAGGCGCCGATGGCGTCCAGCCACGGGCCGCGGTCGGCGTCGTCCAGCGGGGTCCCGGCGGACATCTTGGCGATGTTGGCCGGCGGGTGGAAGTCGTCGCCCTCGGCGTACGGCACACCGAGGGCCTCGGCGACCAGCGGGCCGATCGTCGTCTTGCCGGTTCCGGCAACTCCCATCACGACGATGACGTGGGGCGTGCTCATTCCCGGGTACCTCGCTGTCTTCTTCGACCTCGGTATGACACCCCACTGAAACCCATTACGTATGACTTATTCAAGAGGGTGTGGCGCAAACGTCATACTTAAAGAGGCAGTCGGGCGGAACGTAGGGTGATCCCCATGGAGAACCAGGGGCAGGGACCGCACACACGGGTGCTCGAAGCCCTCGGTCCGGCGATCACCGCGGGCGATCACCCGCCGGGCACGGTCCTGCGCGCCGAAGAGCTGGCGGCGGCGTTCGACGTCTCCCGCACCGTCGTCCGCGAGGTGATCCGGGTCCTGGAATCCATGCGGCTGGTGACCTCCCGCCGCCGGGTGGGCGTGACGGTCCTGCCACCCGAGGAGTGGAACGTCTACGACCCGCGGGTCATCAGCTGGCGGCTGGCCGGACGGGACCGCCCCCGGCAGCTGCGCTCGCTGACCGTGCTGCGCTCCGCCGTCGAACCGGTCGCCGCGGGGCTCGCCGCCGTCCACGCCGACCCCGCCCAGTGCGCCGCGCTCACCGAACACGCCATGGGCATGGTCGCCACCTCCCGCGGCCAGCAGCTCGACGCGTACCTCGTGCACGACTCCGCGTTCCACCGCGTGGTGCTGACCGCTTCCGGCAACGAGATGTTCGCCCGGCTCGGCGATGTCGTCGCCGCGGTGCTGACCGGCCGCACCGCGCACCATGTGATGTTCACCGACCCGGACCCGGCGGCGGTCTCACTGCACGTCCAGGTCGCCGAGGCGGTACGGGTCGGCGACGCGACACGCGCCGAGGAGCTGACGCGTCAGATCACGGTCGGCGCGATGGCGGAACTGGACGTCCTGGTGCCGTAACGCCTGCGCGCCGCTCAGAACAGCGGCTGCTGGCCGGGGAACGGCGGTTCCTCCGGGTCGAAGAGCTTCTCCGCGGGCGCCATCATCGGGGCGATCCGCCGCGACCCCGGGCAGGAGACCAGCTCCAGCACCGTGCGCCGCCCGGGCGGGTCGTGGCGGGCGAAGCGGCCGCCGACGACGGCGATCTCTCGGGTGCAGACGGGGCACGCGCGGCGGGGTGACGACATGCCACCAGTGTGACGCAGCCCCCGCGCACCCCGCCCTGCGGCCGGACCGTCCACCACCGGACACCACGGAATCGCCCGCCGAGGGACGGACACGGGAAGAGGCAGAGGGGCCCCGCGCGGCGCGGAGAAAGAGGGGGGCGCGGGCAGGGCCGGGGGAACGTGCCCCGCCCGCGCCAGGTGCGCGAGGTCCTGGGTACGGGGGGGAACCCGGCCCACGCGCCGCCGATGACCAGTCGGCTCACTCAGTACTGCGCCGGGGGCCGCAAAAACGTCACACCGCGGCGGGAGCGGTGCCGTCCGCGCTGGTGGAGGGCGTCGGGGTCACGGTGTCCGAGGCGGATGGTTCCGGGGAACCGGGGGCGGGGGCCGGGGTCTCCGGTGCGGTGGACGGTTGTCCGTCGCCGTCCTCGTCGCCGCCGTGGCCGCCGCCCTGCCCGGTGCCCGCGTTCCCGCCGTCGGCGTTTCCGTCGCCGTCGCCGTTCCCGCCGCCGTCGCCGTTCCCGCCGCCGTCGCCGTTGCCGCCGCCGTCGCCGTTGCCCTTGCCGCCGTTGCCGCCGTTGCCGCTGTTGCCGTTGCCGTTGCCCTGCTGCTGGAGGTAGCGGCGGCAGAACGCGTGGGCCTTCGCCGGGCCTCCGGCGGCGCGCTCCAGGCGCTGTACGGTCTCGCGGTCCATGTCGCCGCGCTTGCCCGCCTCGTAGTCCCGGCAGAGCGCGAGCACCACCGAACGCCGTTCCGCCGAACCGTTCTTGCCGTTGCCGGGCAGGCCGGGCACCCCACGGCCCGGGCCCCGGGTGGTGCCGGACGGCGACGGGGTGGCGCTGTGGCCGGTGTCCGGCGTCGGGGAGGTGGTGGCGTCGGTCGGCCGCTCCCCCGCCGTCGCGTCCGGAGAGCCGGGGGTCGTGGTGCCGGGGGCCGGGGATTCGAGGGGGCCGGGGC
>NZ_VKJP01000178.1 GCF_007280575.1 Streptomyces benahoarensis
TGAGCGTCTCGTGGGCTCGGAGAGGTGTATAAGAGACAGCCGCCGACCCCGCCACGCTCCTGCCCGTACTGCGGATTTAGCGGCGCCCCACGCGAGCGCCGCCGCGCTCCCGTGTGCCCGCATCCGGACCGGCCCGTGCCGCGTCGCCGCCCCGTGCGGCCCGCCACCGCCGTCCGGCCCTTCCGCCACCCCGGTACGACTGGAGAACCTGTGCCCACCCTCACCTCACCCACCCGCAAGCTCGCCGCCGTCGGCGCGATCATCGCCCTTCTCATCGCCGTCGTCGCCATCGGCATCGCGGCCGGACGGGCCGTCGAGGACGGCCGCGGCCCCAACGAACCGAAGGCCGCCGCCCCGGAACCGCAGGAGGACCCGGCACAGCGGCGCCTCTACGACCGGCTCGCCGAGCGCACCAGCCGCCGCGAGGCCGGTGACGCGCTGGCCGTCGGCCAGAAGGACGCCCCGGTGGTCCTCGTCGAATACGCCGACTACCAGTGCTCGTTCTGCGGCCGGTTCACCCGCGAGACCCAGCCCGAGCTGATCAAGAAGTACGTCGACGCGGGCACGCTGCGCATCGAGTTCCGCAACTTCACCCTCTACGGCGCCGACTCCGAACGCGCCGCCCGCGCCTCCTGGGCCGCCGGGCGCCAGGGCCGTTTCTGGCAGCTGCACGACGAGCTGTACGCCAAGACCCGCAAGGGCGACGCGCTCGCCGAGGACAAGCTCGTCGCACTGGCCCGCACCGCCGGGGTCGAGGACATCGAGAAGTTCCGCACCGACCTCGACAGCGAGGCCGCCCGCAGCGCCCTGAAGAAGGACCAGGAGGAGGGGTACGAACTGGGCGTGCAGTCCACGCCGTCCTTCCTGGTCAACGGCCGCCCGGTGTCCGGTGCCCAGCCCACCTCCGTCTTCGCCGACGCGATCGAGAGCGCCGCGAAGGCGGCGGCCGGGAAGACGGCGGGCAAGGGGAGCGGCAAGTGACCGACATCGGGTACCTCGCGGCGTTCCTCGGCGGCGCCCTCGCGCTCGTCAGCCCGTGCAGTGCGCTGTTGCTCCCGGCGTTCTTCGCGTACTCGCTCTCCCACCCGGGACGGCTGCTCGCCCGCACCGGCGTCTTCTACCTGGGGCTCGCCACCACGCTGGTGCCGCTCGGCGTCGCCTCCACCGCCGCCAGCCGGCTCTTCAACGGCCACCGCGACCTGCTGATCACCGTCGGCGGCTGGGTCGTCATCGCCATGGGGCTCGCGCAGATCCTCGGCCTCGGTTTCGCCTCCCGCCGCGCCCAGGCCGCGGCCGCGCGGATCACGCCCCGCTCGGCCGTCTCCACCTTCCTGCTGGGCTGTGTCTACGGGCTGGCCGGATTCTGCGCCGGGCCGATCCTCGGCGCGGTCCTCACCGTCACCGCGGTCAGCGGCTCACCGGTCTACGGCGCGTCGATGCTCGCCGTCTACGCGCTGGGCATGGCGCTGCCACTGTTCGTCCTCGCCCTGCTCTGGGACCGCTACCGGCTGGGCAGCCGCGGCTGGCTGCGCGGCCGGGAACTGCGCCTCGGCGGGCTGCGGCTGCACACCACCTCGCTCCTGTCCGGCCTCTTCTTCATCGCCATCGGCGTGCTCTTCCTCCGCTACAACGGGACCAGCGCACTGCCCGGCGTCCTCGACGCGGAGGCGGAGTTCCGCGTCGAGGAGTGGGTGGCGTCGATCGGCAACGCCGTGCCGGACTACGTACTGATCGCGCTGGGCGCACTCGTCGTCGCCGTGATCCTCGGCCGGATCGCCCTGCGCCCGGAGAAGGAGCCGCGGGGACAGGACGCGCCGGAGTGAAACGACGGGCGGTATGAGACGGCCCCGCAGGCCCCGGCCCGGCGCGACGCGGCGCCTGCCGGGGCCTCGGGCCGTCCGGGCCCCCGCCACGACCGCCCTACGCGCTGCGCCGCCCGCCGGGCCGTCGGCGGCGGTGGTGCAGGCGGACCGGGGCGTCGGCCCGTCTGCGGCGGTCGTTGCAGAGCAGGCATTTGCCGTACCCGGGCGGCAGCGGGGCCTCCGGGTCGCCGTGGAGGGGGTCGACCGCGCCGTGCGGATGGAGCGCACAGCCGGTCGGGCCGGTGGCCTCGCCGAGCGAACCGGCGGCGGTGAGCGCCCGGCGGAGTGCGTCGACGAGCTGGTCGGCGTCCCGCCGGGTCGGCGTGGCCCGCAGGGACGAGGCGATGTCGGAGGCGGTGGTCAGCGCGGTGCGGAGTTCGCGCAGCTGTGCGTAACCCATGCCTCGGAGCGTAGGCGCCCCCACTGACAGTGGATCTTCCGATCGTGCTTCGTGGTCTCCCATGGCCGCATCCCTGCCCGCCGCGGCCGACGTCTTAGCCCCCGGAAGCTTGCTGTCGCCTTACCGGCGCATGACAGGTCCGTCCCCACGTACGGGCCGGGCGGACGGGCCCGCGCGCGCCCGGGCCGCCCCGGACGGCCTGCCCCGTACGCGCCCGGGGCGCCCACAGACGGCGAAGGGCCCGCCGGAAAGCGCACCGGCGGGCCCTTCGTATCGCGCATCGGCCGTCACGGCGCGAGTGGCAGCTCCCGCTTGTGGGCGGTGACGTGGTAGCGGCGGACGATGGCGTCGCGCACGGCATCGTCGACCGGCCGGCCCTCCAGGAAGTCGTCGATCTGGTCGTACGTCACGCCCAGCGCGTCCTCGTCCGGCTTGCCCGGGTCCAGCGTCTCCAGGTCCGCCGTCGGCACCTTGACGACCAGCTCGTCCGGGGCGCCCAGGGCCGCGGCCACCGCGCGCACCCGCCGCTTGGTCAGGCCCGTCAGCGGGACGACGTCGGCGGCGCCGTCACCGAACTTGGTGAAGAAGCCGGAGACCGCCTCGGCGGCGTGGTCGGTACCCACGACCAGACCGTCCTGGGCGCCCGCCACCGCGTACTGCGCGATCATGCGCTGCCGGGCCTTGATGTTGCCCTGGACGAAGTCCTGGTGGGCGGCGTCGCGGAACTCCAGCCCCCCGGCGACCGCCGACACCAGCGCGGCATCGCTCGCCGGACGGACGTCCACCGTCAGCAGCCGGTCCGGCCGGATGAAGTCCAGCGCCTGCTGCGCGTGCTTCTCGTCGGCCTGGACGCCGTACGGCAGCCGCATCGCGAAGAACGTCGCGTCGTGGCCCGACTCCCGGGCGCGCTCCACGGCGAGCTGGCACAGGCGGCCCGCGGCCGTGGAGTCCACGCCGCCGCTGATGCCCAGCACCAGGGAGCGCAGGCCCGTGGAGGTCAGCCGCTTCGCGAGGAACGCGACCCGGCGCTCGATCTCGTGCCCGGCGTCGAAGGACGCGCTCACCTGGAGATCCCGGGAGATCTCCTGCTGGGCCATGGACGCCGGGTCACTCACGGCTGCTCCTCGTTCTGTCGGAATCCGGTCGGCCGGACGCACCGGCCACCGGAAACCTTATGCCGGGTGCGCCCACTTCTTGAGGGCGGCCTTGCTCGCGAAGTCCGCGACGTCCTTGTCGAGCGGCCGGTCGGTGTACTGGTGGATGCGCCACTTCGCCTTGATCCGCGGATGCCCGGCCTTGACGTAGTCGGCGATCCACAGTCCGTCACCGGCGTACGAGGAGGTGTCGTGGTGCAGCCAGAACTCGCGGTTGCAGTAGAGCATCACCCGGTGCGTGGGGCGGAGCTTCTTCACCTCTCTCAGGAACTGGTCCTTCTGCGCGTTGCTCGCGTAGGTGCCGCTGCCGGTGGTCTCCCAGTCGGCGGCGAGGATGTCGCCCCCGACCGAGGCACACTTCTCGACGAAGTACCGCGCCTGCGCCGCGATGTTCCCCGGCCACAGGAAGTGGTAGAAGCCGACCACGCACCCGGCCTTACGCGCCTTCGCCGCCTGCGCCGACTGGTGGGGGTTGAGGTACGAGCGGCCCTCGGTGGCCTTGATGATCACGAAGTCCAGCCCGTCCGTGGAGAACGACGTGTTGTACGAGCTGACATCGACACCGTGCAGCATGAGCGGCCTCCCGCCGTTCCGACCTGCTTCTTCGAACCGTCCACTGCGTTCCAGCAGTTCAGCACGTTCACTGGGGAAGACGCCAGATCGCTACCGAGAAGTTCCGCAGGGTGACGGCCAGTTGGCGCGAAGGGGGAAACCACTACGGCGCAGGACGGTCGAGGTGGCGGCGTCGAAAAGGTGACCGGGGATCAGCCGATGGGCTGCGTGGGGTGGCGCAGTTGTTCGGCGGCGTCCGAGACGCGGCACAGCAGCTCCACGAAGACGGTCCGTTCGGACGGCGCCAGCGGGGAGAGGAACAGCTGGTTCATCCGCGCGGTGCGCACCGCGAGCTTCTTGTGGACGCGGACGCCCTCGTCGGTGGCGCGCAGCGCCGCGCGGCGGCCGTCGCGCGGATCGCGGATCTTGTCGACCATCCCGCGCACCACCAGCCGCCGGATCACCTCGGCGATGGTGGAGCGGTCCAGGCCGACCCGCTCGCCGACGGTGCGCTGATCCAGCCCCTCCTCGCCGACCAGGGAGTTGAGGACCGCGAACTGCGGGGAGGTGACCTCCTCGGAGACCATGGTCGTCCACAGCAGGGTGTGCGCCTGCTGGAACCGCCTGGCCAGGGGCCCCGGATGGCTGCTGAGGTCGAGCGTGGTCACGCCGCCTCTCCTTCCCCGTCGAAGCTCGGGCCCGTACGCACTGTGCGTCCGGAGCGACACTCATTGTAGCGGCGCGCCGTGCCCGGGATAAGTGCCTTGACCAGGCAGAATGTGCTATGGACAACCGTCTGGGGGTAGGTTTCCGGAGGCGGGCGGCTGGGCACGAGCCGTGCCGGGTCCGGGAGGACGGGTGCCGGCCGGTCCGGACGCGTGCGGCGCCGCCGTCGCCGGACGGTCAGACGCCTGAGCCAGGGTGCTGCCGAGGCGTCCACCACTCCATGAGCCCCCACAGCCCGAGTGCGAACGCGGCCCCGGCCGCGAGCGCCGCAACCCAGGGGCGCCCCACCCGGCGTGCGGTCAGCGCCCAGACCAGGGACGGGACCAGCGCGCCGCCGAGCGCGATGAGGGGAAGATCGACGTAGAGCACGCTGAGATCGCGGGACTGGCCTTCGAACCCGCCGTCGATGTTCAAGGCGGCCCGGGGCGCCCACACCAGCGCCGCGATCGCCGCACCGAGGCAGGCGAGGAGACATCCGGCGCCGACGGTGGCGCCGGGTGCGCTGCTCATGTTCCGTCCAGGGGCATTGCCGCTCATGACAGTGACAGACGCACGTGGCGCGGTGCGTGGTTCCGGCGGGACGGCCGGCCGCCCGCCGCGGGCGCGGGCGCCGACGCGGCGGCGGGCCGCGGTGCCGGTCCGCCCGGCGCGCGGCGTACGTGGGGCACAACTCGGGGATACGTCGATGATCCACTTGGCCCGTAGGAGTGATCGTTTGCGCTGGGGGTGTGCCTGAGCACTCGATCGCGTCCTTGCGCGGCACGATGGTGGGCCGACGGCCCCGGAGTGGTCGCGTGCAGGGAGGCGGCTCATGCAGGTGGAGGGTGGAGATCCGGCGCGGGTGTTGCGGACGCCACGGGCGGCGGGTGTGGCGGGGGTGGTGTTCGCGCTGCTGTTGGCTGCGGTCATCGTGCTGGTCCGTCTCGCGCTCCCTGGCCAGGCGAACGGTGCGGCGGCCGCGGTGGCTGATCCATCGCGCCGTGACGCTCTGCAGACGGCGCTTGCCCTGGTGCCGTTCGGCGGGGTTTTCTTCCTGTGGTTCATGGGTGCGGTACGCGATTACGTCGGTGCGCGGGAGGACAGGTTCTTCGCCACGCTTTTCTTGGGCAGTGGGCTGCTGTTCGTTGCGATGCTGTTCGCGCTCGCGGCCTCGGCCGAGGGTTTGGTGGGGCCAGCCGGCGCCTCGCAACTGGCGGCAACGCCCCAGGGTTGGGAGGCGGGGCGGCATTTCACCTACACGGTGCTGTTGAGTTATGGGATGCGTATGGCGGCGGTGTTCACCTTGTCCACTACGTCGATCGGGCGCGGCCTGGGTCTCTTTCCCCGCTGGCTCGGCTGGCTCGGGTTCCTCGTGGCGCTGGTGCTGCTCTTTGTCGTCACCAGCGTCCCGTGGTCCGAGCTGGTCTTTCCTGCTTGGGTGCTGGTCGTGAGCGGCCGCGTTTTCTGGTCCTCGTTTCGGGGTCCGCAGGTGCCGAACGCCGCTTGAGCAGGGTGGGGCGTTGGCCGGTGTGGGCGTTTGTGCCGAGGAGGGTGGGGCTGGGCGCATCGGCCGACTGTGCGGGCTGGTGGATGCGGGTGGATCCTGGGTGTGTGGGATGGCGAGTTACCACGCACGGGGACGTACCGAAGGCGCCCTCGGGGATGCGGACGGACTACGTCGGGGCTGTTTACGGCTCAATCCTTGCGGCGTCAGTGGTGGCCACCGCCGGGACGCTCGGTCCGTTTCCCCGCATCAAGCTGATGCTGCTCCTGCTCATCACCGGTGTGGTGTTCTGGGCGGCGCACGTCTACGCGCGCCTCGCAGGGGAACGGCTGTTGTGTCACCCTGTGACCTGGGGGGAGGTCCGCCGGGTCGCTGCGCGTGAATGGCCGATCGTCAAGGTGGCCGTTCCGCCCGCCGCCGCGGTAGCGATCAGCTCGCCGTTCGGCCTGGGGATGGCGGGCACCACGTGGTGTGCGCTGATCGTCGCCCTGATCGAGCAGGTGGGCTGGGCAACCGTCCCCGTCGTGCGGGGCGGCGCCACGGTACGCGTGGTGTTGGTCAACGGTGCTGTCAATCTCTTGCTCGGAGCGGTCATCGTGCTGGCCAAGGTGGTGCTCGAACACTGAATCGCCACCGATAGGAGCTGGACGGCTTCATCGGGGTGGGCCAAGCACCTCGTCGGCGCTGCGGGGCTCCGTGCGCGGCTGGTCGTTGAGCCTGTGGCGTTCTATGGAGGAGTGCCGGTAGACCTCCTTGCGGGCCCGCATGATGTTGCCCAGGGGGGCGTGTTCGGCGGTGACCCGCCAGGGCGTGAAGGACAGCGCGTCCATCTTCGCCAGGTTTTCCGGGCCGGAGATGTCCTGTTGTGGCAGCCTCAGCCTGGCCACGGTGACGGACGGCGAGAGCTGTTCGGGCCACTCCACGGTGGTGTCCTCCACTGGCATGCGCTCCAGGTCGGTGCAGAGTTGGACCTGGATGTCGAAGGCGTAGGGACGCTCCTGCAGTTCGGCTTGCAGGGCTGGTCGGAAGACCTCCGGCGCGGAGGCCGGGTCGATGTCGCGCCGGACCACCGCGGCGGCGGCGGACGGATCGGGGGTGATGCGCACCTTGGCGATGTAGTCCCCGTGCCGGACCGCACCCATCGTCCAGTAGCTCGACAGCAGTACGTTGACCGGGAGGATCTTGGACAGTCGCAGGAAAGCCAGGAACTCGTCCCACGCCCAGCTGTCCTGTTCCAGCGTTCCCTTTCCGGTCACGAAGTCGGTGAAGAAACGATGTGCGCCGGGGCGGCCCTGGGAGAAGTAGGACGGCGCGTTGAGGAACAGTTCCTGGATGAACAGGTAGTGCTCGATCGTGTTGCAGAAGAAGATCGGTCCATTGATGTTGGCGTAGTCGAAGGTGCCTGTGTCCGGTTCGTCTTCCAGCAGGGTCGGGCCGGGGATGTCGAAGATCTTCAGTGCCAGTCCGGTGGCGCTGCCCAGTCGCGCGTCGGCTCCGGTGTGAGGCGAGCCGTTGGAGAAGCGGATGAGCGCGTCGTGGGTTCCCGGGGTCGCGTAGATGCCCTGGGCGTACTCGGGGGGAAGCCCGTCCAGGATCTCCACTTCCCCTCGGACCAGCCCGTAGCCCTTGGCATGGGCGTCGCGAAGGGCCTGTCCGGTGCCGCCCGCCTGGACCGACTCGGCGATGAAGCTCTCGGTCTTGTCGATCACCGTCTGCAGGCTCTGGTCGAAGTTCGGGTCGTCGTCTTCGACGTCAGGTGTGTAGCGGACGAACTGTGCTGCCATGACTTCGGCCTCTCCTCGGAGAGCGTGATCGGACCCTCGGGCGAGGGGAATCGCCGTCAGTCCTCCAGTTCGGCGAGCCAGCGCAGAGCACGCAGACCGGGTACGAAGCAGTACTCACCGCCGCGGGTGACCACGAAACTGGGTAGGTTCTGCAGGCGCCGGCGGACCGGCTTCTCCGGGATGGTGACACTGCCGGTTCCGCCGTGGTGCCCGGCCACGGGGTCCTTCTCGCCGGGGTGGCCGATGAAGTTTCCGTCGTTGACCCACTCGGCTTTGATGAATTCGAACTGTCGCTCCAGATGGGCTCCGATGAAGACACCCACCAGACCCCGGTCCGCGCCGTCGTCCTCCAGCACGCCCTCCGGAAGCGGCGGGCCGTAGGTGGTGCCGCGGCGGATGAGGCGGTGCATCCGGGCGTCGCCGATGATGGTGGAATCGCGGGGGTTGGTGCGCCGGATGTGCGCGCCGGCCGGGCACCGGAAGCCTCGGTCGTCGTTCTCCCGGTACAGGAAGTTGTTGACGCGGTGCGGATCGGCCGCCAGCTCCGGATCATCGTGCTCCGGCGCCAGCGCCAGCGGTGCTCCGCTGGGCCAGCGCCCGACCATCTTCGCCGCCAGGAGGGCCTCCTCCTCGGCGCTGGAGCTGTTCGCGCGCAGGTACTGCCGCCAGGCCGCCACGTTGGTGTGGACCTTGCGGACGGCCACGTAGGTCCCGTTGCGCCCCAGCACCTCAGGGCTGGGCATGGGCGGCAGGCTCCCGGTCTCGTCGGGGTAGCCGAGGATGAACTCTCCGGCCTTGATGGGGGCTTCCTGCGGGTTGGAGCCGGGCAGCCCGACGCCCTCGATGTTCGGATGGCTGATGCCGTCACGGAAGCCGAAGGTGGTGCGTCCGGTCGGGAGCTGGTGGACGTCCTGCTGCCAGATCACCTGGACGCCGGGCGTGTCCTCGTAGGCGACACGGGCCCGTTCCAGCTCCTTGTCCAGCTGCGCCGCATCGGAGGACAGGGCGCTCAACGCGATGTGGACATCGCCGGTTCCGAACGGTGCCTCCCAATGGGCCGGTGCACTCTCGCCCGCGTCGCCGATCAGCTCCGCCCGAGCGGCCATGCCCTCACGAAACGCCTGCGGAAAGCTGTCCAGCGACTCCTGCGGCACCCCCAGGGCCTCAAGTCCCTGATAGGTGAACGCCACAGCGACCCAGGCATCCCGGCTCCGGTCCGCCTCGGGCAGACCAGCCGCGGTCAGCGGGAGCAGCCGCCGCAGCAGGGCGCGCCCTGCATGGCGGTCATCGACGCGCAGGAAGATGAACTTTCCCTCATAGGGAACGGGCCGCGGACGCAGGGCCCCGCTCTGGACGTCGTCGATCTCGACGCGCACGCTCGCCGCGCTGGTTCTTGCCGCCGTGTTCATGGTCGCTTGCGCCTCCACATCGGTCTCTGCCTGAGCAGCCCTGCAACGGCTGACTCGCACCAGCCGACGCGGTCCACCGATGGTGGGTCGGCTCTGAGGGGTGGCTGTGTCCGGGTTCTAGGCCGAGGCTTCCTCCAACAGCTTCTGGAAGGCCGGCGTGGCCACCAACTCCGCGTTGGCCGGGTTGTCCAGCGCGGCCCGGAACTCGGGGGTGTCCAGCACCTCCTCGAACGCCTCGTCCACTCGGTGGTCCTTCCAGATCTGCTGAACGGTCAGATCGGGATAGGAGCTGACGAAGACCCCCGCGGGTTCCTGGTGGGCGACGAACCAGTCCTTCACCCCTGGATCACTGACGCCGGGGAACCCTTCGCTGTGCGCGAAGATCGTGTCGAAATGCTTCCCCACTACCGTTTTGCCGAAGTCGTCGATGTAGGTGTCCCAGGAGCCGTCGAAGACGCTGGCGAACATGAACTGGGTGTCGTTGTCGAAGATCACGTGCCGTGCGTCGTGCAGAGTGCCGATCTGGCGCAGCGCAGCACGGTTCTCCGCGCCGGCGATCTTGGCGAGATCCTTGCGCAGAGCATCCGCGTGGCCCGGCTTGATCTTGGTAAAGACGGTGAACTCGCTGCAGACCCCATCCGACCTGCCCGGGCGCTCGGGGTGAGCAGGTTGGGCTGCACCTGTCGTCGCAGTCATCGTGAGATCCTCCTGCCTACGGTCGATGCGAGGGTCTCCTGGCGCGCGGATCGTGGCGCGCCGTCGCCCTCGCCTCTTCATCGTCACCGCGGATGCTCTGCCTCGCATCCTCGCCCCTGAGCGATGCGGCCACTCGGGGCACCCGCCTGATCACTTCACTGGCCGATGGCCTCCGCGCCGCGTCCGGGAAGGCAGGAACGCGGGCGCGGGAAGGCGCATACCGGGGACCTCGCCCCCGGACAGGCTCCCGAGGACAGATCAGGCCAGGCGCAGGAAGAGGGAATGACGACGTGCCGAGTACGTCGTCGTCACCCCGCGAGGAACAGGGAAGGCCCTGACAGCGCTGAAGGAGACGAATGCGCTGGTCAGGGCCCATTTCCTCAGCACTCGATGATGTTCACCGCGAGCCCACCCCGCGCGGTCTCCTTGTACTTGACCGACATGTCGGCGCCGGTGTCCTTCATCGTCTTGATGACCTTGTCGAGGGAGACATGGTGGCGGCCGTCGCCGCGCAGCGACATCCGGGCCGCGGTGACGGCCTTGACCGACGCCATGCCATTCCGCTCGATGCACGGGATCTGCACCAGGCCGCCGATCGGGTCGCAGGTCAGGCCGAGGTTGTGCTCCATGCCGATCTCGGCGGCGTTCTCCACCTTCTCCGGGGTGGCGCCCAGGACCTCGGCGAGGCCGCCCGCCGCCATCGAGCAGGCCGAGCCGACCTCGCCCTGGCAGCCGACCTCCGCGCCCGAGATGGAGGCGTTCTCCTTGAAGAGCATGCCGATCGCGCCGGCGGCGAGCAGGAAGCGGACCACGCCGTCCTCGTCGGCTCCGGGCACGAAGTTCACGTAGTAGTGCAGGACGGCGGGGATGATCCCGGCCGCGCCGTTGGTGGGGGCGGTCACCACCCGGCCGCCCGCCGCGTTCTCCTCGTTGACGGCCATGGCGTAGAGGGTGATCCACTCCATGGCGTGCGCCTGCGGGTCGCCCTCGGCGCGCAGCGCGCGGGCGGCGTTGGCGGCCCGGCGGCGGACCTTCAGCCCGCCCGGCAGGATGCCCTCACGGGTCATACCGCGCGTCACGCACGCCTGCATCACGCGCCAGATCTCCAGCAGCCCCGCGCGGATCTCCTCCTCGGTGCGCCACGCCTTCTCGTTCTCCAGCATCAGCGCGGAGATGGACAGCCCGGTCTCCTGCGTCAGCCGCAGCAGTTCGTCGCCGGTGCGGAACGGGTGCGTCAGGACGGTGTCGTCGAGCTTGATCCGGTCCTCGGCCGCCGCGTCCTCGTCGACGACGAAGCCGCCGCCGACCGAGTAGTACGTCTTCTCCAGCAGCGGGGCGCCGTGCTCGTCGTACGCGAAGAGGGTCATGCCGTTGGCGTGGTACGGCAGGGAGCGGCGGCGGTGCAGGATCAGCTGGGTCGCCTCGTCGAAGGCGATCTCGTGGGCCTCCCCTATCTCGGCCGCCAGCAGGCGCAGCCGCCCGCTCTCGCGGATCTCGGCGACGCGGGTGTCGGCGTTCTCCACGTCGACGGTGCGGGGGGAGTGCCCCTCCAGGCCGAGCAGGACGGCTTTGGGGGTGCCGTGGCCGTGGCCGGTGGCGCCGAGCGAGCCGAACAGTTCCGCGCGCACCGAGACGGTCTGGGCGAGCAGTCCGTCCTTCTTGAGGCGGCCGGCGAACATCCGGGCCGCGCGCATGGGGCCCACCGTGTGGGAGCTGGAGGGGCCGATGCCGATGGAGAAGAGGTCGAAGACGGAGATGGCCACGGTGGCGGACTCCCTTGTCTGCTCGTGAGGGGCGGTGCGGGCGGGGAG
>NZ_VKJP01000179.1 GCF_007280575.1 Streptomyces benahoarensis
CCCCTACCGCGGCGCCACCACCACCGCCCCCGCCGGGTCCCGGTCCGCCGCCGCCATCAGCGCCGTACGCACCACGACCGCCTGCTCCCCGGGGGCGCGGCGCAGGTCGTCGGGGGTGCAGCGGACCACCGTGATGCCCAGACGCTCCAGATGTTCGCGCTTGCGGTTCCAGGCCGCGCCGGGCAGGGTGCCGTCGCCGTCGGGCGCCGCCGTGTCGATCTCCACCGCCACCGCCTCGGCGGGCCAGTACGCGTCCACCCCGCCCAGGTGCGGGCCGCCCGGCAGCCGCAGGCCGACGTTCCACAGCGGGTCCGGCAGCGCGTGATCGCGGACCAGCGCGTAGAGCCGGTCCTCGGCGCGGGCGCGGTCCCCGGCCAGCAGCAGCGTCATCGTGTCCACCACGTGCGGCCGCCCCGCCAGCCGTGCCCGCCGCAGCTCGCCGACGACCGTGGCCGCCTCGGCGTGCCCGTCGCGTACCGCCTCCGTCACCAGATGCCGCACCGCCGCCGTATCCGTCAGCGTCGCCACGGTGTCCGCCAGCGCCCGCGCCACCGGGGCCACCGGCAGCCCGTCGATCTCCTCGGCCCCCGGCAGCTCCGCGGACCGGACGACCCGGGCGAAACCCGCCGAGCGCAGCCGCCGCCCGCGGCCCACCAGGACGTGCAGCCGGTTGAGCGACGGCAGCGGGGGAGCGGCGGCGACGCCGTGCAGCGCCAGCGCCGCCGGACCGGTCAGCATCGCCCGCGCGCCCGGGCGCACCCCGCCGCCCTGATACGGGACCGACGGGCCGCGCTCCGTCGCGTACAGCACGGCGGCGCGCAGCCGCTCCTCGGTGGACGGCTGCCCCGGACGCAGCAGGTACACGCCGGGCAGCACCTCGCGCCAGGGGCCGCCGGGGCGGCAGCGCCCGGCGGCCTCGGTGGGCGTGACGCCCCGCTCACGCAACCGGTGCGCGGTGACCAGTGGGCTGCTGCCGTCGGTGCGGGGGAGCGGGGAGAGCGGGGTGTTCTGGGTCATGCCCGGCACCTTCCCGTGCGCGGGCCGCCCGCTCACGGTTGTTACACACCTGTGGCAGGAAGCGGACAACTCCGTTCAGATGGACGGGTGTTCGGGCCCGCACCCGCCGGGCCCGGCGGCCCGCACCGCGGCCGGGGCCCGGCCCGGGCCGCCGGAGGCCGCAAGCCCGCCGCCTCCCGACCGGGCTGGGTCCGGCCCCGTCACCCCCGCTCGCCCGCCCCCGCATCACACGCCCGGGCCCGCAGCGCACGCGCCAGATCGTCGCGCTGCTCCGACACCAGGCGGCGCAGCGCCGGGGCGGCGTCCGCGTGTCCCGTCAGCCAGGCGTCGGTCGCGTCCAGCGTGGCCTGCTCGATCCGCCAGAACGGGAACAGCCCGCGGACCACGGCCATACCGATCTCGATCGAGCGGTCCTGCCAGATCCGTTCGATCGCCGCGAAGTACCGCTCGCCGTACGGCGCCAGCAGCTCGCCCTGACCGGGCCGGGCGAAGCCGCTGATGGTGGCCTCCACCAGCGCGTTGGACAGGGCGTCCGACTCCATCACGTCCGCCCATGCCCGCGCCTTGACACCGGCGTCCGGCCGGGCGGTCAGGCAGCGCACCTGGTGCCGCTTGCCGGACGCGGTGTCGTCGCGGGACAGCTCGGCGTCCACCGCGGCGGCGTCGGCCGCGTCCGCGGAGGCCAGCGCCGCGAGGAGCGTCCAGCGCAGCTCCTGGTCCACGTCCAGCCCGTCGATGCGCGCGGTGCCGTCCAGCAGGCCGCGCAGCAGCTGGAGGTCGGCGGGCTCGGCGGCGACCGCGGCGAAGTGACGGGCCCAGGCCAGCTGGTGGTCGCTGCCCGGCGCGGCGACCCGCAGCTCGTGCAGCGCACCCTCGGCCAGCGCTCGGGCCGCCGCCTCCCGGTGCTCCGGCGCCGTGTACGACTCCAGCGCCCCCTGCGCCTGCGTGTGCAGCGTCTGGAGCACGCCGATGTCGCTCTCCCGCCCCGAGAACCTCAGCACCAGGTCCAGGTAGTCGCGGGCCGGCATCAGCCCGTCGCGCGTCAGCCCCCACACCGCCGACCAGCACAGGGCCCGCGTCAGGGGGTCGGCGAGGTCGCCGAGGCGGGTGCGGAGGGTGGCGAGCGAGCCCTCGTCGAAGCGGGTCTTGCAGTACGTCAGATCGTCGTCGTTGACGAGGATCAGCTCGGGCCGCTCGGCGCCCGCCAGCTCCGCGACGACGGTGTGCGGACCGGCGACGTCGACCTCGGCGCGGGCGTAGCGCACCAGCGAACCGTCGGCGTCCTCCCGCCGGTAGAGGCCGACCGCCACCCGGTGCGGCCGCAGCTCCGGGTGGGAGGCGGCGGCCTCCTGGAGGACGCTCAGTTCGGTGATGCGGTCCTGTGCGTCATAGGTGACCTGCGGGGTCAGCGCGTTGACCCCGGCGGTCTCCAGCCAGGCGCGTGACCAGGCGGCCATGTCGCGGCCGGAGGTCTCCTCCAGCACCGACAGCAGATCGGTCAGCCGGGTGTTGCCGTAGGCGTGCCGTTTGAAGTAGCGGCGGGCGCCTTCCAGGAACGCGTCCCGGCCCGCGTACGCCACCAGCTGCTTGAGGACGGAGGCGCCCTTGGCGTACGTGATGCCGTCGAAGTTGAGCTTGGCGTCCTCCAGGTCACGGATGTCGGCGGTGACCGGGTGGGTGGAGGGCAGCTGGTCGGCGCGGTAGGCCCACGCCTTGCGGTGGTTGGCGAAGGTGATCCAGCCGTTGCGGAAGCGCGTCGCCTCCACCAGCGACAGGGCACCCATGTAGTCCGCGAACGACTCCTTGAGCCACAGGTCGTCCCACCACTCCATGGTGACGAGGTCGCCGAACCACATGTGCGCCATCTCGTGCAGGATGACGTTGGCCCGGCGCTCGTACGCCGCCTCGGTGACCCTGCCGCGGAAGACGAACTCCTCGCGGAACGTCACACACCCCGGGTTCTCCATCGCCCCGATGTTGTACTCCGGGACGAACGCCTGGTCGTACTTGCCGAACGGGTACGGGTAGTCGAAGTGGTCGTGGAAGAAGTCCAGGCCCTGCTTGGTGACGGTGAAGATGTCGTCCGCGTCGAAGTGCTTGGCCAGCCCCTTGCGGCACAGCGCGCCCAGCGGGATCACCAGCTCCGTGCCGTCCTCGAACGTCCGCCGGTAGCTGTCGCGTGCGTAGTGGTACGGCCCGGCGACCACCGCGGTGATGTACGTGGAGATCGGCCGCGTCGTCGCGAAGCGGTGGCGGCCGCCGGACGGCTCGCCCTCCTCCGCGCCGTTGCTGAGCACCAGCCACTCCTCGGGCGCGGTCACCTCGAAGGTGAACGGGGCCTTGAGGTCGGGCTGTTCGAAGGTGGCGAAGACCCGGCGGGCGTCGGCCGGTTCGTACTGCGTGTAGAGGTAGACCTCGCCGTCCTCGGGGTCCACGAAGCGGTGCAGGCCCTCGCCGGTGCGGCTGTAGGCGCACTGCGCGTCGACGGTGAGGGTGTTCTCCGCCGCGAGGTCCGCGAGCGTGATGCGGGTGCCGTCGAAGACCGCCGACGGGTCGAGCACCGTGCCGTTGAGGGTCACCGACGTCACCGACGGCGCCAGCAGATCCGCGAAGGTCGTGGCGCCCGGCTCGGCGCAGCGGAAGCGGATCGTGGTCAGCGAGCGGAAGGTGCCCTCGCCCTTCACCGCCGACCGGACGTCCAGCGCCACGTCGTACCCGTCGACGCTCAGCAGCCGTCCGCGCTCGTGGGCTTCGTCCCGGGACAGATTCTCACCTGGCACGCTGTGACTCCTTCGTCCTGTTCGTCGTCTTCTTCGGTTTCGTCGTCCACCGGTCGAACACGGGAATCATGGCACGCCCGATCTCTGTTGAAGCGGGCGCCGACCGGCGTACGCCCCGGCGTCCCCGCACACGAGGAGAGCCTGTGTCCGACACCGCGAAGACCCCCGCCGACTTCTGGTTCGATCCGCTCTGCCCCTGGGCCTGGATGACGTCCCGTTGGATGCTGGAGGTCGAGAAGGTCCGCCCGGTCGAGGTCCGCTGGCATGTCATGAGCCTGGCGGTGCTCAACGAGAACCGCCTCGACGAACTGCCGCCGGAGTACGCCGAGCCGATGCGGCCCGGCGGCAGCTCCTGGGCCCCGGTGCGGGTCTGCATCGCCGCCGAGCAGCGGTTCGGCAGCGAGGTCCTCGGGCCGCTCTACACCGCCCTCGGCACCCGTATGCACAACGAAGGTCTGGGCCGCGACCGCGCCGCGATCACGGGCGCCCTCGCCGACGCGGGCCTGCCCGCCGAGCTGGCCGAGGCCGCGGACTCCGACGCGTACGACACCGCGCTGCGCGCCTCTCACAAGGAGGGTATCGAGCTGGTCGGGCAGGACGTCGGCACGCCCGTCATCGCGGTGCCCGGCGCGGACGGTGAGCGGATCGCGTTCTTCGGGCCGGTCGTCACGCCCGCGCCCAAGGGCGAGGAGGCCGCCAAGCTGTGGGACGGCACCCTGATGGTCGCCTCTGTCCCCGGCTTCTACGAGATCAAGCGGACCCGCACGGCCGGTCCGGTCTTCGACTGACGCCCCCCGGACATGGGCGGGGCCCCGCGAGTCACGTCCTCGCGGGGCCCCGCCGTTCTTCCGCCTGCCGGGTGAAGGGTGAGAAGACGATCACGAGGCAGGACGCTCAAGGGGCCTCAGGGGGCCAGCAGCAGCGTGTGCGCGCGCTCCTTGGCGGCGGCGTAGCGCTTGGCCACGTCCTGCCAGTTGACGACCTGCCACATCGCCTCGATGAAGTCGACCTTCTGGTTCTTGTACTGGAGGTAGAAGGCGTGCTCCCAGGCGTCGAAGACCAGGATCGGCACGGAGCCCTGGCCGACGTTGCCCTGGTGGTCGTAGATCTGCTCGACGATCAGGCGGCCGCTGACCGGCTCGAAGGCGAGCACGCCCCAGCCGGAGCCCTGCGTGGTGGCGGCGGCCTTCGTCAGCTGGGCCTGGAAACCGGCGTACGAACCGAAGCTCTCGGCGAGGGCGTCGGCCAGCTCGCCCACGCCGTCCTTCGCGTCCGGCTCGCCGCCGCCGTCACCGCTCATGTTGTGCCAGTAGATGCTGTGCAGGATGTGCCCGGAGAGGTGGAACGCGAGGTTCTTCTCCAGCCCGTTGATGCCGCCCCACTGCTCCTTGTCGCGGGCCTCGGCGAGCTGCTCCAGGGTGTCGTTCGCCCCCTTCACATAGGCCGCGTGGTGCTTGTCGTGGTGCAGCTCGATGATCTCGGGGCTGATGACCGGGGCCAGCGCCGAGTAGTCGTAGGGGAGCTCCGGAAGGGTGTAGGTCGCCATGTGCCCAGCCTCTCCAACTGCTTACGCCTTCTTATTGCAACAGGGAGCTATTGCAATGGATGTGCAAGAACGGTCGCCACGCTACCAGCCGGGGTGATCACCGGCCCGGTAAGGGCGGCCTGCCTGGTTCCGAAGACGGAGGCGGGGCGGGACCCCCGAAGGAGTCCCGCCCCGCCTCGTGCGGTGCGTGCGGTCCGGTCAGCCGGCCGCCGTCCGCTCGCCCTCCGTGCGGCCCAGCTTCGACCGCAGCAACCCGATCGCGGCCAGCGCCACCGCGAATCCGCCGGTGAACAGCAGCTGGATGCGCTGGTCCTCGTCCCGCAGCATCAGCAGCAGCACCGCCGCGATACCCGCGAGCGCCACCCAGGTCAGGAACGGGAACGCCCACATCTTCACGACCAGCTTCTCCGGCGTCTCCCGCTCCAGCTGGCGGCGCATCCGCAGCTGGGCGGCGGCGATGAAGCCCCACACCACCAGCACCGCGGCGCCGACCATGTTGAGCAGCCACTGGAAGACCGTCGTCGGCCACCAGAAGCTGAAGAGCACCGCGAGGAAGCCGAACGCCGAGCAGAACACCACCGCACGGCGCGGCACCCCGCCGCTGACCTTGCCGAGGAACGCCGGGCCCTGCCCGCGCGAGGTCAGCGAGAACGCCATCCGGGACGAGCCGTAGATGTTGGCGTTCATCGCGGACAGCAGCGCCACCAGGATGACCACGTTCATGATCTGACCGGCCGCCGGGATGTCCAGGTAGTCGAGGACCGCGACGTACGGGCCGCTCTTGGTGAGGGAGGGATCGTTCCACGGGATGACGGTGACGATGATCGCCATCGAACCGACGTAGAAGAGGGCGATCCGCCACATCGCGGTCCGCACCGCCCGCGCCACGCCGCGCACCGGGTCCTTCGACTCGGCCGCCGCGATGGTCACCGTCTCCAGACCGCCGTACGCGAAGACCGACGCGAGCAGGCCGACCATCAGGCCGTCGACGCCCTTGGGCAGGAAGCCGCCGTCGCCGGTGAGGTGGGTGGCGCCCGGTGCGCTGGTGCCCGGCAGGACGCCGAAGATCGCCAGCAGGCCCAGGATCAGGAAGATGCCGATCGCCGCGACCTTCAGGGCGGCGAACCAGAACTCGAACTCACCGAAGTTGCTGACCGACGCGAGGTTGGCGCCACAGAAGATCACCATGAAGAGCAGCACCCACATCCACGTCTGGGTGCCCGGGAACCACTGCGTCATGATGCCCGCCGCGCCGATCGCCTCGGCGGCCACCGCCACACACAGCAGCGCGGTGAACATCCAGCCCGCGGTGAACCCGGCCCACGGCCCGATCGACCGCCCGGCGTGCACCGAGAACGATCCGGACGCCGGGTTGGCCGCCGCCATCTCGCCCAGCATCCGCATGATCAGCATGACCAGCGCGCCGGACACCGCATAGGCGAGGACGATCGACGGCCCGGCGGCGGCGATGCCCGCACCGGACCCGACGAACAGTCCCGCGCCGATCACCCCGCCCAGGGCGATCATCGACAGATGGCGCTGCTTGAGGCCGTTGGACAGCGGGGTGCCGCCGTCGCCTCCCGGGTCCGCGTCGGACCGCTCGCGCGCGGTCGCGGCGGACGGGGGTATCCCATTCATGTCGTACCTGTCCCAGTGGTGAGAGCGAAGCGGAGCGAATCTGCGTTCTCCCGGGGCTGCGACCTGTACGCCTCCGCCGCCGACCCCCGGCCCCCCGCCCGCGACGGCAGGCACAGCCCTGCGAATGGCGCGTTGCTCCCCAGGTCGTAAACGGGGGGTCCTCGGTGAAGCGCGCTCAGTCTGGGCGTCGGTGTCCGCTCAGGGCAACAGGCATACAGCGAATGTTCGGTATTCAGACGCGATCGTGACCGTACGTGTCCAGGTCATCGTTGTATGCCACCACAAGCCCGCCCAAGGCGGCACAACTCCGCCTCAGCGACGGGATGTCCGGCCCCGCACTTCCCGGACACCGGCGACCAACAGGACCACCGCGGTGGCCCCCGCCGACCACAGCAGCTGCGGCCGGGCGGTGGCGTCGGTCAGCATCAGCACCAGCACCGCGGCCATCCCCGCCAGAGCGGCCCACGTCAGATAGGGGAACGCCCACATCCGCAGGGTCAGCTTCTCCGGCGCCTCCTGCTCGATCCGCCGCCGCAGCCGCAACTGTGAGACGGCGATCAGCGCCCAGACGAAGAGCAGCACCGCGCCGACCGCGTTCAGCAGATAGAGGAAAACCGAATCCGGCCACTTGAGGTTCAGCAGCACCGACACGAAGCCGAACGCCACCGACGCCAGCACCGCCCGCCGCGGCACGCCCCCGCCCGCCACCTTCAGCAGCCCGCGCGGCGCCTCGCCCCGCTCCGCCAGCGAGAAGATCATCCGGGATGCGCCGTAGAGATTGGCGTTCAGCGCCGACAGCAGCGCCACGAACACCACGATGTTCATGATCATCCCAGCGCCCGGGATCCCGATGCGATCGAGCACCGCGACGTACGGGCTCTTCCCCGGCACCAGCTTCGACCACGGCAGCAGCGTGACGATCACCAGCATCGAGCCGACGTAGAAGAAGAGGATGCGCCACACCGCGCTGCGCACCGCGCGGCCCACCGCACGCGCCGGATCGTCCGACTCGGCGGCCGCGATGGTGACGACCTCCAGACCGCCGAACGCGAACACCACCGCCAGCACCCCGGAGACCACCCCGGACCAGCCACGCGGCAGGAAGCCGCCCTGCCCGGTCAGGTTGGCGAGCCCCACCGGCTCGGTGTCCGGCAGCACGCCGAAGACCGCCAGCAGGCCCAGCACCAGGAAGAGCACGATCGCGGTGACCTTCAGCGTGGCGAACCAGAACTCGAACTCGCCGAAGTTCTTCACCGCCGCGAGGTTGGCGCCGGTGAACACCACCATGAAGAGGAGCACCCAGCCCCACTGCGGCACCGCCGGAACCCAGCCGTGCGCGATCTGCGCTGCGCCCGTCGCCTCCACGGCGAGCACCACGACCAGCAGGAACCAGTACAGCCAGCCGACGCTGAACCCGGCCCAGCGGCCCAGTGCCCGCTCCGCGTGCACCGAGAACGCCCCGGACGCGGGCATCGCCGCCGACATCTCGCCCAGCATCCGCATGACCAGCATCGCCAGCGCGCCCGCGATCAGATACGACACCGTGATGCCGGGACCGGCCACCGCGATGCCCGCACCGGATCCGACGAACAGCCCGGCGCCGATCACCCCGCCCAGGCCCAGCATCGTCAGATGCCGCTGCTTGAGCCCCCCGGAGAGCGGTTCCCGCTCGCCGGCCCCCTCTCCGAGCGGCGGTTTCCCGGAGGAGGGCGGTGCGTCGTGCATGGCTCGTACTCTCGCGAGGTGCGGGGGCCCCGCGGACGGCGTGGCCTGTGGTCCTTCACAGTTTCCCCGCCCCGGCGACCACCGCAAAACGCTCGCCCGCTTGGTGACGAGCATCACGTGACCTGCGAAAAGGTCCGCGCGGGCGGCCGCGCCCGGCACCGTGGGCCTTGTTCGGAACTCTCCAAGCCGCCCGGCGCCGCTTTGTCGCCGCCACACGATGATCGCGGTGGCCCCGCTCGACTAACGTCCATCGGGTCCGACCTGTCCGTATCCCTCTGACCTTCGCGGAGTCCTGATGAGCACTGCCGCTCTCACCCGTCCCGGTGCGGTCCTCGCCGATCTGCTGCCCGCCGCCACCGCCACCCGCGCCCGCGTCCGTGACGCCGCGCTGGTCGCCGGGGGCGCCGTCCTGACCGGCGTCGCCGCCCAGATAGCTCTGCCGATCCCCGGCTCCCCGGTGCCGGTGACCGGCCAGACCTTCGCCGCGCTGCTGGTGGGCACCGCGCTCGGCGCCCGCCGCGGCCTCGCCTCCCTCGCGCTGTACGCGGCGGTCGGCATGGCGGGCGTGCCGTGGTTCGCCGAGGGCAGGTCCGGCCCCGGCGGCGCCACCTTCGGCTATGTCCTGGGCATGCTGCTGGCCTCCGTCGTCGTCGGCGCGCTGGCCCGCCGCGGCGGCGACCGGGGCACACTGCGCACCGCCGGGACGATGGCCGCCGGTCTCGCGGTGATCTACGCCGTCGGCGTCCCCTACCTCGCGCTGAGCACCGGCATGTCCTTCGGTCAGGCGCTCGCCGCCGGAATGGTGCCGTTCCTCATCGGCGACGCCCTCAAGGCGGCCCTGGCGATGGGCGCCCTGCCCACCGCCTGGAAGCTGGCCGGGCGCCGCGGCTGACGGACCACGGGCAGCCCGGCGCATGCCACGCGCCGGGCCCCGGAACCGCGGAACGGGCCGGGCCCCGCACTCACCCAGTTGGTGACTGCGGGGCCCGGCCCGTTCCCCGTATCCGTACCTTCGTGCCGTACGTGCCCTACGTGCCTGGCGGCTACGCGCGGTCCGCGGCCTCCGCGGGGGCGGCCTCGGGCGCCTCGGCGGGCACGGCCTGCGCCGGAACGGCGGCGGCGGCCTCGCGGGGACGGCGCCGGTCCAGGACCAGGCCGATGGCGAGGACGACCACCGCGGCGACGACGGACAGGACCATCTGCTTGCGGCCGTCCGGGTCGTAGAACATGTAGCCCACGACGAAGAGGATCAGCGCGATCGTCGCGTACGTCAGCCACGGGTACAGCCACATCCGGACCGTCAGCCGCTCCGGCATCTCCTTCTCGATGATCTTGCGCATCCGCAGCTGCGAGAAGCAGATGACCAGCCACACGAAGAGCGCGACGGCGCCCGAGGAGTTCAGCAGGAACTGGAAGATGGTTTCCGGCGAGGTGTAGCTGAAGATCGTCGCGACGAAGCCGAAGGCGACCGACGCCCAGATCGCGACGGCCGGGACGCCGCCCTTGTTGACCTTCGCGAACGCCTTCGGCGCGTCGCCGCGCTCACCCAGCGAGAAGGCCATCCGGGACGCGGTGTACAGACCCGAGTTGAGACAGGACAGCACCGCCGTCAGCACCACGATGTCCATCACGGTGCCCGCGTACGGGATCTTCAGCGACTCCAGCACGGCCACGTACGGGCTGGCGTCCAGCTTCGGGTCGTTCCACGGCAGCAGCGTCACGATGACCGCGATCGAGCCGAGGTAGAAGAGCGCGATCCGCCAGATGACGCTGTTGACGGCCTGGCGCACGGCCTTCACCGGGTTCGGCGACTCGCTGGCCGCCAGGGTGACGATCTCGCTGCCCATGAAGGAGAAGACCACCAGCAGCATGCCGGAGAGGATCGCCCCGGGGCCGTTCGGCAGGAAGCCGCCGTGGCCGGTGAGGTTCTCCATGCCCACCGCGTGGTCGCCCGGAGGCAGGCCGAAGATCGCCAGCGCGCCGATGACGATGAAGACGACGATGGCGACGACCTTGATACCGGCGAACCAGAACTCGAACTCACCGAACGAGCTGACGGAGATCAGGTTGGTGCCGGTCAGTACGATCATGACCAACAGTGCCCACGCCCACTGCGGGACGGCGGGGACCCAGTTGGTGAGGATCGAGGCGGCCGCGGTCGCCTCGACGGCCAGCACGACCGACCAGAAGAACCAGTACAGCCAGCCGATGGTGAACCCGGCCCAGCGGCCGAGCGCACGGTCCGCGTATGCGGAGAACGAACCGGACGTGGGGGAGGCCGCGGCCATCTCACCCAGCATCCGCATGACGAGCACGACCAGAAGTCCGGTCAGTGCGTAGGAGAGGAGAATGCCCGGCCCGGCGGCCTTGATACCGGCTCCGGACCCGACGAACAGTCCGGCGCCGATGACGCCACCGATGGCGATCATCGACAGATGCCGGTTCTTGAGTCCTGCCTGAAGCCCGTCCGTGGTAGGCGGGTGCGTGCCCATGTGCACCGTCCTTCAGTGGTTCTCGGTTTCGAGTCCCCGCATTAGACAGTCGACACCGACCGCTTAGGAAGATCCGACTCCGGATCGTTGTCGTTCCTGTTCAGCTGTATGAAGAGTGGCTGAAACCTCCCCGCCATATGTACGAAGACCCGGCGCCACAGAGCCGCATTCCGCATGCCACACTCATGCCATGCGCGTGTATCTCGGCTCCGACCATGCCGGTTTCGACCTCAAGAACCACCTCGTCGAGTGGCTCAAGGCCCACGGCCACGAGCCCGTCGACTGCGGTCCCCACCTCTACGACGCCCAGGACGACTACCCGCCGTTCTGCCTCCGTGCAGCTGAGCGCACGGCCGCCGACGCCGACGCGCTCGGCATCGTGATCGGCGGCTCCGGCAACGGTGAGCAGATCGCCGCCAACAAGGTCAAGGGCGTCCGGGCCGCACTGGCTTGGAGCGAGGAGACCGCGAAGCTCGGCCGCGAGCACAACAACGCAAACGTGATTTCCGTCGGTGGCCGGATGCATTCCCTTGAGGAGGCGACCAAGTTCGTCGAGATCTTCCTCGCCACCCCGTACTCCGGCGAGGAGCGTCACACCCGCCGCATCGAGATGCTCTCGGCGTACGAGACCACCGGCGAACTCCCCCCTGTCTCTTATACCCATCTC